>NZ_JARKIN010000001.1:6088125-6412500 GCF_029351045.1 Streptomyces sp. WMMB303 | reverse complement strand
TCAATGGTCTGCCGGCTGTTGGACGAGTGAAAAATTGTTGGTGTAGGCGAAGGGCATGCGAAAGGCCCGGCGTAGAGGGTAAGACCCCCGTAGCTGAAATGCCAGCGACTTGTTTGTGGGACTCCCAAGTAGCATGGGGCCCGAGAAATCCTGTGTGAATCTGGCGGGACCACCCGTCAAGCCTAAATATTCCCTGGTGACCGATAGCGGATAGTACCGTGAGGGAATGGTGAAAAGTACCGCGGGAGCGGAGTGAAAGAGTACCTGAAACCGTGTGCCTACAAGCCGTGGGAGCGTCGCGTTGCGTGCTTGCACGTAACGTCGTGACTGCGTGCCTTTTGAAGAATGAGCCTGCGAGTTTGCGGCATGTTGCGAGGTTAACCCGTGTGGGGGAGCCGTAGCGAAAGCGAGTCCGAAGAGGGCGTTTGAGTAGCGTGTTCAAGACCCGAAGCGGAGTGATCTAGCCATGGGCAGGGTGAAGCGCGGGTAAGACCGTGTGGAGGCCCGAACCCACCAGGGTTGAAAACCTGGGGGATGACCTGTGGTTAGGGGTGAAAGGCCAATCAAACTCCGTGATAGCTGGTTCTCCCCGAAATGCATTTAGGTGCAGCGTCGTGTGTTTCTTGCCGGAGGTAGAGCACTGGATAGGCGATGGGCCCTACCGGGTTACTGACCTTAGCCAAACTCCGAATGCCGGTAAGTGAGAGCGCGGCAGTGAGACTGTGGGGGATAAGCTCCATGGTCGAGAGGGAAACAGCCCAGAGCATCGACTAAGGCCCCTAAGCGTGTGCTAAGTGGGAAAGGATGTGGAGTCGCAGAGACAACCAGGAGGTTGGCTTAGAAGCAGCCATCCTTGAAAGAGTGCGTAATAGCTCACTGGTCAAGTGATTCCGCGCCGATAATGTAGCGGGGCTCAAGTACACCGCCGAAGTCGTGTCACTCCAACATGAGGGCTAACGCCTGTTGGGGTGGGTAGGGGAGCGTCGTGTGCCGGGTGAAGCAGCCGTGGAAGCGAGTTGTGGACGGTTCACGAGTGAGAATGCAGGCATGAGTAGCGATACATGCGTGGGAAACGTGTGCGCCGATTGACTAAGGGTTCCTGGGTCAAGCTGATCTGCCCAGGGTAAGTCGGGACCTAAGGCGAGGCCGACAGGCGTAGTCGATGGAGAACCGGTTGATATTCCGGTACCCGCTATGCAGCGTCAGACATCGAATCAGGTGATGCTAAGTCCGTGAAGCCTCCTGGTCTCTTCGGAGTCCGGGTGTGGTGGAGCCGACGGTCCGAGCTTGTAGTAGGTGAGTGATGGGGTGACGCAGTGAGGTAGTCCAGCCCGGGCGATGGTTGTCCCGGGGTAAGGGTGTAGCCCGAGGAGTAGGGAAATCCGTTCCTCGTTACAGGGGTGAGACCTGATGCCGAGCCGTTTGTGGTGAAGTGGATGATCCTGTGCTGTCGAGAAAAGCCTCTAGCGAGTTGTGTGGCGGCCCGTACCCTAAACCGACTCAGGTGGTCTGGTAGAGAATACCGAGGCGTTCGGGTGAACTATGGTTAAGGAACTCGGCAAAATGCCCCCGTAACTTCGGGAGAAGGGGGGCCATGTCTGGTGAGGGCACGTGCTGTCTGAGCTGGGTGTGGCCGCAGAGACCAGCGAGAAGCGACTGTTTACTAAAAACACAGGTCCGTGCGAAGCCGTAAGGCGAGGTATACGGACTGACGCCTGCCCGGTGCTGGAACGTTAAGGGGACCGGTTAGTCACATTTCGGTGTGGTGAAGCTGAGAACTTAAGCGCCAGTAAACGGCGGTGGTAACTATAACCATCCTAAGGTAGCGAAATTCCTTGTCGGGTAAGTTCCGACCTGCACGAATGGCGTAACGACTTCTTGACTGTCTCAACCATAGGCCCGGTGAAATTGCACTACGAGTAAAGATGCTCGTTTCGCGCAGCAGGACGGAAAGACCCCGGGACCTTTACTACAGCTTGATATTGGTGTTCGGTTCGGCTTGTGTAGGATAGGTGGGAGACTGTGATACGGACACGCCAGTGTTCGTGGAGTCGTTGTTGAAATACCACTCTGGTCGTGCTGGATGTCTAACCTGGGTCCGTGATCCGGATCGGGGACAGTGTCTGGTGGGTAGTTTAACTGGGGCGGTTGCCTCCTAAAATGTAACGGAGGCGCCCAAAGGTTCCCTCAGCCTGGTTGGTCATCAGGTGGTGAGTGTAAGTGCACAAGGGAGCTTGACTGTGAGACTGACGGGTCGAGCAGGGACGAAAGTCGGGACTAGTGATCCGGCGGTGGCTTGTGGAAGCGCCGTCGCTCAACGGATAAAAGGTACCCCGGGGATAACAGGCTGATCTTCCCCAAGAGTCCATATCGACGGGATGGTTTGGCACCTCGATGTCGGCTCGTCGCATCCTGGGGCTGGAGTCGGTCCCAAGGGTTGGGCTGTTCGCCCATTAAAGCGGTACGCGAGCTGGGTTTAGAACGTCGTGAGACAGTTCGGTCCCTATCCGCTGCGCGCGTAGGAGTCTTGAGAAGGGCTGTCCCTAGTACGAGAGGACCGGGACGGACGGACCTCTGGTGTGCCAGTTGTTCTGCCAAGGGCATGGCTGGTTGGCTACGTTCGGGAAGGATAACCGCTGAAAGCATCTAAGCGGGAAGCCTGCTTCGAGATGAGGACTCCCACCCCCTTTGAGGGGTTAAGGCTCCCTGGAGATGACGGGGTTGATAGGCCGGATCTGGAAGCACGGTAACGTGTGGAGGTGACCGGTACTAATAGGCCGAGGGCTTGTCCATAGAGGCTCGCGTCCACTGTGTCGGTTCTGAGACAACAACCGTGCAAGCACCATCCCCGTGTTGTCGGGTGGGTGTTGTGCTGCTGGTTGTGTGTTTCACCGTGTTTCGGTGGTCATAGCGTGAGGGAAACGCCCGGTCACATTCCGAACCCGGAAGCTAAGCCTTTCAGCGCCGATGGTACTGCATGCGGGAGCGTGTGGGAGAGTAGGACGCCGCCGAACTCATTGTGGGGAAAGCCCCGTCGGAGACATCCGACGGGGCTTTCTCACGTTCAGGGCCTGCCCGATACGGTGGCGGGCATGAGCGGCGGCGCGCAGTTGATGTGGGACGAGGGTGTCACCGGCTACGACTTCGGCCGTGGCCATCCGATGGACCCGGTACGGCTTGCGCTGACCAAGCGCCTGATCGAGGCGCTGGGCGTGGAGCGCAGTCCGGAGCTCGGCGTCGCCGCGGCGAGGCCCCTCGGGGACTCCACCCTGCGGCTGGTGCACCGGCCCGACTACATCGACGCCGTTCGCCGGGCCTCGCTCGACCCCGCGTCCGCCGAGGAACGGTACGGCCTGGGGACCATGGACGACCCGGCGTTCGCCCGGATGCACGAGGTCTCCGCACTCATCGCCGGACAGTCGGTCGGCGGAGCCGAGGCCGTGTGGCAGGGCAGGGCGCTGCATGCGGTGAACTTCGCGGGCGGGCTGCACCATGCCATGCCGGACCGCGCCTCCGGCTTCTGCGTCTACAACGATCCCGCGCTCGCCATCGCCCGGCTGCTGGAGCTCGGGGCTGAGCGGGTCGCCTACGTCGATCTGGACGTGCACCACGGGGACGGCGTCCAGGCTGCGTTCTGGGACGATCCCCGGGTACTGACGATCTCCCTGCACGAGCATCCGGGCACCCTCTTCCCCGGCACCGGCTGGCCGGAGGAGTGCGGAGGTCCGGGGGCGGAAGGCGGTGCGGTGAACGTGGCGCTGCCGCCCGGTACGGCGGACGCCGGCTGGCTGCGGGCCGTGCACGCGGTGGTCCCCGAGCTGCTGGAGGCGTTCCGACCGCAGGTGCTGGTCTCCCAGCACGGTGCGGACACCCACGCCGAGGACCCGCTGGCGCACCTCGCGGTGAGCGTGGATGCGCAGCGTCGGGCGGCCGAGGCGGCCCACGCCTGGGCGCACACGTACGCGCGGGGCCGGTGGTTGGCGACCGGCGGTGGTGGCTACGCGGTGGTGGACGTGGTGCCGCGTACCTGGACGCATCTGGTGGCGATCGCGGCGGGTGCTCCGGTGCCGGGGGAGACCGAAGTGCCCGAGGAGTGGCGGCAGGAGGTGTACGCGCGTACCGGCGGTACCGGCGCCCCGCTGCGGATGACGGACGGGCTGGAGCCGAGCTGGCGGGACTGGGGCGAGGGATACGACCCGGCGGACCGCCTGGACCAGGCGGTGCGGGCGACCCGGCGGGCGGTGTTCCCCGCGCACGGGCTGCTGCCCTGAGGGGCATCGGGCCGACGTCCGCACCGCGGGCAGGAGCGCCGGAGCGCGCCGCGTACGGCCCTCTGGGCTGCCCTGGGTGCTGTGCCGGTCGGACCCTGTCGGAGCCGTGGCGCAGCGGCCCGCAGACGGTTCCCGCGGTCGCGCTCGTTGCCCGCGGCGTGGGAACGGCGGTCCAAGGGGCGGTGAATCGTTTCCGCGCCGGGCCCGGTTGGCGGTCGGGCGGTGCGGGGTATCCGCAGTCGCGGGACGGATTTCCCGGCGTTCGCTGCTGCCGGCTGTCCGACCTGCCCGCGGGGAGCGGTATCGAGGAGCGCGCTTCCGTGCTGTCTCCTGACCGACTTCCGGTCAAGTACGTCACATTGGCCCCACGCCTGTCGGCATCTGAGTGCCTCGAACTAGCACTGTCGGTGGGTAAGCGTGTCGACATAGCGATGTGATTCGGGGTACGTCAGTGCGGCTCCTCCTACGTGAGGGGGGTCGTGCTGTTCTGCACAACCAGCGCTTGCACACGAGGGCGTGCGCGGGGCGCGAACGCGTGCGCCGCCTTTTTCCGGGGGGAGGGAGCCGCCCGGCGCGACGGGGGCGAAGGGGGTGCGGTCAAGGTCCCTGGCGGGGCTGATGGTTCGACGTTCGACGCAGGTCAGTGGGGTGGCGGGGTTTCCGGGCCGCCAGGTGCGCAGGGGGTGGCGCTCGGCGCGGAACGGCAGGAGTCAGGGGTGGGACGGAGCGTTCCGCGCGTGCCGACGGATGACGCTGCGCAGTGCGACTACTACCGCGCGCTTACTCGCTATGTACTCAATCGAGCGTGTCTGTCACGGTAGGCGAGCGATCGCTACTCCTCTTCACCACTTGCATCACGCGCCCCTAATCTGGGGAGGAGCGCACATGCGAGCAGGAGGCACCGGAGGGGAAGCCGGCGCCCGACATGTGCGGAAGGTTCAGGTGTGACATGGCTGCTGACGAACGGCCGTTGAACGAGGTCGTCTTCTTGACCGTGGCGGAGGTCGCCGCGGTGATGCGAGTCTCCAAGATGACCGTGTACCGCTTGGTGCACAGCGGTCATCTGCCGGCGATCCGGGTGGGCAGGTCCTTCCGGGTGCCGGAGAAGGCCGTCCACGAGTATCTCGAGGATTCGTACGTGGGGGTGGAGAGCGCCTAGCCGAAGATCGGGTGCGCACGTTTCACCGCTGCACCGGAGCCCCGATGCCCCTCGATTCACGCCCATTCCCGGGTGGCGGGTAGGGTGGCCCCATGTAGGTCGTGTGGGCTCGGACGCCCCGCACCGAGTATCGAAATGAGTTCGCCCCGCACCATGCGGGGATGATCCGTGAGCGAGGGTAGTCGTGGGCTCTGTCATCAAGAAGCGGCGTAAGCGGATGGCGAAGAAGAAGCACCGCAAGCTGCTGAAGCGGACGCGTGTGCAGCGTCGCAACAAGAAGTGAGCGAGCGCACCGCACGCCACTGACCGCCGCCTTTCTCTCCGTGCCGGGGAGGAGGGCGGCGGTTCTGCTTTGGTTGCGCGGTGCGGCTCGTGCGGGGGCGCCGGCCGTATCGGGGGTGTGAGGGAGGGATCGTGGGCAAGGTCGTGCTCGTCACCGGGGTCGCCAGACCGCTCGGTGGCCGATTCGTACGCCGTATCCGGCACGAGCCTGAGGTGAGCCGGGTGATCGGCGTGGACGCCCGTCCGCCCGCGCACCCGTTGGACGGTGCGGAGTTCGTGCGGGCCGATATCCGTCAGCCCGCCATCGGCAAGGTGCTGGCCGAGCACGCTGTCGACACCGTCGTCCACATGGATGTGCACGGCGCTCCGCCTGCGCTGGGAGGTGCCGGGCGGGGAGCGGTCAAGGAGACCAACGTCATCGGCGCCATGCAGTTGCTGGGGGCGTGCCAGAAGGCGCCCAGCGTCAGCCGGCTGGTGATCAAATCGACGACGAGCGTCTACGGTTCGGCGCCGCGCGATCCGGCCGTCTTCGACGAGGCGACACCTGTCAGGGACCTGCCCACCGGGGGGTTCGCCAAGGACGCGGTCGAGGTCGAGGGGTACGTACGCGGATTCGCGCGGCGTCGGCCGGATGTCGCGGTGACCGTGCTGCGCTTCGCCCACATCCTCGGTCCGGCCGCCGAGTCACCGCTCGCCGGCTACTTCTCGCTGCCCGTCCTGCCCACCGTGCTGGGCTACGACCCCCGGCTGCAGTTCGTGCACGACGACGACGTGATCGAGGTGCTGCGGCTGGCGGCGGGCGAGCCGCGCCCGGGCGCGCTCACCGCCGGGACGTTCAACATCGCCGGGGACGGTGTGCTGCTGCTGTCGCAGTGCGCACGGAGGTTGGGCCGGCCGACGGTGCCGATGCTGCTGCCGGCGATCCGCTGGAGCCGGAGCGTGCTGCGCTCGGTGGGCGCGACGGACTTCTCGCCCGAACAGATACGGCTGCTCACCCACGGGCGGGTGGTGCGGACCGCACAGGCCCGTGATGTGCTCGGCTTCACCCCGCGCCGGACGACAGCGGAGACGCTGGAGGCCTTCCTGCACGAGCAGGGCCCGGGGCTGCTGCCGCCGGAGGGCATCGCCGGCGCGCTCGACCGGTTCGCGGCACTGCTGCCGGGACAGTCCGGCCCACAAGCGTGCACCGCCGCCGCGGCGGGGCAGGAGGAGGTCCGCCAGGATGGCTGACGCGAAGGTCATACCCTTCGACGACGACAGGGACCGCTCCCGGGGCCCGGGGTCGCCCGCCGGACGCGGCAGCTCCGGGGAGGGCGCCCGCGCGTCCCGTGCGGGACGCTCCGGTACACCCCGGCCCGGTGGCGGTGCCGCGTCCGGGGAGGAATCCGGTCCGGGCGGTGCCGGCGACGGTCGGCGCGGCGGCACCGGGCGGCGCTCACGTCTGACTGCGGTGTCCGGACAGCGGCCGGACCCGGCGCAAGGCGCCGGGGAATCGTCCGGGCAGCCCGGGCCCGGCGCCGCTGCGGCGGGCGCCGGACCGGAGGATTCGGCGGGAGGCGGCTCCGCTGGGCGCTCCGGCGCGGCCGGCTCCACGGCGGCGAAGGAACCCGCGGGGTTGCTGGAGCGGGCGCTCGGCCGGGAGTGGGAGGAGCGGGCCGCCGAGGGTCTCGCCTTTCTGCGGCGCAGGCTCACCGGGGAGTACGAGGTCGACGACTTCGGCTTCGACGAGGAGCTGACCGACCAGGTGCTGATGACACTGCTGCGCCCGGTCTTCGAGAAGTACTTCCGGGTGGAGGTGCGCGGGGTGGAGAACATACCCGCGGACGGCGCGGCGCTGGTGGTGGCCAACCACTCGGGCACCCTCCCGCTGGACGGGCTGATGCTCCAGGTCGCCGTGCACGACGAGCATCCGGCCGGCCGGCAGCTGCGGCTGCTGGGCGCGGACCTGGTGTTCGTGCTGCCGCTCGTCAACGCGCTCGCACGCAAGGCCGGACACACACTCGCCTGCGCGGAGGACGCGCAGACGCTGCTGGAGCGGGGCGAGGTCGTCGGGGTGATGCCGGAGGGCTTCAAGGGGCTGGGCAAGCCGTTCGCGGACCGCTACAAGCTCCAGCGGTTCGGGCGGGGCGGTTTCGTCTCGACGGCGCTGCGGGCGGGAGCGCCGATCGTGCCGTGCTCCATCGTCGGTGCCGAGGAGATCTATCCGATGGTCGGCAACTCCCGCACGCTCGCCCGGCTGTTCGGCTTCCCGTACTTTCCGATCACGCCCACCTTCCCGTGGCTGGGTCCGCTGGGCGCGGTGCCGCTGCCGACGAAGTGGACGATCCAGTTCGGCGAGCCGCTGCCCACCGACGGCTATCCGCCGGAGGCGGCGGAGGATCCGATGCTGATGTTCAACCTCACCGACCAGGTGCGGGAGACCATTCAGCACACGCTCTACAAGCTGCTGGTGCGGCGGCGGTCGGTCTTCTTCTGAGCGCTCCCCGGGGGGCTGTGTGACCGTGCGCCGCCGCACAGCGTGGCGGGCTGCTCCTGGTCCGCGGGCCACGGACCTGCCGCGGCGGCCGGCCCGTGGCCGCCGCGACCCCCTGTCCGCCGCTGCTAGCTGCCGTCGCCGCCGAGGTCGAGGCGGGGCAGGACGTCCGGGACGAGCGGAGGCAGGGTGACCTTGGGCTCACTGCCCGGCGAGGAGGGGCTTCCGGAGCCGGGGTCGGAGTGGGACGGACTGCCGCCCTGCCGGTCGGAGTCCTCCGGCGGTTCGAGCAGATCGCCGCCGAGCAGCCCCTTGCCCCGCTGCTGGGAGTCGGAGGGCGAGGGCTCCTCGCCGCCGCCGTCCCGCCGCCCGTCCATGCCGTCCGCCGACGGGGAGCTGGGCTCGGCTGACGGCTGCTCCTCGCCCGTCCGGTCGCCGGTGCCCGGTTCCCGGTCGCGGGGGGCCTCAGCGCTTTCCCTGGGGAGGAGCGAGCGCAGCGGGTCCACTTCCTGGTCTATGGCGTCGAAGACCGAGCTGACCTCGTCGCTCACGTCGCGAAGTTGCACCGGCAGCCGGTCGCGCAGCTGTGTCCAGCCCGCCCGGTGGTTCTCGGCGAACGCGGACAGGGACCGGATCGGGGCCAGGTCCCCGTTCCGCTGGTAGGCGGAGCTGAGCAGCCGGTGTCCCTCGGACGCGTCGTGCCGCATGCCGGAGAGCGTCTTGCGGACCTCGGCGAGCGCCTCGTGGTCCAGCGCTCCGGAGCGGTCGCGCTCCATGAGGCGGCGGGCCTCGTGCAGCCGGGTGGAGGCGTGGTCCAGGAGGAGGCCGCCGCGGTCGGCGTCGTCCCCGGCCAGGTCGAGCCGGATGTCCTCCATCCCGCGTTTGAGGCCGTAGAGCGAGTCGCCGGGCAGCGCGTCGGTGCTGGCGGCGGTGGCTGCGCCGAAGGCGCTGGCCGCGACGCCCACGCTCAGGCCGCCGACGGCGAGCCCGCGGCCGAGCCGGGACTTGGGGCGCAGCTTTCCGAGCGGCCCGAGACCGGGTGCGCGGTGTGCGCCGCTCCGGCTGCGGGAGTCGGCGCGGGCGTCGCGCTGCTCGGGGAAGTGCGCGCCGTGCGCCGTCGTCTCACCCTCTCCGAAGGCGGCCTCCATGGCGGCGATCAGCTGTGCGCGCTGGACCGTCTTGACCTCGGGGTCCAGCGTCGGCCTGGGTACCCCGCCCAGCGCGTTCGCGAGGGAGAGCAGTGACGGGTCGGAGCCGTCGGCCCGGTGGCCGTGCGGTGTGCCCGGCGGGGGTGCCGCCGTGTCGCTCCCTCCTCCCGGCCCCGGCCCGGGGCGTTCTCGGGGCGGGGGGCCCTCGGGTTCCTTGTCGGCCGCCGCGCCCGTGTCACGTCCCTGCTCGTCCAGGGCTTGGGCGAAGGCGATGGCCCGTCGGCTCGTCGGCACGGATCCGATCACCGGCGGCACCTCCTCATCGTCTGCACGGTCGGCTCCCCACCACACCGGCACGAGTGTGGCCGACCGTGTCCGCTCAGGCGCGAGCGAGCCCCGGGCAGCCACGGCTACGGGGAGTCTGCAACCCCGACAACGAGCGCAAGCCACTCGGGTTACGGAGTCGGATGTCACGATGATGTGACTGGAGGTCTGGGCAGGGGCGACCGGGTGGCCGACCTCCGCACAGACCCCTCGGCGACGCGGCGGTCGCAGCCTTCGGAGGCGTCTCGGAGGCGCCTTCGGGGGGTGCCTCCGAGACGCCTCCGAGCAGTCCGCCCGAGGGTCAGCGCGCGTCGTCGGGGAGCAGTCGGGCGAGGGTGCGCACGGCGCGGTACTGCAGGGTCTTGATGGCGCCCTCGTTCTTGCCCATCACCCGGGCCGTCTCGGCGACGGAGAGCCCCTGCAGAAATCGGAGCGTTACGCATTCCTGTTGTTGGGGGTTGAGCTTACGTACGGCCTCCAGCAGGGCGGCGTTGGAGAGCGTTTCGAGGACCGACTCCTCGGGGGACCGCTCGACCTCGTTGGCGTCGAGCATCTCGCCGGTGGTCACCTCGAGGCGGAAGCGGCTCGACTTGAAATGGTCGGCGACCAGGTTGCGGGCGATGGTCACCAGCCAGGCTCCGAAGTCGCGGCCCTGCCAGGTGAAGGTGCCGATGCGGCGGAGGGCGCGCAGAAAGGTCTCGCTGGTCAGGTCCTCGGCGGTGGCCCGGCCGCCGACCCGGTAGTAGATGTAGCGGTAGACGGTGTCGCTGTATTGGTCGTACAACCTGCCGAACGCCTCGGCCTCGCCGTCCTGGGCCCGTTCGACCAGGTCCATCATCCGGCGGCTGTCGGTGTCGGAGGCGGCCGGGCGGCGGGCGGTCGCGCCGGAGCCGCGGGCGCGTCGGCCGGTCGCGGTGGAGGTGCGGGACGTGGTCGCCGCGTTCGAGCGGGCGACCGAGGGTGATGCCGGGGACGCGGCGGAGGCGGCCGGGCCGGCCGCGGTGGTCAGGGCGCGGGTGGCGCGGTGGGTGGGGGCAGGGCGGGGAACTGTGGGGACAGTTGAGGCTCCTGCGGGGACAGGTGCGGTTGGTGCGGCCAGGGCAGGGATGGCGTACGCGGTGGGGACGAACGCACGCAGTTGGTCGATGACTGTCGTGCGCAGCGTAGCCAGGCCCGAGGCGTCAACCCCGACGTGTGGGTACACGGGACTCCCAGAGGCAGAGCTTCCATCACGTGCAGTGCGGAACCGTTCACCCGGTGTAGGGGCAGGTGGGTACCGAATTGCGTCTGAGGAGAATAACGCTTCGTACAGGCCGCACTACCCCTAGTTGCTGAAAACGTCGCTTCGGTTCGTTCTGTTGCGGATTGGAGCCGCATTCAAGTGCGAGTCGAAGACTGTTTCTGATCGTTTCCGTGGCTGAATTTGACACCTGGGTGATGTGTTCCGGCCGACCGGCCGGATCGGGACTGGCTGCCCGGGGCGCCGGGTAACACTGCTGGATTGCCCGGCGGACAGCCGCGCACGACGGACCGGCGGTCGCCGTGCTGCGCCCCCGGGCGCGTCGGCGTTTCCCTCGTGAGGGGCCTAGCGGCGGCGCCGCTGTACCGCTGCGGCAGCCACCGCGCCGCCTGCCAGCGCGCCGACCCCGGCGGCCGCCGGGATACCCACCTTGGCCGCCTTGCGGCCCTTCCGGTAGTCGCGCAGTCGCCAGCCCATTTCACGCGCGTGCGTCCGAAGTCGGCTGTCAGGATTGATCGCATACGGATATCCGACGAGCGACAGCATCGGAATGTCGTTCGCCGAATCGCTGTACGCAGCGCACCTGTCCAGGTCGAGCCCCTCGGCCGCGGACAGCGCGCGGACCGCCTCCGCCTTCGCCGGCCCGTGCAGCGGTTCGCCGACCAGCCGCCCGGTGTAGACGCCGCCCACCGACTCGGCCACCGTGCCCAGCGCTCCGGTCAGCCCCAGCCGCCGCGCGATGATCGTGGCCGTCTCCACCGGTGCCGCCGTCACCAGCCACACCTTCTGGCCCGCGTCCAGGTGCGCCTGGGCCAGGGCCCGGGTGCCGGGCCAGATCCGGCCCGCCATGTACTCGTCGTAGATCTCCTCGCCGATCGCCATCAGCTCGGAGACCCGGTGTCCCTTCACGATGGACAGCGCACTCTCCCGGGCGTCCTGCATGTGGTCGGCGTTCTCGGCGCCGGCGAGCCGGAAGTAGGTCTGCTGCCAGGCGAACCGGGTCAGTTCGCGCTTCCGGAAGAACTTGCGCTTGTAGAGGCCGCGGCCGAAGTGGAAGAGGGCGGCGCCCTGCATGACGGTGTTGTCCAGGTCGAAGAAGGCGGCGGCGTGCACGTCACCGGCGACCGGGAACTCCGGCTCCGGGGCGCCCGCGGGTTCGGCCGTCGCCTGCTCCTGCTCCTGCTTGCGCGCCGCCTCGGCGGCCGCCTCCCCGGCGAGCACGCTGCGTGCGGTCGCGTTGCGCCTGCGAGGGGTCAGCCATGCGGGAAGGGCCATGCGGCGAGCATAGCCAGTCTGTTCGGAGAGTCGGTTGCGCCGGGAGGGCCGGTGCGTGCGGTCTCCACCGTCCGCGGCGGGGTGCCCGACGGGTTCGGTCAGGCGCCGGGCGGGCTGGAGAATGGGGGTATGAAGACTGTGACGCTGATCGGGAAGCCCGGCTGCCACCTGTGCGACGTGGCGCGCGATGTGGTGGTCCGGGTGTGCGAGGAAGTGGACGCCGCCTGGGAGGAGAAGGACATCAACCAGGATCCCGAGCTCTACCGGCTGTATTGGGAGCAGATCCCGGTGGTGCTGGTGGACGGGGCCCAGCACGACTTCTGGCGGGTGGACCCGGAGCGGTTGCGCAGCGCGCTCACCGCGTGACGCGGCGCCGACTTCCGCGCCTGCCGGGCGCCGACGGGCGCGGGTGAGGTGCGGGTGGAGCGGGTCCGCGCCCGGCCGCACCTGCCGGTGCCTGTCGGGGGCCGCCCTCAAGAACCGCCGAGGGGCCACTTGTCCAGTGGGAATGTGGTCAGGGTTCGAGTGGGTTTCGATTAGTATCGAGGGCGTTTTGCGATCCGGGGGCGTATAGGTGAGGAGTGTGGCCGGGTGTCCCCGTCGTTGCCTGTGGCGCCGGTCACGTTGACCGGACAAACCGGACACAATCTTTGTGCACGCGTTCACAAAGGCATAGCCTGGACGCGACGGAGCGGTCCGGGAGAGTGCCTCGCAGACGACCGCTCACCGCTTCGCGCAACCGGCAGGAGCACCGTGGCAACTGGCCGAAACCACCGTCCGGCGACGAGTCGGAGCCGAGGGATCCCCGAGGCGACCGTCGCCCGCCTTCCGCTGTACCTGCGGGCCCTCACCGCGCTGTCCGAGCGCTCGGTGCCCACGGTGTCCTCGGAGGAGCTGGCCTCGGCGGCGGGCGTCAATTCGGCCAAGCTCCGCAAGGACTTCTCCTACCTGGGCTCGTACGGCACCCGCGGGGTCGGCTACGACGTGGAGTACCTCGTCTACCAGATCTCCCGTGAGCTGGGCCTCACCCAGGACTGGCCGGTTGTCATCGTCGGTATCGGAAACCTGGGCGCCGCGCTCGCCAACTACGGCGGGTTCGCCTCGCGCGGCTTCCGGGTCGCGGCGCTGATCGACGCCGACCCGGGGCTGTCCGGCAAGCCCGTGGCGGGCATCCCGGTCCAGCACACCGACGAGCTGGAGAAGATCATCTCGGACAACGGGGTGTCCATCGGCGTGATCGCCACCCCGGCCGGTGCGGCCCAGCAGGTGTGCGACCGGCTCGTCGCCGCCGGGATCACCTCCATCCTCAACTTCGCGCCGACCGTGCTCTCCGTCCCCGAGGGGGTCGACGTGCGCAAGGTCGACCTCTCGATAGAACTGCAGATCCTCGCCTTCCACGAGCAGCGCAAGGCGGGCGAGGAGCCGGGGGCGCCGCCGGGGCAGAGCCCGGAGACGGACACCGCGCCGCCCGCGGCCCCGCCGGCCGTGTCCGTCGCCAAGCGGCCCCCCGAGTCCGGAACTGACGGGGATCTGCCCGCCGTGATGCCGGCATGAGTCTGCTCGTCGTGGGCCTCAGCCATCGCAGTGCGCCGGTCAGCGTGCTGGAGCGGGCCGCCCTGGCCCCCCAGGCGCGCGGGAAGCTGCTGCAGGACACCGTGGGGGCCGAGCCCGCCGCCGAGGCGGCCGTCCTCTCCACCTGCAACCGGATCGAACTCTACGCGGACGTCGACCGGTTCCACGCCGGTGTCGCCGAACTCTCCACCCTGCTGGCCCAGCACAGCGGAGTGGACCTGGAAGAGCTCACCCCGTACCTGTACGTCCACTACGAGGACCGGGCCGTGCACCACCTGTTCTCGGTGGCGTGCGGGCTGGACTCGATGGTCGTGGGCGAGGGGCAGATCCTCGGCCAGATCAAGGACGCGCTGGCCGTCGCGCAGGAGCAGCACACCGCGGGACGGCTGCTGAACGACCTGTTCCAGCAGGCGCTGCGGGTGGGGAAGCGGGCGCACTCCGAGACCGGTATCGACAAGGCCGGGCAGTCGCTGGTGACCTTCGGGCTCCAGCAGTTGGCCGCGGGGCGGGACGTCGAGGCGTGGGCGCGGGGGCGCCGGGCGCTGGTGATCGGCGCCGGATCGATGTCCTCGCTGGCCGCGGTGACACTGGCACGCGCCGGTGTGGGCGAACTGGTGATCGTCAACCGTACGTTGGAGAGGGCCGAGCGGCTGGCGGAGAGCCTGGGCGCGCGGGCGCTGCCCATGGACGCGGTGGCGGCCGAGCTGGCCGCGGCCGACGTGGTGGTCTCCTGCACCGGTGCGGCGGGGTTGGTGCTGGGCGCCGAGGACATCGGGCGGGCCGTCGGCGGGCGCGAGTCCGGCGCGGACGGCGGCCCCATCCTCTCGGTCCTCGACCTGGCCATGCCCCGGGACGTCGAAGCCGCCGTGCACCGCGTCGAGGGCGTGCGGCTCGTGGACATCGAGTCGCTCGCGGACGCCGAGGCCAACGCGCCGATGGCCGGGGATGTGGAAGCCGTCCGGAGCATCGTCGGCGAGGAGGTCGCCGCGTTCGGCGCCGCGCAGCGCGCCGCGACGATCACCCCGACCGTGGTGGCGCTGCGCGCCATGGCCGCCGACGTCGTCGCCGGGGAGATGGCGCGGCTGGAGGGCCGGCTGCACGGGATGGACGACAAACAGCGCGCGGAGATCACGCAGACCGTGCGCCGGGTCGTGGACAAGCTGCTGCACGCGCCGACCGTGCGCGTCAAACAACTCGCGGGCGAACCCGGCGGCGCCGGGTACGCGGACGCGCTGCGTGAACTCTTCGACCTCGACCCGCAGGCGGTCGCCGCTGTCAGCAACCCGGAACAGGAGCGGCAATGAACACCGACGCCACAGCCACCACCCCACTGAGGCTGGGCACCCGCCGCAGCAAGCTCGCGATGGCGCAGTCCGGGCTGGTCGCCGAGGAGGTCCGCAGGGTGACGGGGCGCCCCGTGGAGCTGGTGGAGATCACCACCTACGGCGACGTCAGCAAGGAGCAGTTGGCGCAGATCGGCGGCACCGGGGTGTTCGTCAACGCGCTGCGGGACGCGCTGGCCCGCGGGGACATCGACTTCGCGGTGCACTCGCTGAAGGATCTGCCCACCACCCAGCCCGAGGAGTTCGCGCTGGCGGCCGTGCCCGCCCGGGCGGATGCCCGGGACGTGCTGGTCGGCCGGGACGGGCTCGGCTTCGAGGCGCTGCTCCGGGCCGCCGCGCCCGGCACGGCGCGGATCGGTACGGGCTCGCCCCGCCGGATGGCGCAGTTGCACGCCTGGGCGCGTACCCTCGGGTTCGAGATCGAGACCGTGCCGATCCGGGGGAATATCGACACTCGGATCGGGTACGTGCGCTCCGGTGGGCTCGACGGCGTCGTGCTCGCGGCCGCCGGTCTCGAACGCATCGGCCGCCTCGACGAGGAGGCCGCCGAGCTGATCGAACCCGACCAGGTTCTGCCCGCCCCCGGACAGGGGGCGTTGGCGGTCGAGTGTGTGGCATCCGACACACACCTGACCGCGCAGCTCGGGGAGCTGGACGACCCGCGTACGCGGGCGGCCGTCACCGCTGAGCGAACCCTGCTCGCCGCCTTGGAGGCCGGCTGCAGCGCACCTGTGGGTGCGCTTGCCGACCTGCTTGTCGAGGGGCAGGTTGTCACCGAAATGCGCCTGCGCGGCGTCGTCGGCACCACCGACGGCCGCACGCTGGTGCAGTTGTCCACCACCGGTCCCGCACCGGCATCCGGCGACGATCTCACGGCCTGTGCACGCATGGGCCGGGAACTCGCCGACGAGATGCTCGCCAAGGGTGCGGCCGGTCTGATGGGGGAGCGAGCACTTTGAGCCCCACCGCCGCCGACAGGTCGCGCGCCGAGACGTCGAACACCGCGCGCGCCGGCAAGTCGAGCACCGCACAGAAGCCGGCAGCCGTGAGCAGACAGCACCTGCACGGTGCACACGGGCACGTCACCTTCCTGGGTGCCGGGCCCGGAGACCCGGGGCTGCTGACGTTGCGCGCCGTCGAGGCGCTGGGGCAGGCCGACGTCCTCGTCGCCGGCCCGCGCGTGTACGACGTCGTACGTGCCCATACCCGGCCGGGCGTGGACACACCACTCCAGCCCGTCGCTGACGAGACGTCAACTGCCGCTGCCGCGACCGGCGATGCAGCTCTCGACGCGGGCGAGTCTGCCATAGCCGCCGCGCGCGCCGGCAAGCGGGTCGTGCGTGCGGTCGCGGGTGATCCGGGGCTGGACTCGGACGCGGCCCGCGAGATGCTCGTGCTGGCGGCCGAGGGGATTCCCTTCGAGGTCGTCCCGGGTGTCGCAGCCGCCGTGGGGGTGCCCGCCTATGCCGGGGTCCCGCTGCGGGACGCGCAGGGGACCGACGTGCGGTTCGTGGACGCGAGCACCGCCGACGACCGGTGCTGGACCGAGCTGGGGGTGAGCGACGCGACCGTCGTCGTCTCCACCACTCTGGACCAGGTCACCGCCGCCGCCGGTGAGCTGGTGGCGGCCGGCCGCAAGCCGGACACCCCGCTGACCCTCACACTGGCCGGGACGACCACCCGGCAGCGGACCTTCACCGCGACGCTCGGCGGGATCACCCAGACCCTCAAGCAGGCCAAGGTGCTGCCGTCGCCGGACGGCGGGCAGCCCGTCATAGCCGTGGTCGGCGAGCGCAGTGCCGCGCCGCAGCGCGAGCAGCTGGCCTGGTTCGAGTCCAAGCCGCTGTTCGGCTGGCAGGTCCTGGTGCCGCGCACCAAGGAGCAGGCGGCCTCCCTCTCCGACCAGCTCCGCTCCTACGGCGCGGTGCCCGCCGAGGTGCCGACCATCGCCGTGGAGCCGCCGCGCACCCCGCAGCAGATGGAGCGGGCGGTCAAGGGCCTGGTCACCGGCCGCTACGAGTGGATCGCCTTCACCTCGGTGAACGCCGTCAAGGCGGTCCGCGAGAAGTTCGAGGAGTACGGGCTGGACGCCCGCGCCTTCGCCGGGATCAAGGTGGCGGCGGTCGGTGAGCAGACCGCGGCCGCGCTGGTCGAGTTCGGCGTCAAGCCCGACCTGGTGCCCAGCGGCGAGCAGTCGGCCGCGGGGCTGCTGGAGGACTGGCCGCCCTACGACCCGGTCTTCGACCCGATCGACCGGGTGTTCCTGCCGCGCGCGGACATCGCCACCGAGACGCTGGTGGCCGGGCTGATCGAGCTGGGCTGGGAGGTGGACGACGTGACCGCCTACCGCACGGTCCGCGCCTCGCCGCCGCCCGCCGAGACCCGGGAGGCCATCAAGGGCGGCGGGTTCGACGCGGTGCTGTTCACCTCGTCCTCCACGGTGCGGAACCTGGTGGGCATCGCGGGCAAGCCGCACAACGTCACGGTCATCGCCTGCATCGGCCCGGCCACCGCGAAGACCGCGGAGGAACACGGGCTGCGGGTGGACGTCATGTCGCCCGAGCCGTCGGTGCACAAGCTGGCCGAGGCGCTCGCCGACTTCGGAGCCCAGCGCCGTGCCGCGGCCGTCGAGGCGGGTGAGCAGGTGAAGCGGCCGAGCGAGAAGCGCCCGGCCAGGAGGAGGGCACGCACATCATGAGCACTCACGGCAGCCCCGGTACGTACGGCGGCTATCCGGCCGCCCGTCCGCGGCGGCTGCGCACCACGCCTGCCATGCGCCGTATGGTCGCCGAGCACGCCACCCGGCCCGCGGATCTGATCCTGCCCGCCTTCGTGCGGGAGGGCGCGAGCGAGCCGGTGCCGGTGGGCGCCATGCCGGGCGTCGTGCAGCACACCCGGGACTCGCTGCGGAAGGCCGCCGTGGAGGCGGTCGAGGCGGGGGTCGGCGGGCTGATGCTCTTCGGCGTCCCGGACGAGGCGAAGAAGGACGCGGTGGGCACGGCGGGCACCGACCCGGAGGGCATCCTCCAGGTCGCGCTGCGGGACGTGCGCTCCGAGGTCGGCGACGAACTGGTGCTGATGTCGGACCTGTGCCTGGACGAATACACCGACCACGGCCACTGCGGGGTGCTGACCGCCGACGGGCTGGTGGACAACGACGCGACGCTGGAGCGGTACGCCGAGATGGCCCGGGTCCAGGCGGACGCCGGAGCCCATGTGCTGGGCCCCAGCGGCATGATGGACGGCCAGATCGGCTACGTCCGCGCGGCGCTGGAGGCGGCGGGCCGCACCGATGTGGCCCTCTTCGCCTACACCGCCAAGTACTCCTCGGCGTTCTACGGGCCGTTCCGGGAGGCCGTCGGCTCCTCGCTGCGGGGGGACCGCAAGACCTACCAGCAGGACCCGGCCAACGCCCGGGAGGCGCTGCGCGAGCTCTCGCTGGATCTGGCCGAGGGCGCGGACATGGTGATGGTCAAGCCCGGCCTGCCGTACCTGGACATCCTGCGGGACTTCGCCGAGCGCGCCGAGGTGCCCGTCGGGGTCTACCAGATCTCCGGCGAGTACGCGATGGTCGAGGCCGCCGCCGAGAAGGGGTGGATCGACCGGCAGGCGGCCATCCTGGAGACGCTGACGAGCTTCACCCGGGCCGGGGCGAACATGATCCTCACCTACTGGGCCACGGAGGCAGCGGGGCTGCTGCGCGCCCGGTACTGACCGGCCCGAGCCGCACCACACCGCGAAAGCCGCACAACGGGCGCCATCCGCACGACGGATGGCGCCTTTCCGTGTTGTGGGTGAGGTGAACGGGCGTTTCCGTTGTGACCGGGGCGAGGGATCACTTACGCTCGTCCCGCTTCACCTGACCCGGTACCGGAGCATGTGCCCCCGGTGCCACCGCAGTTGACGTCATGTCATTGCACTGTGCTGGGCGGCTGACCCCGCGCGACCTCGACGGCGTACCTCTCCCGTCTCGCGAGTCCCCTGCATCGCAGCGCCATCGCAGAGAATGAGGAGCACACCATGACGACCCTCGAACGCCCCGACTTCCACGTGGCCGGCACCGAGGTGCTCGCACGTATCGACCCCGTCGAGCTGTACCCGGGGGTGACGGCCCACGTGCTCGACTGGACCAGCCCCGCCGACGGTTCGGACCCGCTGCCGCGCGAAGCGTATGTGCGCTTCGCGCCCGGTTCCGGCTACACCGAGCCGGACCACCACGGGGACACCAGCGAGATCGTGGTCGTCGTCGAGGGTGAACTGCAGGACGAGGCGGGCAGCTACCCCGTCGGCAGCCGGATCCGCGGGGCGCAGGGTTCCACCCACACACCGCGCAGCGAGCAGGGCTGCCTGCTCTACGTGTACTTCCCGCAGCGCTGAGCGTGCCGCCTGCCGTTCGCCGCTTGCGCCGCGCCACGCCGCGGCGCAAGCGGCTCCCGGGCGGGCGGTGCGCACGGCGTCCAGGGCAGGGGGAGGGCGCCAGCCCCTGCGAGATGTGTGGCAGTTGTGACGACGGTTCCCATCTCACCACTACTGCGCGATAGTGGCGGGACTCGTCGGCCCAGCGCCGAGAATAAGCGTTCTCCACCGCGCGGAAGCCCCCTTCCGCCCGACCGAACCGCTTGAGGGAATCGATGCCAGGACCTCCAAGTTCCCCGACGCACACGCTGCGGGACGTCCCCGCCGCCGCGGGCGGCACGGGGGAGGCGGTACTGCGCCGCCGCATGGTGCGGCTGGCGTACGCGCCCGCGCTCGCCGTGGCACTCGCGGCCGCCGGGGCGATGGCGTATCTGTGGTTCGCCCGGGACCCGGACGACGCCACCACCGTGGACACCGGCTTCGGTGACGCGGCCACCCCGGGCGTGCTCGGTGCCGCGCTGCTGATCGCCGTCGCCGCACTGGCCTTCGGCGTCCGGAGCGCGTCCGCCCAGGCGCGCACCACACTCGACCAGTACGCGGCACTGCGCCGCGGGGCCGAACACAGCCGGTTCCAGATCCAGGACCTGCTGCGCAAGCTGGAGGCGGGCGAGCCGCCGAGCTCACCCGCCTCCGGGCACCCACCCCCGGCACTGCCGGGCAGCGCGGGAGTGCTCGGCTCCCTCGCCCAGGAACTGGCCCTCGCCCAGCGCTCGGCGGAGGCGGCCGTGGCCCAGGCGGCGGCCCTGCCCCGGCGGAACCGGGCCGAGAGCGCCGAGAGCGCCGGTGCCGGTGAGGGCGGACAGCGGCTCCAGGCCGCGGACCGGGTCACCGTGTTCGTCAACCTCTCCCGTCGCCTCCAGTCGCTGCTGCACCGCGAGATCAAGGTGCTGGACGAGCTGGAGAACCAGGTGGAGGACCCGGAGATCCTCAAGAGCGTCTTCCAGGTCGACCATCTGGCCACCCGCATCCGCCGCTACGCGGAGAATCTGGCGGTGCTGGGCGGAGCCGTCTCCCGAAGGCAGTGGACCAAGCCCGTCCGGCTCAGCGAGATCATGCGCTCCTCCGCGGCCGAGGTGGAGCACTATCTGCGCATCAAACTGGTCCCGCCGATCGAGGGCACCGTGCGCGGGCAGGCGGTGGCCGACGTCATCCATCTGCTCGCCGAACTGGTGGAGAACGCCACCGTCTACTCCGCGCCGCAGACCCAGGTGCTGCTGCGCGCCAGCCACGTCACCGCCGGCCTCGCCATCGAGGTCGAGGACCGGGGCCTGGGGATGACCGGCGACGAACAGCGGCGGATGAACGCCCTGCTGGCGGACCCCGAGGACGTCGACGTCGCGGCGCTGCTGACGGACGGCCGGATCGGGCTGTACGTGGTCGGAACCCTGGCCCGGCGGCACGGTATCGCCGTGGAGCTGCGCGGCAACATCTACGGCGGCATCCAGGCCGTCCTCGTGCTGCCCCACTCCATGCTCGGCGACCGGGAGGGAGGCCAGCAGCACGGCTCCGCGCCCGCCGCCCCGCCCGCCGATCCGGGAGCCGCCTCCCACGCCGCACCGGGCGTAGTGGCCCCGGGAAGCACGATGGCCCCACAAGGTACGGCCGCACCGGTCGAGCCCGCCCCCGTCGAGCCCGCCCCGGCCGAGGGGCTTCCGGACCGCACCGTCCCTCGGCGTGCCTCCGCACCCGAGCCCACGCTGCGGCTGCAACGCGGCCGCCATGCCGCCCCCTCGCCCCCGGCCCCCGCACCGCCCCCGGAACCGCCCCCGCGTCCGCATCCGACGCCACCACCCGGCACGTCCCCCGACGGCGCCTCCGCTCCCCGCCGTACGCCCGTGAACGGGGCCGCGGGGCCCATCTCGGCGTCCCCCGCCGGACCGGCAGCGGGGCAGCCGCAGGAACCCGCGGGGGGACGGCCCCCGCTCCCGCTCCGGCGGAAGCAGCAGCACATCGTTCCCGAACTGCGGGACACCGCGGCGACACCGTCCGGGGCGACCGGAGGCAGAGGCGAAGCGGAACCCGTGCACAACCCCGGGCTCATGGCTGCTTTCCAGCGCGGGGTGGGCCGCGCCGACGCCCAGGACCGCGACCGGCCGTCGTCGTCGCCACCACCGCCACCGTCCCCGTACGACGGCGACAGCCGGTTCCCCTAGGAGGAAGAGCGAACATGATGAGCGACGCACCCACCCGGCAGCCTGCGGCGGACCTGTCCTGGCTGCTGACCGGGCTCGTGGAGCGGGTACCGCATGCCCGCAGCGCCCTCCTCCTGTCGTCGGACGGACTGGTGAAGGCCGCCCACGGGCTGGAGCCGGACACCGCGGACCACATGGCCGCGCTGGCCTCGGGGCTGTACTCGCTGGGCCGCAGCGCGGGGGTGCGGTTCGCCGACGGTGACGGCGTCCGTCAGATCGTCGTCGAGCTCGACACCTCGCTGCTGTTCGTCACCACCGCGGGACAGGGCGCCTGCCTGGCCGTGTTCGCCGGCAGCGAGGCGGACGCCGGAGTGCTGGGCTACGAGATGGCCATGCTGGTCAAGAGCGTCCGCCCGTATCTGGCCACCCCCGTGCGGCAGTCCAGCGACACATGACGGCACCCCCGGGCCCGCTCGGGCCGGGCTCCGACGAGCCGTGGCTCGACGACGACGCGGGCCGACTGGTCCGCCCGTACACCGTCAGCGAGGGGCGCACCAAGCCCTCGGCGACGCTGGATCTGCTGACCCTGGTGCGGGCC
Source organism: Streptomyces sp. WMMB303 (assembly GCF_029351045.1). NCBI lineage: Bacteria > Bacillati > Actinomycetota > Actinomycetes > Kitasatosporales > Streptomycetaceae > Streptomyces > Streptomyces sp. WMMB303. The sequence continues at coordinate 6,390,267 of NZ_JARKIN010000001.1, read as the reverse complement.
ACCGGGGTGCGGCCGGACGGCTATCTGGGTCCGGAACACACCGAGGTGCTCCGGCTGTGCCGCGGGCCGGTGTCCGTCGCGGAGATCGCCGCGAACATCCGGCAGCCCGCTGCCGTCACCAAGGTGGTGCTGTCCGATCTGGTGGACTGCGGCGCCGTGGCAACCCGGGGACCCGTGCATCTGCAGGAGGGCCCCGCCCCGAACGACCGAGAACTGCTGGAGGCGGTGCTGGATGGGCTCCGTAGAAGACTCTGACCCCTCACCGGCCGCGTCCGATTCCTTTCCGACCGCGGTGAAGATCATCGTGGCCGGGGGGTTCGGGGTCGGCAAGACGACCTTCGTGGGAGCCGTCAGCGAGATCGAGCCGCTGAGCACCGAGGAGCTGCTGACACAGGTGAGCGCGGCCACGGACAGCCTGGAGGGAGTCGAGCAGAAGTCCACCACGACGGTCGCGATGGACTTCGGCAGGATCTCCTTCGAGACCGGCCATGTGCTGTATCTCTTCGGCACGCCGGGCCAGGACCGGTTCTGGTTCATGTGGGACGAACTGTCCGCCGGGGCGCTGGGCGCGGTGGTACTCGCCGACACCCGGCGGCTGGAGCACTGCTTCCCCGCCGTGGACTACTTCGAACGGCGCGGTATCCGGTTCGTGCTGGCCGTCAACGAGTTCGACGGCACCTACCGTTACACCCCCGACGAGGTGCGGGCCGCGATCGACCTCGACGAGGGCGTACCGGTGATGCTGTGCGACGCGCGGGAGCCCGGCTCCGCGACCGGGGTTCTCATCTCTCTCATCCAGCACCTGATCGACCCGAGGAGCGCGCATGTCGTCCACCCGGTTTGACCTGACGGCCCGGCTGCTGCTGACTCCGCAGGACGCGGAGGGCCCGGCGCGGGCGGCCCGGCTCAAGGAGCTGGGCATCGGCGAGGAGCCGATACCGGAGCTCGACGCGTACGCTCACGAGCTGGCCCGGATCACCGACGCACCGGTGACGGCGGTCAACCTGATCGACGAGCGCCGCCAGTACTTCGCCGGGCTCTACGACGCGTCCGTGGACCCGGCCAAGGGGCCGGTGGACCCCGGCGGCGGCTTCGGCCGGGTGATGCCGAACGATCTCGGCTACTGCGTGCACGTCATCGCGCGGCGTACCGCGCTGGCGCTGGAGGACGTCCGGGACTTCGCGCGGTTCGCGGTCAACGCCGTGGTGGACGAGGCGGGCGTCACCTCCTACCTGGGGGCGCCGCTGTTCGACCCCAGGACGGGTATGCCGCTGGGCACGGTCTGCGCCGTCGACCAGCGGCCCCGCCAGTGGGGGCAGCAGGGGCTGCGCACCGTCAAGGCGATGGCCGCCGAGGTGCAGCAGGAGATCGTGCGCCGCGACCGGTTCTGAGCCGCCCGCGCAGGCAGGGGCCCCCTCCCCGCAAGGGGCCCGCTCCCGGACCGGCTTGTCCGAGTCGCCCGCGCGGCCCCGGCCCTCAGAGCCGCTCGGGCGTGCGGATGCCCAGCAGCGCCAGCCCCTGGTGCAGCACCTCGGCCGTCACATCGCACAGGAACAGGCGGTTCTCGGACTGCTGCCGGGCCTCAGGATTGAGGACCAGGCAGTTCTCGAAGAACCGGCTGTAGAGCGTGGCGAGTTCGTACAGGTACGCCGTCAGCTTGTGCGGCGCGTACTCGTCGGCCGCCGTCACCAGCGTGTCCGCGAACGCGTCCAGATGCAGGGCCAGCGCCCGCTCGGCCGGGGCCGGCTCCAGCTCCGGGTGCGGTACGGGGCGCAGCTCGCCCGCCCTGCGGAAGATGGAGCGGACCCGCGCGTAGGCGTACTGGAGATAGACGCTGGTGTCGCCCTGGAGCGAGACCATCCGGTCCAGGTCGAAGACGTAGTCGCGGGTCATCGAGTTGGACAGGTCGGCGTACTTGACCGCGCCGATCCCGACCTGCTTGGCGCGGGCCCGGATCTCGTCCTCGGAGACTCCTTCGTCGGCCTTCTCGCGTACGACGGCCGCGGCGCGGTCGACGGCCTCGTCCAGCAGGTCCACCAGCCGCACCGTCTCGCCCTCCCGGGTCTTGAACGGCTTGCCGTCCTTGCCCAGGACCGTCCCGAACGGTAGCTGCCGGGCCGCGCCCTCGGGCAGCCAGCCCGCGCGCCGCGCCGTCTCGAAGACCATCCGGAAGTGCAGCGACTGCCGCGCGTCCACGACGTACAGCAGGGTGTCGGCCTTGAGCTCGCCGACGCGGTTGCGGATGGCGGCCAGGTCGGTGGCGGCGTAGCCGAAGCCGCCGTTGGACTTCTGCACGATCAGCGGCGTGGGGGTGCCGTCGGGCCCCTTGACGTCCTCGAAGAACACGCACAGCGCGCCCTCGGAGCGCACCGCGACGCCGGACTCCTCCAGCTCCTTGACGACGTCCTGGAGCGCGTCGTTGTAGGCGCTCTCGCCGACGATGTCCGCGTCCCGGATCTCCACGTCGAGTTCGTCGTAGACGCCTTGGAAGTACGTCTTCGACTCGTCGACGATCTTGTGCCAGAGGGCCAGCGTGTCCGGGTCGCCGCTCTGCAGCGCCGGAACCCGGTCCCGGGCACGCGCCTTGAACGCCTCGTCGGAGTCGAAGAGCGCGCGCGAGGACTTGTAGAGCCGGTTGAGCCGGGCCATCGCGGCCTCGCCCGCGTCCTTGGCGCCCGCCGTGTCCGACGCGTGGTCCAGCTCGTGCGGGTGCTCGATCAGGTACTGGATGAGCATGCCGAAGTTGGTGCCCCAGTCGCCGATGTGGTGGCGCCTGACCACCTTCTCGCCGCGGTGTTCCAGCAGCTGCACCACCGCGTCGCCGATCACCGTCGAGCGCAGGTGCCCGACGTGCATCTCCTTGGCCACGTTCGGCTGCGAGTAGTCGATCACCGTCGTGCCGGGGGCGTCCTTGTACGGCACGCCCAGCCGCGGGTCCTGCCGCCGCGCCGCGAGGTTGTCCATGATCGCCTCGTCGGCGACGGTGATGTTGAGGAAGCCGGGCCCCGAGACCTCGATGGACGCGATCTCGTCGTTGGCCGGCACCGCCTCGGCGACCTTGGCCGCCAGCTCCCGCGGATTCCCCTTGAGCTGCTTGGCCAGCGCCAGCATCCCGTTGGCCTGGAAGTCCGCCCGGTCGCTGCGTCGCAGCAGCGGGTCGGCGGAGGCGGCCTCCGGCAGTGCAGCCGAGAGGGCGTCCGAGACGCGCTGATGGACCGTTGCGGCGAGGGAGGGGACCGTAGCCATGGAGTGCTGACCGTTCCGTCGGGGTGGCTGGAATCCGGGCCAGTATCCCACGGGCGCACGGGGGAGCGCCGCCGCATTCCGGGGTGGGACAATGGGCCCGCAGGATCGAGGAGCGCAACGAGAAGGAAGTGCCGGACGTGGCTCAGACCCACCATGAGGCCGACTGGGTCTCCCGTATCGCCGATGAGGTCATCGCCGAGGCGGAGCGCCGCGCCTCGGGGAAAACGGGCTCCGACGGCGGCACCCCGAAGATCGTCTGTGCTTCCGGGCTGAGCCCCTCGGGGCCGATCCACCTGGGCAACCTGCGCGAGGTGATGGTGCCGCACCTGGTCGCCGACGAGGTCAAGCGCCGGGGAGTGCCCTGCGAGCACATCCTCTCCTGGGACGACTACGACCGCTTCCGCAAGGTCCCGGCCGGGGTCGAGGGCGTGGACGCCTCGTGGGAAGAGCACATCGGCCGCCCGCTGACCGCCGTCCCCGCGCCGTCCGGCAGCCCGTACGCGAGCTGGGCCGAGCACTTCAGGGCCGCCATGGAGGCGGCCCTGCTGGAGCTGGGCGTGGAGTACCGCGGCATCAGCCAGACCGCGCAGTACACCTCGGGCGCCTACCGCGAGCAGATCCTCTTCGCGATGCGCGAGCGTGCCCGCATCGACGCCGTGCTCGACCGCTACCGGACGCTGGAGAAGGGCGCGAAGGGCGGCAAGAAGCAGCAGAAGCCCGCGGACGCCGCCGAGGTGGAGGCCGCCGAGGGTTCGGGCGCGGCCGCCGAGGACGACGGCTCGGGCGCCGGAGCCGGCGCGTACTACCCGTACAAGCCCTACTGCACCGTCTGCGGCCGCGATCTGACCACCGTCACCGGCTATGACGACGAGACGACCGCGCTGTCCTACACCTGCCGGTGCGGGCACGGCGAGACGGTCGAGCTGTCCACCTTCGACCACGGCAAGCTGGTCTGGAAGGTGGACTGGCCGATGCGCTGGGCGTACGAGGGCGTCGTCTTCGAGCCGTCCGGCGTCGACCACCAGTCGCCCGGCTCGTCGTTCGTCGTCGGCGGGCAGCTCGTGCGGGAGATCTTCGACGGCGAGCAGCCCATCGGCCCGATGTACGCGTTCGTGGGCATCAGCGGCATGGCGAAGATGTCGTCCTCGAAGGGCGGTGTGCCCACTCCGGCCGACGCGTTGCAGATCATGGAGGCCCCGCTGCTGCGCTGGCTGTACGCGCGGCGCAAGCCGAACCAGTCCTTCAAGGTCGCCTTCGACCAGGAGATCCAGCGCACCTACGACGAGTGGGACGCGCTCGGCCGCAAGATCGCCGACGGCTCGGCCCAGCCCGCCGACCTGGCGGCGCACACCCGCGCCTCGTCCACCGCGCTGGGCCCGCTGACCCTCACCCCGCGCCCGCTGCCGTACCGCACGCTGGCCTCCGTCACCGACATCACCGGCGGCCACGAGGAGCAGACACTGCGCATCCTCAGCGAGCTCGATCCGCAGCACCCGGTGCACGCGCTGGAGGAGGTGCGTCCGCGGCTGGATCGCGCGCACCGCTGGATCACCACCCAGGTCCCGGCCGACCAGCGCACCCGCGTCCGCGAGGAGCCGGATACGGCGCTGCTTGCGGAGCTGGACGAGGAGCAGCGCGAGTCGCTGCGGCTGCTGCTGGACGGACTGGACGAGCACTGGTCGCTGGAGGGCCTGACCTCGCTGGTGTACGGCGTGCCCAAGGTGCGCGCCGGATTCGCGCCGGACGCGAAGCCCACCCCGGAGATGAAGGTGGCCCAGCGCGGTTTCTTCGCACTGCTCTACCGGCTGCTCGTGGGCCGCGAGACGGGTCCGCGGCTGCCCACCCTGCTGCTGGCCGTGGGCGCCGACCGGGTGCGCAAGCTGCTGGGGGCCTGACACCTGCCGGGGCCGGACCCGGGCCCGGCAGGAGACCGGTCGGGTTCAGCCGGCGAGGCCCATCTCGGTGTTGTAGCGCTCCTTGAACTCCCGCAGATAGCCGCCGAGGTAGGTCTCGCCCAGCAGGGTGCCCTCGGCGGTGGTGACCCCGTGCCCCTCGTAGAGGGCGCGGGAGAGCTGGCGTGCGGTGGGGCGGTTGCCGTGCGCGGCGACGTACTGGCGGTAGACCGCGAAGTAGAACTCGTCGCGTGGCACCCCGTCGGGGATGCCGACGGGTTCGCTCCCGGCGTCCGCGTCGTCCAGGACCGGTTCCGCCGGGAGCGCTTCTTCGGGGGCGGGCGGCTCCGTCGGGTCCGGCGCGGGCTCGGGTTCCGGGGGGACGGGGGCGGGCTCGACGAAGAGTTCCTGCTGCGCGCGGACGGGCTGCGGGGTGGAGAGTGTGCGGTAGCGGCCGGGTGCCACGGGGACGGGGAACTCCGGTGCCGGGAACTCCTGTGCCTGCGGAGCGGGTTCCGCCGGGGGCGCGGGTTCCGGTTCGGGTCCGGCGGCGGGCCGCTGTTCGTTTCCGGTGGCGGGCTGCGCCTGCTGGGCGGCCCCGGGCGCCGGGAGACGGCCCGGCTCCGCCGGGGTCCCGGTGCCCGGCGCGGGTTCCGCTTCCGGCCGGGATTCGGCCTGCGAAGGGGGTTCGGGCTGGGCTGCGGGGGTCGGCTCGGCTGTGGGGGCGGCCGCCGGGGAAGGTGCCGGAGCGTGCTCGTGGGCCGGCTCGGTGTCCGCTCCGGGCGCGGGCGGACGGGCGGCCCCGTGGCCCGCGCCGTCGGTCGCGCCCCGCCCGACGGCGGTGTCCAACCGCGCGGACGGCATCGGCTCCGGCTCCGGGAGCGCGCTGGCCTGGGGCGCCGTGCGGTGCAGCGGGATGCCGTAGCGGGTGAGTTTGAGGGGCATGAGTGCTTCGACGGGTGCTTTGCGGCGCCAGGAGCGGCCGTAGCGGGCGCGTAGCCGGGTCTCGTAGATGAGCCGGTCCTGTTCCATGCGGATGACGTCGTCGTAGTGGCGCAGTTCCCACAGCTTCATCCGGCGCCAGAGGAGGAAGGTGGAGGGGAAGGCGAGCAGCCAGCGGGAGAGGCGGACGCCTTCCATGTGTTTGTCGGCGGTGAGGGCGGCGACGCGGCCGGCGGCGTGCCGGGCGGCTTCGACGGTGACCACGAAGAGGACGGGGATGACCGCGTGCATGCCCACGCCGAGTGGGTCGGGCCAGGCGGCGGCGCCGTTGAAGGCGATGGTGGCGGCCGTCAGCAGCCAGGCGGTCTGGCGCAGCAGCGGGAAGGGGATGCGGATCCAGGTCAGTAGCAGGTCCAGCGCGAGCAGCACGACGATGCCCGCGTCCACCCCGATGGGGAAGAACGGCGCGAACGCGCCGAAACCTTTCCGCTCGGCCAGGTCACGCACCGCCGCGTAGGAGCCCGCGAAGCCGATCGCCGCGATCACCACCGCACCGGCGACCACGACGGCGATCAGTATGCGGTGTATTCGGGTCAGTTGTACGCCCTGCACTGGAATTGTCCCCACCCTCGGAAACTGGCGGGCCCAGCCTGGCACATGTGGGGGGCCGGAGAGCGCGCGGAGCCCGGCCCCCCGGACGGAGGGCCGGGCTCCGGTGCGGCGGCGCTCACTCGGGGGCGGTCACCCGATGTGCTCGACCGCCGCCTTCGCCGCCTTCTCGGCGCGCTTCTTCACCTCGTCGGCGTCGGGCTTCTTGGCGTCCTCGAACCCGGCGCCCTCGTAGTCGACGGTGATCACGACGTTGGCGGTGCGGGTCACCAGGCGCTCGGCGCGGTAGTCGGCCGACTTGCCCTTGGCGTCCTTCTTCTCCGTCTCGTAGACGACCGAGACCGCCTGGTCGCCGATGCCGGAGGTGTCGGACTTCTTCAGGTCCTTGTTGTCCTTGCTGCCGGTCTTCTCCTCGACCTGCTGCTTGAGATAGTCCGCGGCGCGCTTGTCGCCGGAGCCGATCGCCGGGTCGGAGTCGAAGCGCTTGAAGGAGAGCGTGAGCTGGCTGTAGTCGTACTTGTCCAGGCCGCTCCACAGGCAGCTGTTGGAGTCGTCGGCGTCTCCGGAGCCCACGCGCTTGCCCGAGGCGTCCTCGGTGCCGGGCACCAGGTCCTTCGCGGCCTTCTTGTCGAAGGTCTTGCAGGAGTCGGGCAGCTTCTTGTGCTTCGCGGGCGCCACGGTGGGGGACTTGCTCGCGGAGGCAGAGGGGGTGTCGGACCCGTTGTCCTTGTCGGAGTCCGAGGAGCAGCCGACCACCAGCAGGACGGGGAGCGCCGCCGCGGCGCAGGCGACTGCGTTCCGCACGGTCCTGCTCCGTCGAGGGGCGTTGCGCGGGGCGTTTCGGTGCATGGTTCCTTCGCTTCCGGGGTCTTCACCAGTTGTGCCGAGCCGGGAGTGGCCACGGTGCTGTCGGAACGGTACGCGGCGCCCGGCGCGGTGCGGGCGTTTCACGGCACTTCCGCAGCGTGTGACTGCCCACAGGTGGCACGGGCCACAGTGCGGAGCGCTGTCGCGGGGTCCGCGGTGCCGCCTCCGCCGCGGCGGATCAGTCCTCCTCGAACCGCCCGGCGAGCTGCTCGGCGAGCTCGCGTGTCTTCTTCTGGAGTTCGTGGCTGTCGGGGATCCGGTGCTTGTCGGTCACCCACTGGTCGTACTCGACGGTGGCGATCACGTTGCCCGTCCGGAAGACCAGGGTGATGTCCCGGTGCAGTCCGGAGTCGGCGGTGTGGAGTGCGTCGTCGAGATAGGCGGCGTCGCCGATGTCCTGAAGGGTGCGGGGTGCCACGTCCTCCTCCGGGGTGGAGGGGCTCTCGGCGGGGGCCTTGTCCGGGTCCGCCGAGCTGTCCGGGTCGCCGCCTCCGGTGCTCTTCCCGCCGTCTCCGGCGGTGGGGGAGGCGTGCCCGTCGGGTGTCTCGCCGGCCGGGCTGCCGGAAGTGGAGCCCGGTGCGCCGCTGATCCCGGCCTCGCGTGCCTTCTCGCCGTAGAGCCGCTCTGCCTGCTGGTTGTCGCTGATCGAGGGGTCGTAGGAGACCACCCGCTCGAACTGCACGGACAGGTGGCGGGTGCCGAGTGTGGTGGCGCTCTTCCAGCGGCAGCCCACACTGCGGTCGGTGTCGTAGGTGGCGCTGGCCTCGCCCTCCAGGGGGTCGGGTCCGGTGCTGGGCGCCGCCGTGTTCTCCTCGCCGCCCTCGTCCTCGGCCGCCGCGGCGCCGGGGAGCATGTCCCGCAGGTGGCTCACGCCGACCGTGCCGCACGGTTCGGGGAGGCTGTCGTACTTGCCGGGGGCCGCGGCCGAGGGGGAGGCGGAGGCGCCGCCGGACTTGCCGTCCTTGTCGTCCTCGCCTCCGGAGGAGCCGGTGCAGCCTGCGACCGTGCCGGCGAGCGCGAGGACCAGCGCGGCACTGGTCGCGGACGACGCGAGTCCCGCGCGCGTCGCATACCTCTTTGCCCTCCGCGGCACGGCTGGCCTCCTCGTTCGGGGTTGTCTTCCGGGCTCGGGGATGTCGTCCGGGTCCGGGATTCGTCCGGGGCTGTCGTCCGGGTCGTCCGGTTCGGGGTGCGCCTGTGCGGGGCGTTCCGCCGACGGGGTGACGGCACATGTCTATCGCACCTGCCGCTCGGACGTCCGGTTGTCCGGCCCCTATGGCGCGGGAAGTCGGTCTTTTTCCTTTTGCGGCTTTTCCGGTCCGCAGGCGCGGCTGCTCGCCCGGCCCGGTGCGGCGTGCGGTCAACATCCCCCGAAATAGGCGGTGTTGACTGGTGCATCGGGCCCGTTGCGGGCATCTGATCAGACTACTTTGGGCCGCGTCGGGTAGCGGCCCTGCGAATCCATCGGAGGTTCGGCGGAAGGACAACGGGCAGACGTGGAGCAGCAGACGCAGGAGGCGACCGCCTCCCACGGGGGACCGACCGGGCGGCCGCGTACCGACCGGCTCGTGTTCGGTGTCACAGCGGTACTCACGCTCGCCTTCGTCGTCTGGGGAGCGGTCGGCACGGATTCACTCGCCGACGTTTCGCAGAAGATGCTGAGCGGCACGATGCACAACGGCGGCTGGGCCTTCGTGCTCGCCGCCACCGGTTTCGTGATCTTCTCGCTGTGGTTGGCGTTCAGCCGCTACGGCAGGATCACCCTGGGCAAAGAGGGGGAGGAGCCCGAGTTCAGAACGGTCTCCTGGGTCGCGATGATGTTCAGCGCGGGCATGGGGATCGGGCTGATGTTCTACGGGGTGAGCGAGCCGCTGAGCCACTTCGGCACCGCTCCGCCCGGTACGCATCCGGCCAACGACGCGGAGCGCATGGAGACCTCGCTGGCCACCACGCTCTTCCACTGGACGCTGCACCCGTGGGCGATCTACGCGGTCGTGGGGCTGGCCATCGCCTACAGCTGCTTCCGCCGGGGCAGGCGGCAGACGATCAGCGCGGTCTTCACCCCGCTGATCGGCGAGAAGGCGGCCAACGGCGGCTTCGGCAAGGTCATCGACATTCTGGCGATCTTCGCCACGCTCTTCGGCTCGGCCGCCTCGCTGGGGCTGGGCGCCCTGCAGATCGGCAGCGGAATGGAGGAGGTCGGCTGGGCGGAGAAGGTCGGTACCGGTGTGCTGGTCTCCATCATCGCCGTGCTGACGGTGGCCTTCGTGGCCTCCGCCGTCTCCGGCGTGGAGAAGGGCATCCAGTGGCTCTCCAACATCAACATGGTGCTGGCGGGGCTGCTCGTGCTCTTCCTCTTCGTGGCCGGCCCCACCATCCTGATGCTCAACCTGGTACCGACCTCGCTCGGCGGCTTCGTCGGCGACCTGCCGCAACTGGTCGGCCGCACCGACGCCAGCAGCGGCGAGGGCGTGGCGGGCTGGCTCTCCAACTGGACGGTCTTCTACTGGGCCTGGTGGATCTCCTGGACGCCGTTCGTCGGCATGTTCATCGCCCGGATCAGCCGCGGCCGCACCATCCGGCAGTTCGTCGGCGGGGTGATCCTGGTGCCCAGCGTCGTGAGCCTGGTCTGGTTCGCGATCTTCGGCGGTACGGCCATGAAGCTCCAGTCCGGCGGCGTCGACCTGGCCGGTGCCGACTCCCAGGAGGCGCAGCTCTTCGGCGTGCTGCGGGAGTACCCGATCGCCGGTGTCACCAGCCTCGTCGTGATGATCCTGGTCGGCATCTTCTTCGTCTCCGGGGCCGACGCCGCCTCGATCGTGATGGGCACCCTCTCGCAGAAGGGGACGATGGAGCCCAGCCGGACCGTGGTCATCGTCTGGGGTGTGCTGACCGGAGCCGTCGGCGCGGTCATGCTGATGATCGGCGGCGGCGGTGACGAGGCGCTGGAAGGGCTGAAGAACCTGACCATCCTGGTCGCGGTCCCCTTCACGCTGGTGATGGTCGGCCTGTGTGTGGCGCTGACCAAGGACCTGCGCCGGGACCCGGTCATCATCCGCAGCGAGCGCGGCGAGGAGGCCGTCGGCAGCGCCGTCGTCGCGGGGCACGAGCAGTACGGCGGCGACTTCGAGTTCCGGATCGGCCCGGTCGACCCCGGGGCGCCCAAGCCGGCGGCCGAGACCCTGGACGCGGAGGTCGCCCGGGCCGTGAGCGAATCGGAACCGGCCGATGCCGGTGAGCGGAGCGGCGGCGACGGCGAGCAGGCCGGGAGAAGCGCGGGGAACCGGGACTGATCCCGGCCCGCGCACCGCGGGCCCGTCCTGCCTCCCGTGTCCCGCCGCCGGTCAGCCGGTGGCGGGACGCCGGGCCAGAGCGTGCCCCGCGGGATGCCGGGGGCCTGCGAGGTTCCGGTGCCCCGCGGGATGCCGGAGTTCTGCGGGACGCCCGGCGGTCAGGGCCACACCAGGCAGTACGCCTGATGCCCCGCCTCGTGCAGCCGGTCGGAGAAATCCTGCCAGCGGTGCAGGAGCTGGTAGACGTTGAAGGCGTCCTGCGGGCCCGCCCGGTCGGGGACCGTGGACCAGATGAAGGCGGCCGCGCCCACCGTCTCCTCGCCGATGCCGCGGAGCGGGTCCACGACCGTCATCGGGAGCTTGACGACCGCGTAGTCCGGGTGCAGGACGACGAGTTCCAGCGGGGGCACCCGGTGCAGCGGTATCCCCTCGATCCCCGTCAGCACCATGGCCGCCATCGTCTCGGGCTTGATCTTGGTGAACATGCCCTGGCCCAGCTCGTCCCCGCCCAGTTCCTCGGGTCGCATCGAGATGGGTACGCGTGCGGCCGTGGCACCGTCCGGTGCCCCGAAGTACTTGTAGGTCACCCCCACTCGGCCGCCACCCCTGCTGCTCCTGGTCTTCGCCGTACTCCCGATACCCGCGAGGCCGCCGCCGTGCACCGTGCCGCTGTCGCTGGTGGTGCTGCCGGTGGCGCCGCCCGCCGTTCCGCCCTCGGACGGTGCGCCGCCGCCTGCCGTTCCCCCGTCCACCGCACCGCTGTTCGCGCCGCCGCCCGCCGCGGTTCCGTCCTCGGCCGTGGCGCGCCTGTGGCGCCCCTGGGCCCGCTCCGGGCCGGTCTCCGAGTGGCCGGGCTCCTCTCCCAGTCCGCCACCGCGATGCATGTCACCACCCGACTGCTCATCCGGGCCGCACAGCCGTCCCCGTGCGGCCCGATCATCGTGTCAGAGACCTCCCCGTCCCGGGGAGCGTGAAACGCCCCCGGTCCTCGGCACGGGGGCTCTGACACCATGGCTTTCGTGACTTACTCCTACAGCGCCCCAGTATCGCAGTCGCTCTTCGACCGCGCCGCCGCCGTGACACCAGGAGGCGTGAACTCTCCGGTCCGCGCGTTCCGCGGCGTGGGTGGAACGCCCCGGTTCATGGTGTCCGGTTCCGGTCCCTACCTGACGGACGCGGACGGCAGGGAGTACGTCGACCTGGTCTGCTCCTGGGGGCCGATGATCCTCGGCCACGCGCACCCCGAGGTGACGGAGGCGGTGCGCAAGGCCGTGGAGCGCGGCACCTCCTTCGGCACGCCCGTCGAGGACGAGGTGGCGCTCGCCGAGGAGATCGTGCACCGGATCGACCCCGTCGAGCAGGTGCGGCTGGTCTCCTCGGGCACCGAGGCGACCATGTCCGCGATCCGGCTGGCGCGCGGGTTCACCGGCCGCTCCAAGGTCGTCAAGTTCGCCGGGTGCTACCACGGGCACGTCGACTCGCTGCTCGCCGCGGCCGGGTCCGGAGTCGCCACCCTGGGCCTGCCTGACACCCCGGGCGTCACCGGGGCGCAGGCCGGCGACACGATCGTGCTGCCGTACAACGACCTGGACGCGGTCCGCGAGGCGTTCGCCGCCCACCCCCGGGAGATCGCCTGCGTGATCACCGAGGCGTCGCCCGGCAACATGGGCATCGTCCCGCCGCTGCCGGCGGCCGACGGGCGGCCCTCCTTCAACCAGGGGCTCGCCGACCTGTGCCGCGCCGACGGCGCGCTGTTCGTCTCCGACGAGGTGATGACCGGCTTCCGCGCCTCGCCGCACGGCTGGTACGGCCTCGACGGCGTCACACCCGATCTGATGACGTTCGGCAAGGTGATGGGCGGTGGCTTCCCGACGGCCGCGTTCGGCGGGCGCAAGGACGTGATGGACCACCTGGCCCCCGCCGGCCCCGTCTACCAGGCGGGCACGCTGTCCGGGAACCCGGTCGCCACCGCGGCCGGACTGGCCCAGTTGCGGCTGCTGGCCGCCGACGGCTTCGCCGCGCACGGCGTGCTGGACGCCGCGTCCCGGCAGGTGCGGCAGCTCGCCACCGAGGCGCTGACCAAGGAGGGCGTCGCGCACACCGTGCAGACGGCGGGCAGCATGTTCTCCGTCTTCTTCGGCGACTTCGGCGACACGGGCGTCACCGACTACGCGGCGGCCAAGCGGCAGGAGTCCTTCCGCTTCACCGCGTTCTTCCACTCGATGCTCGCCCAGGGCGTCTACCTGCCGCCCTCCGGATTCGAGGCGTGGTTCCTCTCCGCGGCGCACGACGAGCGTGCGCTGGAGCGGGTGGCCGACGCGCTGCCCGCCGCCGCCCGCGCCGCTTCCGAGGCGGTGCCCGCATGAGCGAGCGCCTGGACGGCGCGGCCCCCGCGGCCGGCGCCGACGACAAGACCGTCACCGTCGTGCATGTGATGCGACACGGCGAGGTCGACAACCCCGAGGGCATCCTCTACGGGCGACTGGCCGGATACCACCTCTCCGACCTGGGCCGCCGGATGGCCGACCGGGTCGCCGAACACCTGGAGGGGCGCGACATCACCCACGTGCTCGCCTCCCCGCTGGAGCGCGCCCAGGAGACCGCGGCCCCGATCGCCAAGGCCCACGGACTCGACATCGGCACCGACGAGCGGCTGATCGAGGCGGGGAACGTCTTCCAGGGCAAGACCTTCGGCGTGGGCGACGGCGCGCTGCGCAAGCCGGAGAACTGGCGCCATCTGCGCAACCCCTTCCGGCCCTCCTGGGGCGAGCCGTATCTGGACCAGGTCGTCCGGATGCGGAGCGCGATCGAGCACGCCAAGGACGCGGCCCGCGGCCACGAGGCCGTCTGCGTCAGCCATCAGCTGCCGATCTGGATCCTGCGCAGCTTCGTCGAGCACCGCAGGCTCTGGCACGACCCGCGGCGCCGCCAGTGCACCCTCGCCTCGCTGACGAGCTTCACCTTCCTCGGGGACCGCATCGTCTCGGTCGGCTACTCCGAGCCGGCCCGCGATCTGGTGCCCGCGCATCTGCGGGCGGGAGCCAAGCGGCCCAAGGGCGCGGCCAAGGGCGCGCAGGGCCGGGGCGCGGGCGCCTGAGCCCGCCGCCGGGTAGGCGGCGGCCGGGCGGGCCGCCCGACCTGCGCGGGGGTCGGGCCCGCGGGGCCGGCAGGGGGGCGGGGAAGATCCCTCATACGCTCATGCGAAACTTTTCACATGAGCCAGATCCGCGCCTCCCGCCGCCGCACCGTCCTGCTGGCCGCCGGGATCGCCGCCGGTGCGCTGCTGCTGTCCGCCTGCGGCGAGGAGCAGACGGGTTCCTCCTCGGGCGACACCAAGTTCGTCCAGGGGACGGGCGAGATCACCAAGGTCCCGAAGTCCCGGCGCTCCGCCGTTCCCGACCTGGCGGGGCCCTCCGTCGACGGGAAGAAGCTGAAGCTCTCCGACTTCAAGGGCAAGGTCATCGTGCTGAACGTGTGGGGCTCCTGGTGCAGCCCCTGCCGGGCGGAGGCACCCAACCTCGCCAAGGTCGCCCGCGACACCGAGGACCAGGGCGTCCAGTTCGTCGGCATCAACACCCGCGACCTGGACAAGGCCAACGCCAAGGCGTTCGAGCGGAACTACGACATCGACTACCCGAGCTTCTACGACCCCAGCGGCAAGCTCATCCTCAAGTTCCCCAAGAACACCCTCTCCCCGCAGGCCATCCCCTCCACCCTGATCCTCGACAAGGACGGCAAGGTCGCGGTGCGGGCCCTGAAGGAACTGAGCGAGAAGGAGCTGCGCTCCGCGCTCGACCCCCTGATCGACGCGAAGTGACCGCCTCATGATCTCCCTCGCGGCCACCGGAATGAACGGCACCGTCTACGGCGGCGCCCTGCTGCTGGCCCTGCCCGTCGCGCTGCTGGGCGGACTGGTCTCGTTCTTCTCCCCCTGCGTTCTGCCGCTGGTTCCCGGCTATCTCTCCTACGTCACCGGGGTCAGCGGCACCGACCTGGCCGAAGCGCGGCGCGGCCGGATGTTCCTGGGCGCGGGGCTGTTCGTGCTCGGCTTCACTGCCGTCTTCGTCTCCGGCGGCGCCCTCTTCGGCGGTTTCGGCGCCACGCTCCAGGAGCACCGCATCCTCATCTCGCGAGTGCTGGGCGGGCTGACAATCGTGCTCGGGCTCGCCTTCATGGGCGCCCTCGGCCCGCTGACCCGCTTCACCCAGCGGGAGGTGCGGATCCACAAGCGGCCCGCGATCGGGCTGGCGGGAGCGCCGATGCTGGGGGTGCTCTTCGGTATCGGCTGGACGCCGTGCATCGGGCCCACGCTCGCCGCTGTCCTCACGCTCTCCTCGAACCAGGCCAGCGCCGGGCGCGGTGCGCTGCTGACGGTGGCCTACTGCCTGGGCCTGGGGGTGCCGTTCGTCGTCGCCGCGCTCGCCTTCCGCCGTGCGCTGGGTGCGTTCGGCTGGGTGAAGCAGCACTACGCGTGGGTGATGCGGATCGGCGGCGGGATGCTCGTCGCCGTCGGCGTGCTGCTCGTCACAGGCATCTGGGACCGGATCGTCTACGAGATCACGATCTGGTCGTCCGACTTCACGGTGGGGATCTGATCCATGAGCACAACCGGTACCGGCAAGGGGGCCGCCGACGCGGCGGCCGACGAGGCCGGTGAGGCGACGGAGTCGGCCGAGGCGCGCGGCAGCGCGGGCGCGGCAGCCGAGTCCGGGGCCGATTCCGGGAGCGAGCGCGCGGCCGCGGCCCAGCTCTCGACCGCGCCCGGCGAGGAGAAGCTGAACGTTCCCTCGCTCGGCCCGCTGGGCTGGCTGCGCTGGTTCTGGCGGCAGCTCACCTCGATGCGGGTGGCGCTGATCCTGCTCTTCCTGCTGTCGCTGGGCGCCATACCGGGCTCGATCGTCCCGCAGACGCCCGTCGACGCGCTCAAGGTCGAGCAGTTCCGCGCCGACCACACCACCCTCGCGCCGCTGTACGACAAGCTGCAGCTCTTCGACGTCTACACGTCGGTCTGGTTCTCGGCGATCTACATCCTGCTGTTCGTCTCGCTGATCGGCTGCATCGTGCCGCGCACCTGGCAGTTCGTCGGCCAGTTGCGCGCCCGGCCGCCGCGCGCCCCGCGCCGGCTGGACCGGATGCCGGTCTACACGACCTGGCGCACCGCGGCGGAGCCGGAGGAGACGCTGGCGGCGGCCCGTTCGCTGCTGCGGCGCAGGCGGTTCCGCACCCACCGGGACGGTTCGGGCGGGGGCGCGGTCGCCTCCGAGAAGGGCTATCTGCGCGAGGTCGGCAACCTCCTGTTCCACATCGCCCTCATCGTGCTGCTGCTGGCCTTCGCCTCGGGGCAGCTGTTCAAGTCCGAGGGGCGCAAGCTGATCGTCCAGGGCGACGGGTTCTCCAACGTCCTCACCCAGTACGACGACTTCCAGTCCGGCTCGCTCTTCAGCGCCGACATGCTCGATCCCTTCGCCTTCCGGCTGAAGAAGTTCCACGCCACCTACGAGGAGAGCGGGCCCAACAAGGGCACCCCGCGTGACTATCGCGCCGACATCGCCATCGCCGAGGGCGCCGACGGCACGGAGCGGGACGCCACCATCAAGGTGAACCATCCGCTGAAGGTCGGCTCGTCCAAGATCTACCTGATCGCCAACGGGTACGCGCCCGTGGTCACCGTCAAGGACGGCAAGGGCAACATCGCCTACCGCGGCCCGGTGCCCTTCCTCCAGCAGGACAACAACCAGACCTCCAGCGGAGTGGTGAAGGTCACCGACTACCTGGACGCGAAGGGCCGCAAGGACCAGCTCGGCTTCCAGGGCTTCTTCGTCCCCGACTTCGAGCCGCGCAGCGGCACCATGTTCTCCCAGTCGCCCGGCCTGAAGAACCCGACGATGTTCCTGACCGCCTACCACGGCAACCTGGGTGTGGACGGCGGACCGGCGCAGAACGTGTACCAGCTGGACACGGACAACATGACCAAGTTCAAGGACAAGGACGGCGGTCCGTTCGCCGAGAAGCTCACCCCCGGCTCCACCATGAAGCTCCCGAACGGTGCGGGGAGCCTCACCTTCGACGGCGTGAAGAAGTGGGCGAACTTCCAGGTCTCCCACCAGGTGGGCAACGGCTGGGCACTGGGCGGGGCGCTCGCCGCCATCGTGGGACTCGCGGGTTCCCTGTTCATCCAGCGCCGCCGGGTGTGGGTGCGGGCCTACGCCGCCGAGGACGGGTGCACGGTCGTCGAGATGGCCGCGCTCGGCCGCAGCGAGTCGGCCCGGCTGCCGGACGAACTCGCCTCGCTGGCCACCGATATGCAAGCCGCGGCCCCCGTCGCGGCCGAGCCCCCTGCCGCGGCCGCCGCGACCGAGGGCGCACCGTCCGCGGAAGCCGCCGCGGACGGCACCGCAGCGCCCGACCCCGCCGATCCTGCTGAAGCCCCCGAAGGAGCAGGCAAGTGAACCTCCTCGCAGCCGAGCCGAACGAGCAGCTCGCGCACGTCAGCAACTATCTGATCTATTCGGCGATGGCCGTCTACGTGCTGGCCTTCTGCGCCTACATCGCCGAATGGACCTTCGGCTCCCGCAGCAAGGTGGGCCGCACGGCCGCCGCGCTGACGTCGAAGACCCCCGCGGACCCGGCCGTTCCCGCTCAGCAGCCCGCCGCCGCGCGGAGCGCGGAGCAGGGTGGCGGTACGGCGGTGCTGGAGAAGCCCGCACCGCCGAAGATCGTGACCCGCTCCAGCAGCGGCCGGCGCGGCGACCTGCCGGACGGCCCCGGGGCCGCGGCGGGCGACGAGCAGGGCGACACCTACGGGCGGATCGCCGTCTCGCTGACGGTGCTCTCCTTCCTGCTGCACTTCGCCGGGGTGCTGACCCGCTCGCTGTCGGTGCAGCGTGCCCCCTGGGGCAACATGTACGAGTTCTCGACCGCCTTCTCGATGGTGGCGGTCGGCGCGTACCTGGCCCTGCTGCTGGCGAAGAAGAACGTCCGCTGGATGGGGCTGCCGCTGGTCACCACCGTCCTGCTGGATTTGGGGCTGGCCGTCACCGTTCTGTACACGGACAGCGACCAACTGGTGCCCGCGCTCCACTCGTACTGGCTGTGGATCCACGTCTCGCTCGCCATCACCTGCGGCGCGCTGCTCTACCTCGGGTTCGTGGGTTCCCTGCTCTATCTGTTCCGGGACGCCTACGAGACGCAGCTGCTGGCCGGCCGCAAGCCCGGCGCCGTGCGGTCCTCGATCATGGAGCGGCTGCCCTCGGCCGCCTCGCTCGACAAGTTCGCCTACCGGATCAACGCGACGGTCTTCCCCTTCTGGACCTTCACCATCGTCGCGGGCGCCATCTGGGCTGGTGACGCCTGGGGCCGCTACTGGGGCTGGGACCCGAAGGAGGTCTGGTCGTTCATCACCTGGGTCGCCTACGCTTGCTATCTGCACGCGCGCGCCACTGCGGGTTGGAAGGGACGCAAAGCGGCATATCTCGCACTTCTCGCCTTCGCCTGTTTCCTTTTCAACTATTACGGTGTGAATATCTTCTTCAACGGCAAGCACTCGTACGCGGGAA
Organism: Streptomyces sp. WMMB303; assembly: GCF_029351045.1. Lineage (NCBI taxonomy): Bacteria > Bacillati > Actinomycetota > Actinomycetes > Kitasatosporales > Streptomycetaceae > Streptomyces > Streptomyces sp. WMMB303. The sequence continues at coordinate 6,371,862 of NZ_JARKIN010000001.1, read as the reverse complement.
TCTGAGGGGCCTGACCCCCGCGTCCGGGGTGAAGGTGGAGCTATGAGCACCGAAGGCCTGGCAGGGACCACCGCGTACGGCATCCCGTACGGCACGGCGCGGAGCGGCCCCGGCGGCGCCGCACACACGGTCGCCTTCGAGCTGGCGTTCCCGCATCCGCTGGAGAGCGTGTGGACGGCCGTCGCCACCCCCGCCGGGCTGCGCGGCTGGCTGGCGGGGGCCGACCCCTTCGAACCCGGTCCCGGCGGCGCGGTGACCCTGCACTGGTGGAACGGGGAGCCCGCCGCGGGCGCCGACGGCCCGCAGGAGCTGGCCACCCCCGGCCGGATCACCGCCTGGTCGCGGCGCCGCCTGGCGGAGTACACCGTCGACGCGCGCGGCTCCTTCGGCTTCACGCTGCGCGGTTCCGTCGACGACGACCACACCCGGGTCCGGTTCCGCAACGACTTCACCGCCGACGCCGGGCGGCTCCACGAGGTCCTCGCCCGGTGGCACGAGCACTTCGAACTGCTCCAGAACGAGCTGCGCGGACAGCCGACGGACTGGGCGGCCCGCACGGCGGAGCGCTTCACGGCCCTCCGGGACGACTACGCGCGGCGCTGCTAGCGCGGCGCGCCGAGGCGCCCGTCGGCGGGACTCGCGTCCACGCGCGCTGTCCGGATCATGCGCGCCCCCGGAAGTGACGCACCCCCGGAAGGGACCGCGCGGGACCCTTCGGGAAGGACCGGGCCCGTCCGGTCAGCTGTCGTCGCGGTCCTTGCGGTGGGGCAGCTCGTCCTCGTCACGCGGGGACTCCCGGCGCTGCTCCGGGGCGGGGTCCGCAGCCGGTTCCGCACCCGGTTCCGGGGCAGGGGGCGTGCCGGAGGAGGAGTCCGGACCGGGCGCCGGGGACTCGTTCAGGGACTTCAGGAAGTCCGGGTTGTCGTCCGGGGCGACCCAGCGCCGCTCGTCGGGACGGGTCGCGCCGTAGGGCGCGTTGCGCCGCGGCCGGCCGACCGCGAACCAGGCCACGGGCCCCAGCAGCACCTGCCCGAACAGCAGGATGATGATGACCCACGCCACCTTCGGCAGCTTGCGGACCTCGTTCTCGGGCGTGTTGAGGCAGTCGATGAACGCGTAGATCCACACGGCCAGGATCAAGAGGAACGGGAGATACCTGAGCACGCGGAACGCCCCCTGGGTGCGAGATGCCGCTTGGACGGATGCGGGGTGCGGGTACCCGCTCGGCGGGTCCCCACGGGCCAAGCGTAATGGCCCCGGCGCGGCCCCCGGCGCTCAGGGCGCGGGCATCGGGGAGGATACTGAGACGTATGGCATACGACGATCTCCGCTCGCTCCTGCGGGCACTGGAGCGTGACCGCGACCTGGTGCGGGTCAAGGCCGAGGTCGATCCCCACCTGGAGGTCGGGGAGCTCGTCGACCGGGTGAACAAGGCGGGCGGACCGGCACTTCTGTTCGAGAACGTCAAGGGCTCCGACATGCCGCTGGCGATGAACGTCTACGGCACCGACCGCCGGCTGCTCAAGGCGCTCGGCCTGGACTCCTACGACGAGATCGGCGCGAAGATCGGCGGCCTGCTCAAGCCCGAGCTGCCGCAGGGCTTCGTCGGCTTCCGGGAGGCGTTCGGGAAGCTCGGCGCGATGACGCACGTCCCGCCGCGGAAGGTGAAGGACGCGCCCGTCCAGGAAGTCGTCCAGCAGGGCGACGAGGTGGACCTGGAGCGGTTGCCCGCGCTGTTCACCTGGCCCGAGGACGGCGGCTCGTTCTTCAACCTGGGCCTCACCCACACCAAGGACCCCGAGACCGGCGTCCGCAACCTGGGGCTCTACCGGCTCCAGCGGCACGACCGACGCACCATCGGGATGCACTGGCAGATCCACAAGGACAGCCGCAACCACTACCAGGTCGCAGCCCGGCGCGGCGAGAAGCTGCCCGTCGCCATCGCCTTCGGCTGCCCGCCCGCCGTGACCTACGCCTCCACGGCCCCGCTCCCCGCGGACATCGACGAGTACCTGCTGGCGGGCTTCCTCCAGGGCAAGCGAGTGGAGATGGTGGACTGCAAGACCGTCCCGCTCCAGGTGCCCGCCGCCGCCGAGGTGGTGCTGGAGGGCTGGCTGGAGCCGGGCGAGCTGCGCCCGGAAGGCCCGTTCGGCGACCACACCGGCTTCTACACGCCGCAGGAGCTCTTCCCCGCGCTGACCATCGACTGCGTCACCACGCGGAAGCGGCCGCTGCTCCAGTCCATCGTGGTGGGCCGCCCGCCGACCGAGGACGGCCCGCTGGGCCGGGCCACGGAGCGGTTCTTCCTGCCGCTGCTGAAGGTCATCGTGCCCGACATCGTCGACTACCACCTGCCCGAGTCGGGCGGCTTCCACAACTGCGCGATCGTGGCCATCGACAAGCGCTATCCCAAGCACGCGCAGAAGGTGATGCACGCCGTCTGGGGCGCGCACATGATGTCGCTGACCAAACTCATCGTCGTGGTCGACAAGGATTGCGACGTGCGGAACCTGCACGAGGTCTCCTGGCGGGCGCTGGGCAACGTGGACTACGCACGCGACCTCACGGTGGCCGAAGGCCCCGTCGACCACCTCGACCACGCCTCCTACCAGCAGTTCTGGGGCGGCAAGGCGGGCATCGACGCGACCCGCAAACTGCCCGAGGAGGGGTACACGCGAGACGGCGGCTGGCCCGAGATGATCGAGTCGGACCCGCGGGTGGCCGACCTCGTCAGCCGCCGCTGGAAGGAGTACGGCCTGTGAGCGGGTCCGGTGCCCGGCCGCCGGCCGGGGAGGCGCGGGCGGCGGCCCGACCGCGTACGGTGCGGCCGACCCGGTGGCGGGCGGCCGCGGGAGCGAGCGAGAGGAAGCTGTGAGCAGCACCGCTGAGGGCGTACTCGGACCGGGACCGGGGGCCGACGTCGGCCGCGTACGGGCCTTCCTCCGGCTCGTCGTCATCGAGCACTCGGTCTTCGCACTGCCGTTCGCCTATATCGCCGCGCTCTCCGCGATGTTCCGCGAGAGCCGCAGCATCCACTGGTGGCAACTGTTCCTGGTGACCGTCGCCATGGTGGGGATGCGGACGTTCGCGATGGCGGCCAACCGGATCATCGACCGCGAGATCGACGCCCGCAACCCGCGCACCGCGGGCCGGGAACTGGTCACCGGCGCGGTCTCGGTCCGGACGGCCTGGACGGGCGCCGTCGTGGCGCTCGCGGTCTTCCTGGGCGCGGCAGCCCTGCTGAACCCGCTGTGCCTGGCCCTGGCCCCGCTCGCCGTGCTGCCGATGGTGGTCTACCCGTACGGGAAGCGCTTCACCGACTACCCGCACGCCATCCTCGGGATCGCCCAGGCCATCGGGCCCATCGGCGCGTGGATCGCGGTCACCGGCGCCTGGTCGTGGGACGCCGCGGTGCTCGGGCTGGCCGTGGGCATCTGGATCGGGGGCTTCGACCTGATCTACGCCTGCCAGGACGTGACGGCCGACCGCGCCAACGGCGTGCGGTCCGTGCCGGCGCGGTTCGGCACCGCGGCCGCGCTGCACGCCACCCGCGCCGCACACCTGGTCACGGTCGGCCTGCTGGTCGCCTTCGGGCTGCTCACCCACGCGGGCGTGTTCTTCTGGCTGGGCCTGGTGATCGTCGCGGGTGCCTTCGTCTACGAGCACACCCTCGTGCGCCCCCGCGACCTCTCCCGCCTCAACCGCGCCTTCTTCCAGGTCAACAGTTTCATCGGGATCGCCCTGTTCGGGTGTGCTCTGCTGGATCTGGCGGTGCGCGGGCTGGGTCTCTGACTAGCCTGCCCCTCTACCATCGGGAGCAGGGAAGGGAGAGCGCCGTGCCGATCTCGGAGACCGACCGCCTGCACTCGCAGCTCAGCCGGCTGGAGGACCAGTTCCCTGGCTTCCGGACGGAGATTGTGGGGGGCACCATCATGATGAGTCCGGTCAGGCCGTTCCACGGCAGGACGATCCGACTTCTGGAGAACACGTTCGAGGCGCAGCTCGGAACGGAGTGGGCCTGCATCTCGGACGTCACCTTCGTCTTCTCCGACGCCGACGAGCTCTGCCCCGACATCGCGCTGGTCCCGCGGGCGGAGGCGGACCGCAACCTCAGCGCGTACCCGCCGGACCTGATCGAGCTGGCCGTGGAGGTCGTCTCGCCCAGCAGCGTCCGGCACGACTACGTGGTCAAGGACAGGCTGTACGCGCAGCGCGGGATCGCCCGGTACCTGATCTTCGATCCGTACCGCGCCGAGTGCACCACCCTGTGGCACCCGGGCCCGGACGGCTACCGGGGCCGGGACGTGATCCCGTACGGCAAGCCCGTCGAGCTGGCCCTGGAGATCGGCGAGGTGCGGATCGAGACGGACGAGCTGCCCGTCGACCGGGAGACCCGCACCCAGCACCCCGGCGACTGACGCGTCCTCCCCGTTCCCGGGCGGGGGCTCAGTGCCAGGCCGGTTTGGGCTCGCCCAGGGCGCGGGGCTGGGCGGTGAGGCGGGCGGCGAGGACGCCGCCGATCAGGCCGAAGAGGTGGCCCTGCCAGGAGATGCCGGAGTCGGTGGGCAGCACGCCCCACAGCAGGGAGCCGTAGAAGACGGCGACGACCGTGCCCAGCGCCACGTCGGTGATGCGGCGGTCCACGAAGCCGCGGGCCACCAGATAGCCGAAGAGGCCGAAGATCAGCCCGGAGGCGCCCGCGGTGTTGCTGCCCGCCGGGGCGATCAGCCAGACGCCCAGACCGCTCACCACGACGATGATCGCGGCGACGGCGAGGAAGCGCCCCACCCCGCGCAGTGCCGCCAGGAAGCCCAGCACCAGCAGCGGCAGCGTGTTGGCCATCAGGTGCTCGAACCCGAAGTGCATGAAGGCGCTGGGGACGACGTCCACCAGCTCCCCGACCCGCCGCGGCTCGATCCCGAAGGAGTCCAGCGCGTTGCCCGACGCCTGGTCCGCGGCCTCCAGCACCCACAGCAGCGCCACCCAGGCGACGATCAGCTTGCCGGCCGCCATCGCTCTGGCGCCGCCGGAGCCGTCCGAGCCCTTCGCCATGCCCGCCTCCTTCACGAGGAGCGTCCCCCGCACAACCTCGTCCGTGTCCCGTCACGCTGTACAACGGCCCACGGCGTGTCAGCGGTTCCCGACCCGCCGTCCCGTCCGGCCCGGGACGGTCCCGGCCCCGTTCCCGGCTTCCAGGATGGCCTCAGATGCCGCCCGTGCCCAGGGCGCCGTACATCACGGCGGCCAGCAGGTCCTGCGGCTCCAGCTCACGCACCCCGTCCGGGGCCCGCACGGTGACGGCGTCGCCGCTGCCGAAGTCCATCCGCAGCGGGAGGTGCACCTCGCGCGCCTGCTTCCCGCCGAGGAACTGCTCCAGGTCGAGCGTGAGCCCGGTCAGCTGGCCGCGCCGGATCTGCAGATCGGCGCTGACCGTCTTGTCCGGCACCTTCTGCGGGTCGAGCCGGGCGCCCAGCGCCGCCAGCGCCCGCGACAGGTCCGGGGCCGCCCGGCGCGCGGGCATGGAGACCGTCACATGCTCGGCACCGCCGTACTCGCCCGCCTTCCGGAACCGGGCGTGCTCGCCCAGGGTCTTCTCCAGACCGCGCAGGAACTCGCGCTCGGACTCGCCGTTGAGGGCACGCCCGGCGGCCGTCGCACGGCCCAGCCGCTTGCTGGTCTCGTCGGTCTGCCGGGAGTCCGGCGTGCCGTGCCGCTCCGCCTCGCCCCGCTTCCCGTCCCGGCGCTCGTCGCGCCTCTCCTCCGCGGTGATCTCCTGCGCGGCGCGCGCGAAGTCGTCGAAGGACTCCGGGTCGACCTCCACCCACTTGCCCTTGAGCGCGTCCTTGGCCGAACCCAGCGTCCTGGGCAGGTCCTTCGCCAGCGAGACGATCCGGCGGGCCCGGTGCCGGTCCTGCTCGGAGCCGCCGGTCTGCGCCACCAGGGAGGGCAGGTTCATCCGGACGTAGAGCTTCTCCTCCACCGACTTGGCTGCCAGCACGTCCTTGCCGCCGAAGTTGACGGCCGCCGCGAAGCGCAGCCGTTCGGAGCGGCTCAGCTCCTTGAGCGGGGTCTCCTCGCGGTCCGAGCCGACCGCGAAGGTGAGTTCGCCGCGGGTCAGCAACCGGGCCGGGCGCCGGAGCGAGCCCTTGCCGCCCGCGGCCCGCAGGAACTTCTCGGCGTCCGCGCGGCTGCCGCCCACCGACACCAGCACCGAGGCGGCGGGCTGCTCGCCCAGCTTCTCGAAGGCGTGCTTGACCTTGAGCCCTGTGGTCACCTTCTCGGCCAACGAGCAGCCGGCGACGGCGACGGCCAGTACGGACGCGCAGAGTGCTGCCGCTGTGGTGTGGCTTGGACGGGAGACACGCATGACGCAGAGCGTACGCGTCCTCGCGTCCCCGCCGGAGCCCGCGAGCCGGGACGTAGGGTCGGGGACGTGAGTGACATGGCACGGGTCCCCTGGGTGGTGGGTGTCTCCGGGGCGTCCGGAACGCCCTACGCGGCGGCGGTCGTCCGGGCGCTGCTGGAGGCGGGCGAGGACGTCGACCTCGTCGTCAGCCGCGCCTCCCGGTTGACGATCCTCGACGAGACGGGGCACCCCTTCCGCGACGCCCATGCGCAGGAGGACCTGCGCCGCTGGCTGGCCCGGGGCGCCGACGGCAGCCCGGACGCGTTCGCGACGGACCCCGGCCGGGTGCGGCACTGGCCCCCGGGCGACCTGGCAGCCGGGCCCTCGTCCGGTTCGTACCCGGTGCGGGGCATGCTGGTGGTGCCGGCGAGCACCGCGTGTGTCGCGGGGGTGGCGCTGGGGCTCTCCAAGGACCTGCTGCAGCGTGCGGCCAGTGTGACGCTCAAGGAGCGCCGCCCGCTGGTCGTCGCCGTACGGGAGACGCCGCTGAACGGCCCGACACTGCGCCATCTGGTGACGCTGGACGAGGCGGGCGCTGTGGTGCTGCCCGCGTCCCCGGCCTTCTACGCGGGGGCCCGGCACATCCAGGACCTCGTCGACTTCGTCGCGGGGCGGGTGCTGGACGCGGCCGGGGTGGAGCACAAGCTCTACCGCCGCTGGGAGGGGCATCTGGGGAGCGGGGCGGACGGAAGCGACCGGGATGCGGGAGGCACCGGCCCGGGCGGTACGGGCCCGATGCCTTAGATTCGTTCCCCGGACTACTACATACAGGAGGCAGCGGCATCCATGGACGCGGTGGACAGGCAGCTCATCCAGGCGCTGCGGGAGAACGGCAGAGCCTCCTACGCCGAACTGGGGCGGCTGGTGGGTCTGTCGGGGCCGAGTGTCACCGACCGGATCAACCGGCTGGAGGCCGCCGGGGTGATCACCGGGTACCGCGCGACGGTCGACGCCTCCTCCCTCGGGCTGGGTGTGACCGCGCTGATCGGTATCCAGCTCTCCGACGCCACCGACCACGAGGAGGTGGCCACCCGGCTGCGGGACCTGCAGGAGGTGGAGGACTGCTGGTTCATCGCGGGCGACGACTCCTACATGCTCAAGGTGCGAGCCGGTGACGTGGACGACCTGGAACGCACCATCCGCCGGTTGTCGGGCACCAAGGGCGTCTCGCGGACGCGGACGACGATCGTGCTGTCGACCAAGTGGGAGAACCGGGTCGGTGAGCTGCCCGAGGAGTAGCGGCAAACGGGCCCTGGCGTAGTGTCGGGCGGACGCGCGAATCATGACGGACACGGACCGAGGCGGGCAGGTGGCGCGAGGAATGGACGCGGCGGACATCGAGCGGAAGGTCCGCTCCGGGGAGCGGTTGGGCCGGGCGGACGGCATCGCCCTGTACGACTGCGCCGACCTGGCCTGGCTCGGCGGCCTCGCGCACCAGGTGCGGACGCGGCACAGCGGCGACACCGCCCGGTTCGTCGTCCACCGGTCGCTGGAGCTGACGGCGGACACCGGCGAGGCGGTCGGCCGGGCCACCCGGTGGGCCGCCGAGGGCGTCACCGAGCTGCGGCTGACCCCCGGCGGGACCGGCTGGAGCGGCCTCCCGGAGGCGGTGCGCGCCCTGCGGGACGCGCTGCCGGCCGAGGTGGCGCTGACCGCGTGCACCGTCGCCGACATCGCCGGCTTCGGGGCCGAGCACGCGGATGGTGCCTCCGGGGTGCTGGACGCGCTCGCCGAGGCCGGTTCGGACGGGTTGTGCGCCGAGGGCCCGGTGGAGACCGCCGCCGAGGCGGAGCTGTCGTGGGAGGAGCGGGCCCGGGTGCTGCGGCTCGCGCACGGCAAGGGGCTCGCTGCTCCGTGCACGATGCGCTACGGGTCGGTCGCGGGGGCCGCCGAGCGCGCGGACTTCGTCGACCGGCTGCTGCGGCTGCGTGAACTGCAGGACGAGACCGGCGGCTGCCAGGTCTTCCTGCCGCTGCGCCGGGACGTGCCGCAGAGCGCGACCGGCGCGGAGATCCTCACGACGTTCGCGGTCTCCCGGCTGCTGCTGGACAACGTGCCGCACCTGGCGGTGGACTGGGCGCTGCACAGCGTGCAGACGGCGCAGCTGGCGCTCCAGCACGGTGCGGACGAGATGGCCGGCCAGGTGGTGGACGCCGAGCAGGCGCAGGGCGACGCGCTCACCCGCGAGGACCTGCTGGACCTGATCACCGACACGGGGTTCCGGCCTGTCCAGCGCGACGCGCGCCACGGGGAGCTGCGCGGTTTCCCGGGCCCGGACCCGCAGCGGCGGGAGACGCCGCAGCCCATGCGGGTGTGAGACGCGCCCTGACGGCGCGGACGTCGCCCGGGCGGCCGAGGGGGCCCGTCTCCGGGGGTGACGAAGATCGCCTCGTGGCCTGTGCTTGACTGGTGAGGAACCGCGAATCGCCCGAAAGCATGGAGAACCCACGTGAGCAGCAGCACTTCGCACGCGACGCTCCGCTACACCACCATGCGGCTCGGCATCTTCGTCGGCTGCCTGGTCGTCGTGGGACTGCTGACGCACTTCGGCGTCATCCCCTCCGGAATCGGCGACTCGAACCCGATCTGGGTGGTGCTCCTGGCACTCATCGTCTCCGCGCCGCTCAGCTATGTGCTGCTGCGCAATCAGCGGGCCGCGATGTCCGAGCAGGTCGTCCACGGCGTGAGCCGGGCGAAGGAGCGGTTGGCGGCCAACCAGAGCCAGGAGGACGAGCCGCAGGCGACGCCGTCGCAGGCGTCGTCGCAGGCCGAGCCGGGGGCGGGCTCGGCGTGACGGGCCGCGCCCTGTAACCCTCCTCACATCGCTGTCGGCGCCCCACCGGGAATGAGCTTTCCCCGGTGGGGCGTTGAGCTTTTCCGTACTCGCCCCCCAAAGCGATGCTTTGGGCAAGCCAAAGACGGAGTGTTAGCGTGACGGCCATGACGAACGCAGCCACCACTTCCGACGCGCTCCTGGGCCGCCCCGGCCCGGCGCTCGTGGCGCGGCTGCATGTCGATCTCTGCCGCTGCATGTCGGCGACCTGTCGCTGACAGCGCGGCCGGACCATACTCCGGCGCGACCGCACAGTCCCGCGACCGCATCGCCCTGCGCACCTCCGCGCGCGATGCCCCTTCCAAGAGTCCGCTTCCTGACGCCCCCGGAGTCTGTCCGTGACCTCGTCGTCCCCGTCGTCCCCCTCGTCGTCTTCGTCGTCCCCCTCGTCGGCGTCCGCCGCCGACGCCACCCCACCCGAACGCACCGCGCGCATACCCAAGGTGCCGTTCTGGGCGCAGATCCTGCTCGGCCTCGTCCTCGGCGTGGTCCTGGGGTGGGCCGCCCGCAACTGGGACGTGGCCTGGCTCGGCACCACCCTCACCAAAATCGGTGAGATCTTCGTCCAGCTGCTGAAGCTGGCCGTCGCGCCGCTGGTCTTCTTCGCGATCACCATCTCGATCACCAACCTGCGCAACGTGCACAACGCGGCGCGGCTGGCCACCCGCACCCTGCTCTGGTTCATGGCGACCTCGCTGATCGCCGTGGCGATCGGGCTGGCCATCGGCCTGGTCACCAACCCGGGCTCCGGTACCGGCCTCTCGGCCGCGGACGCCGCCAAGCCGGACACCCAGGGCTCCTGGCTGGACTTCCTCACCGGGATCATCCCGACCGACGTGATCACGCCGTTCACCGAACTGAAGGTGCTCCAGATCGTCTTCATGGCGATCGTCGTCGGTATCGCCGCGCTCAAGCTCGGCGAGAAGGCCGAACCCATCCTCACCCTCGGCGAGTCCGTACTGGCGCTGCTCCAGAAGGCGCTGTGGTGGATCATCCGGCTGGCCCCGATCGGCACCATCGGCCTGATCGGTACCGCCATCAGGGACTACGGCTGGGACCTGATCGGCAGCTACGCGACCTTCACCGCGGACATCTACATCGGCTGCGCACTGGTGCTCTTCGGCGTCTACCCGCTGCTGCTCTCCACCGTCGCCAAGGTCAACCCGCTGCAGTTCTTCCGGGGCGCCTGGCCCGCCATCCAGCTCGCGTTCGTCTCCCGCTCCTCGGTCGGCACCATGCCGCTCACCCAGAAGGTGACCGAGCGGCTCGGGGTGCCCAAGGAGTACGCGTCCTTCGCGGTGCCGTTCGGCTCGACGACCAAGATGGACGGCTGCGCCTCCATCTACCCGGCCATCGCGGCGATCTTCGTGGGCGAGTTCTTCCACGTCGACATGGGCATCAAGGAGTACCTGCTGATCGTCTTCGTCTCGGTCATCGGTTCGGCCGCCACCGCGGGCCTCACCGGTGCGACCGTGATGCTGACCCTCACCCTCTCCACCCTCGGCCTCCCGCTGGAGGGCGTCGGGCTGCTGCTGGCCATCGACCCGATCCTGGACATGATGCGCACGGCGACCAACGTCGCGGGCCAGGCCGTCATCCCGGTCCTGGTCTCGGCCCGGGAGAGGATCCTGGACCGGGAGGCGTTCGCCGCGGCGCGCAGCTTCTCGATCGAGGAGGCCGACAGCGGCGCCGAGGCCCGGGTGCCGGGTCAGCGGGAACCGGCCACCGCGAGCTGACCTGAACTCTTCCCCGCGTTCGCCCTCCTTCCGCGCGCCCCCGGCTCCGCCGCCGGGGGCGCGTAGGCTTGCCGCAAGCCGGAGTTGACGGGGGAACGTGCGCGCTGTCGGGGTGGCGTCGCCGGACCGGCGAGGGGGGTCACGGGGCATACGGGGTGAAGGGATGGAAGCGCGTGGGGCAGAAGCGCATGCCGCGCGAGGTGCGGGAGAGGCAGATGCTGGACGCCGCGGTCGCGGCGTTCGCGCGGCACGGATACCAGGCCGCCTCCATGGACGACATCGCCGAGGCGGCCGGCGTCTCCAAGCCGCTGGTCTACCTGTACCTCAAGTCCAAGGAAGAGCTGTTCACGGCCTGCATCCGGCGCGAGGTCGGCGCGCTCGTGGCAGCCGTACGGGAAGGCACCCGACAGCGCGGGCTCTCCGCCGACCAGCAACTGTGGAACGGCCTCACGGCGTTCTTCACGCACACCGCGGCGCGCCCGGACGGGGTCGCCGTGCTCTACCGGGCCCGCACCCAGGGTGAGCCCTTCTCCCGCGAGGTCGACGCCATGCGGATCGAGGTCGTCGTGATCGTCACGGCACTGCTGGGGCAGGCGGCGCGGGACGCGGGCTGCGCCGGGAAGCTGGCCGAACGGGAGGTCTCCGGACTGGCCCACGCGCTGGTGGGCGCCGCCGAGTCGCTCGCCGAGTGGGCCGACTCGCGCAGCCGGACGGGCCTGACCGGCGCCGAACCGCCGCCGGACGCCCCCTCGGCGAACGAGACCGCGGCGACGCTGATGAACTTCTGCTGGGCCGGGCTGGAGAACCTGATGCGGGGCGCCCGGTGGGTGCCCGGCGTCGGCTCCGGTTCCGCGGTGGCCGGAGGCCCGCACGGCCCGTGAGGCGCGCCGTGCCGAGGGCCGGTCGACAACGCGGTCGAGCTGCTGTATCCGGTCCTCCGTGGTGAGCAGTCGGAACCGGCCTCGACCCCGGCAGCTGCCGGTGGCGCTGAGTGCTCACCCTGTCAGGTCAGTTTGACGTGCCACTTCCCGCGGGCGAGGAGCGTCGTCCCGTCCGGCCGGATGAACGCCCGGGCGCCGCGCACGGGCAGTTCGCCGTGTGTGAGCCAGTAGGCGCGGCACTCTTCGAGCGCGTCCCACAGGCGGCGGGGCCCGCCTTGGTGCACGGTGGGCCGGTCGGCGCCGAGGGCGGACGCCCGGGCCCAGGAACCGTCCGCGTGCGCCATCAGGGCGGTTCGCAGTTCGCCCTCCTGGTGGAACTCGTGCTGGATTCCGGGAGTGGTGAGGCTGAGCATGGAGTCGAGGTCCCACGCGTTGGCCACGTCGACGACCGGGTACGGTCCGCGGGTCACCTCGTCGCCGTCGTGCTCGGCGGCCTTGTCGAGCAGGGCGCGTACGTCGTCGGGGTGGTGGGCGCCGTGGCGGGCCCGCATGAAGCTGGCGCGGTCCCACTCGACGCGGCCGGTGGCTCCTCCGTCGTCATCCTTCTCCGCGGTGACGATCAGGGAGGTACCGGTGAGAGTGCTGACGAGCCGTCCGCCGGTGCAGAGCGCGCGCAGCCACGATGCGGGGACCGGGCGCACGCTCACCGTGGCGACCAGCCGATCGGCTGAACTGTCCTCGACGGGCAGGCGGCCGGTGGCGTCCGTGTCGAGGACTGTCGGGGCGAGGCCGAGGCGAGCCAGGCGATCCCGTGCAGCCTCCACGAGATACGGGTCGACGTCGACGCTTGTCACCTGGTCGGGGGCCAGGCGGCGGGCCAGGAGCGCGGTTCCGTAGCCGCTGCCGGTCCCCACGTCGAGCACGCTGTCGCTGTCGTCGATACGGGCGAGTTCGTACATGCGCACCAGCAGCGAGGGCAGGGTGGCCGAGGAGGTGGGCGCGCCCTGCGGCCGGTCGCCGGGGGCGGCGCGGTCGGCGTGCCTGCCGGCCACGCTGGTCACGAGCGACGCATCCCGGTATGCCTCATTCAGCCAGGCGTCCGGCTCGGCGGACCCGTCCTGGAGCGTCCACCCCTCGGGGTCGCGTTTCCACCACCGGGGGACGAACTCGTGCCGGGGCAGGTCGGCGATGTGCACGGCCCACGGAGAGGTGCGGTGGGCGGCCCGGTCCGCGAGCGTAGCGGCGTGCTCCTGCCACCTCATGAGGCCACCTCCAGCACTGGGGCCGGGGCGAGGCCGTAGGCCGGCGGGCACGCCTCGGTGTTGGCCGGGTCGCAGTCGCTGGAATCGTCCGGCGGGCATCCGCCCGTCGGCTGAGGCAGGGGGACTGCGGCGGTCAACTGGACGGATTCAATCGGTCGTCGCAACGTTGACTGGTGGGAGCGATCGTAGCTGCTTGGTAAACACTTCAGCCGGGGTTCGCCACCCGAGGGTCTTCCGGGGTCGGTTGTTGAAGACGGCCGCGACGGCCTGGAGTTCTTCGCTGTTCCAGCGGGACAAGTCGGTGCCCTTGGGGAAGTACTGACGCAGCAGGCCGTTGGTGTTCTCGTTGGTCCCGCGTTGCCAGGGGCTGTGTGGGTCGGCGAAGTAGACAGGGATGCCGGTCTCGACCGTGAAGGCGGCGTGCGCGGACAACTCCTTTCCGCGGTCCCAGGTGAGGGACCGCAGGAGCTGCTCAGGCAGCGTGGTCATCGTCCTGGCCAAGGCATCCTTCATCGTGATGGCGCCGTATCCGGCCAGGGCAGGGCCGTTCTTCGTGCGCGGGATCACGCCGTAGCCCTCCTCGCGCGGCAGGTGGACCAGCATGGTGAACCTGGTGGTGCGCTCGACGAGGGTTCCGATTGCCGAGCGTTTCAGCCCGATGATGAGGTCGCCCTCCCAGTGCCCGGGAACGGCGCGGTCCTCGGCCTCGGCGGGACGCTCGCTGAGGAGGACCTTGTCGGTGACGTGGGCCCACGCCTTCTGCCGGCCGCGAGCCCGGGGAACACGCAGCGCCCGTCCGGTGCGCAGACAGGCCACCAGCTCGCGTTTCAGCGCGCCACGTCCCTCGACGTAGAGCGCCTGGTAGATCGCCTCGTGGCTGATGCGCATGTCCTCGTCGTTGGGGAACTCGATGGGTAGGCGTCGCGCTATCTGCTCCGGGCTCCATGCTGTCACCCAGCCTCTGTCCCCGCGGTGCGGTTTGTTGCGCCCCTTCCAGGCCGGGCCCTCGGGGCCGACACGGTTGCCTCCGGCGTCGGTGACGTCCCCTGACAGACGGGCCTGGACATAGACTCGCAGTCTTGGATTGTCCACGAGCTTGGCTGTCTTCGGGCGCCGGGCCCGGCGTTCAGCGTGCCACTGCGCGGTCGAGGCCCGGTAGTCCAGCGTGTAGGTCCGAGTGGAGGCATTGCGCCGTAGCTCACGGGAGACAGTCGACGGCGCCCGTCCGAGCCTGCGGGCGGTCTCGCGGACGCCGGCGCCCTGGGCATGCCAGACAGCGATGTCCTCCCGTTCTCGAAACGACAGGTAGCGCCCGGACACTTCATCAGGAAGACACGGATTCACGCCGCCAGCGTGCCGGAACCAGCGGAACCCCACCGGCCCGGACACCCCCGCAGCACTGCACGCAACCTCGGTCTTGGCACCCCGAGCAATCTCCGTCCAGAACCTGACCCTGTCCTCACGCCAGGCCACCGACGGCCTGCCCGGCGACGGCATCAACCCCCGGTACGCACGAACCTGCTTGTGCCGTTCCACAGCACCCATCGCTCCACCTTCCGATCAAGGTGTTGCGACGATCAGTTGAATCCGTCCTGTGCCCATCGGTCGCTGTGCAGGATGTCGGCGAGCCGCTGCTCGCGGACGTTGCCGGCGACCATGAAGCGGGACAGGATGCAGCCGGATACCGCGCCGTCGGGGGAGACGCTGACGCGCTGGCGGAAGCATCGTCCGCACAGCTCGTCGGCGGTCGGCTCGGTCGCGGCGTGCTCAGCGGCGCGGCCCACCTTCCGAGCCCGGTCGATCCGAATGCGCTGGATGCCCATGCGACGCAGTTCGGCGGCGGCCTGGTGGACGCGCTGCCCGTCGATGACCTCGACGATGCCGGCGCGCATCGGGATACCCCGCTGTACGGCCTCGCCGATGTTGGCGCGGACGCGGTCGAGACCGCCGCGGGTCTGCGTGATCCTGTCGTGCTCGGCGCTGTCATCGGTGTAGTAGGACGTGGCCAGACACACCCCTTCGCGCTCGAACTGCCGCCACAGGGAGGGGCGGACGTGCGTGAGGTTCGAGTACACCTCGACACCGAGCCCGGCGTCGAGAGCCTGGCCGATGAACTGCGGCAGGTATGGCGCGAGCGTCGGTTCGCCCCCGATGAACTGCACCATCGGGATACCCAACTCGGCCACGTCCGAGATGGTGCGCTGCCAGTCCTCGCGGCTCATGATGCCCTGCGGGGTCTGGGGACTGCTGCCAGTACAGCAGTGCAGGCACGCGGCGTTGCAGGTGCCGGTGATCTCCAGCTCGACGGATTCGAGGCCGGGAAGTGCTGCGGGCATGTGTGCTCCTCCTCGTCGGGATGTGCGGGTGCGACCCTGATCCGTCGGTCGCCATGGGTGGTGCGCTGTGTGCTCCCGGCCGACGGCGGTGTACGTCAGGAACAGCCGTCGGCCGGGAGCGGCCCGCCGGTGCCGGGGTGTGCCGCGGTGGGCGTCTGTCCGGCGCGGGCGGGAGTCATGAGGTGCTGCTGAGGGCGGCGGCGATGGTGAAGCCGGTGCCGAAGCCGATCGCGAGCAGTAGGAACGGCCCGGCGATTCCGCAGGTGGTCATCACGAGGTGCCGCGTTCTGCGGATCATTCGGCCTGCTCCTCCCGTCTGCGCCAGAGGTGCGCCAACTCGTCGGCGAGGTGCGGCGGAGCCTGACGGGTGACGGCGTACTGACTTGCGTGCGCGAGACACATGCGCAGGCCGTGAGGGGGGGGGCCGGAGCCGCATTCGATGACGGCGACCTGCACGGTTTCGTCCCGGTCGGTCTCGCAGTAGGCGCACCGTCCGGGCTGGACGGTGCGCGTGCCGCGCCTCACGAGCGGGTGCCATGGCGGGGTGCGCGCGGGGTGCCGTTGGCGGTGATACCTGCGTCGTGGCACTCGGCCTGGGTGGCGAGCCGTGCCGCAGCGGGCGGGCAGTTCCATTCGGTGCCGCCGCGCGGGGGCCGCAGTAAGAGGTGGGGCCCGTCCTGCCCCATGACGCGGCCAAGCGAATTCGTACGCCGGTCGATGACGTAAACGCCGATGCGGTAGCTCATGGAGATACCTCTCCGCAGGTTCGTTGCGAGGTCTCGCGGGCAGCCGGAGGACCGATGCCGCACGTAGCCGCAGCCCAAAAGCGCCTGTGCGGCGCGAAGTTGCTGCGGCCGAGCCACAAGGGTGGGTCCCTGAACTGTGAATCTGCAAGACTTCACTGCGGAAATTCAGAAACCGACCCTAAATAGGTGACATGCATTGCGAATGGAGCGCGTTGACGCTTTCATTTGTGGTGTCGGAAGTCCTTCATAATGAGCTCAGGGAGGGTGCGGGATGCCGGAGAGGTCAACAGGCAGCACGGTGCCGCGGCGGCAACTGGGGCGGTACCTCCGCGATCTGAGGAACCAAGCGAGGTTCACCGTGCGCGCCGCCGCACATGAGCTGGAGTGGTCCGAAGCGAAGATGTGGCGGATCGAGACCGGTCAGACGTCACTCCGCAGCCACGACGCGGAGACGATGTGCAAGGTGTACGGCGCCTCGCCCGACATCACCAAAGCGCTCATGGGGCTCGCGAAAGAGACCAAGGCGCGCGGGTGGTGGCACAGCTACGGCGACGTGATCCCGGAGCGCTTCGACATCTTCATCGGTCTGGAGGAAGCCGCCGCCCGCATCGACTGGTATGAGAGCGAACTCGTACCCGGACTCCTGCAGACCGACGACTACGCTCGCATGATCATCAGCACGGACAACCCCGACGATGACGAGGAGGAGATCACCCGCCGTGTGAACCTGCGGATCGCGCGGCAGGCCTTGCTGACACGTCGCTCGGCAGCCCCGACACTGCGCATCGTTCTCAACGAGGCAGTAGTACGGCGCCCCGTAGGCGGGCATCACCAAATGGCGGAGCAGCTCCGCCACCTGTTGCACGCCTCCGAACTGCCGACTGTCACACTCCGGGTAGTCCCGTTCAGTGCGGGTCTGCACCGTGGCGTCATGTCAGGGCAGTTCGGGATTTTGCGGTTCCCTCAGACAGGCGACGGCACCGACACAGAGCCGCCGACTGTCTACGCGGACGGCTTCACAGGAGACCTGTATCTCGACAAGCCCGACGAGGTCGCTCGCTACGACACGGCGTTCGACGACATCTGGAAACGTTCACTCACCGAAGAGGCAACACGGCGCCTCTTGATGGAGGTTGCGGAGCAATATGAACACCACTGACACTTTGGCCTGGCGCAAGTCCAGTTACAGCAACGGGCAAAGCGCATGCGTTGAGCTGGCGCCCACCGCCGATGGCGTAGCCGCTCGTGACAGTAAGTGCACCGGCGGACCGGTTCTCACCTTCGGTGTGGAGCAGTGGGCCACCTTCGTGGCGGGCGTCGCTGACCGCCGGCTCGACCGGTAGGGGCAACAACAGAAGCCCCCCGCCCCGGCGCAGTGCCGGAGCGGGGGGCGTTTCTGTGCCTACGGGTCGAGCATGCTGCGGGCGCGCACAGCTACCTCGGGATGCCCTTCCGTCGTCGTCCGGGGGGACGAGCGTGCCGGACGGCCGGGCGGCACCCTCGGCGAGGACGAGGGCCGGTCCTGTGTGTGTCCGATGAAGGTGGCGCGCGGGCATTCCCTGAACTCCTCCCGCTCCCGTAGATTTACTCCTCGGTAAGGTTACTGCCGCGTCAGGCGCTGGGCGAGGACGGAGCTCTCCGCACATGCGAGGAAGGAGCCGTCACCATGCAACCGGTGCAACTGGTCGAGCCGTACAAGAAGGTGGAGGACGGCAGGGTCCGCGAGGTCTCCGTTCCGCCGCTGGCGCCGCGGGTGACCGCCGGCTCGCTGGCCGACATCCCCTTCACCAACGCCGCCGAGGCCCCCGAGGAGCCCGTGCTCAGCCGCAAGGCCCGGGACGGCACCTGGCAGGACATGACGGCCCGCGAACTCGCCGCCGAGGTACTGGCGATGGCCAAGGGCCTGATCGCGCTGGGCCTGCGGCCGGGCGACCGGCTGGCCATCATGGCCCGCACCACCTACGAGTGGACCCTCACGGACTTCGCCGCCTGGGCGGCGGGCCTGGTCACGGTGCCGGTCTACCCCACTTCCTCGGCGCTCCAGGCGCGGCACATCCTGCAGGACTCGCAGGCGCGGGCCTGCTTCGTGGAGGACGTCGAGCAGACCCGGATGCTCAGCGCCGAGCGCGGCAACCTGCCGGGCCTGGAGCATCTGTGGCAGTTCAGTTCCGGCGCCGTGGGCCATGTGGTGGACGCGGGCCGGGAGCTGCCGGACGAGCTGGTCGCCCAGCGGCGGGCGCAGTTGGGTCCGCAGAGCATCGCGACGTTCATCTACACCTCGGGTACGACGGGCCCGCCCAAGGGCTGCGTGCTCACGCACGGGAATTTCTTCGCCGAGGTCGACAACGCGGTCGAGCTGCTGTACCCGGTCTTCCGCGGTGAGCAGTCCGAACCGGCCTCGACGCTGCTGTTCCTGCCGCTGTCGCACGTGTTCGGCAGGATGGTGGCCATCGGCTGCCTGCGGGCGCGCGTGCGGCTCGGGCACGCGCCGAGTCTGAAGACAGAGGATCTGCTCCCGGATCTGGCGAGCTTCGCGCCGACGTTCCTGCTGGGCATCCCGTACGTGCTGGAGAAGATCTACAACACCGGCCGGGCGACCGCGGAGCGGATGGGCCGGGCCTCCTCGTTCGACCGCGGGGCGCGGATCGCGCAGCGGTACGGGGAGGCCGTCGAGGCGCAGGAGCACGGCTTCGGCGGCGGCCCCGGGTTCGGGCTGCGGGCCGCGCGCGGACTGTACGACACGCTGATCTACCGCCGGATCCGGTCGGCGCTGGGCGGCCGGTGCCGGTACGTCATCTGCGGCGGCTCCCCGCTCGGACACCGGCTCGCGGCGTTCTTCGAGGGCGCGGGCGTCACCGTCTACGAGGGATACGGGCTGACGGAGACGGCCGCGGCGACGACCGCCACACCGCCGCTCAAACCCCGGCTGGGCACGGTGGGCTGGCCGCTGCCGGGCACCGCGCTGCGGATCGCGGACGACGGCGAGGTGCTGATCAAGGGCGACCATGTGTTCGGCGGCTACTGGGAAGCCCGTACCGGGAGCGTGCTCCCGCACCGGGACGCGGAGGGGTGGCTGCCCACCGGCGACCTGGGCGCGCTCGACTCGGAGGGGTATCTGAGCATCACCGGGCGCAAGAAGGACCTCATCATCACTTCGGCGGGCAAGAATCTGGCCCCGGCTCCGCTGGAGGACTGGCTGCGCGCGCATCCGCTGATCAGCCAGTGCCTGGTGATCGGCGACAACCGGCCGTATGTGACGGCGCTGGTGACGCTGGAGCCGGACGGGCTCGCACACTGGTGCCGGATGCACCGCAAGGAGCGGCTGAGCATGGCCGAGCTGGCGGTGGACGGGGACCTGCTGCGCAATCTCCAGCAGGCCGTGGACGAGGCCAACTCGCTGGTCTCACGGGCCGAGTCGATCCGCAGGTTCGTCGTGCTGCCGCACGACTTCACCGAGGAGGAAGGGCATCTGACCCCGTCCATGAAGCTGCGGCGGGCGGCGATCGTGCGGGACTTCGCCACCGAGATCGACACGCTGTACCCGCGCTGAACCGGTATCCCCGAAGTAATGCTTTGGCCAATACGGCGGTACCGTGAACCGAGCGTCGGGCACGAGCACGGTCGGGGGACGGGGTACGCCTCCCTCGCAGGGAGGGACACGGGATGACGACACCCCCGCAGCCGCCGAACCAGCCGCAGGGCGGCGGTGGCTTCGGCCCCCCGTCCGCGGGAGGCTACGGACAACCCCAGGACGGCGGTCCTGCACAGCCGCAGAGCGGCGGCCAAGGGCAGCCCCAGGGCAATGCCTACGGTCAGCCGCAGGGCGGTGCCTACGGGCAGCCGCAGGGCGGTGGCCAAGGGCAGCCCCAGGGCAATGCCTACGGTCAGCCGCAAGGCGGCGGCTACGGGCAGCCGCAGGGCGGCGGTTTCGGCCAGCCCCCCGGCAACCCCGGCAACCCCGGCGGCCCCGGGGCTCCGGGCGGCTTCGGGCAGCCCGGCGGCCAGCCCGGCTTCCCCGCACCCTACGGAAGCCCGCAGCCGCCCCCGCCGAACCGCAGCAACCGCAGCAACAAGGTCGTCGGCATCGTCGTGGCGGCGGTGCTGGTGGTCGCGCTGGCCGTCGCCGGCACGCTGCTGGTGCTCTCGGGCGGTTCCGACGACAAGGACGACGCGGCCGACGACAAGGTGAAGCCCGAGAAGTCCGACTCGGCCTCCGAGGAGCCCACCGACGACTCGTCCTCCCCGGAGCCGACACCGAGCCCGTCGGAGACCACCTACGAGCTGAAGTTCCCCAAGACGCTGGATGACGGCCAGTACCGGCTCAAGAAGGACCTCAGCGACTCGGTCGACCCCGGACAGCCGGGCGAGGAGGCCCACCTAGGCTCCTACGCCAACCCCTCGGGCAGCTCCCGGCTGCTGTACGGAGCGGCCACCGGTGAGGACTACGGCAACCCCGAGATGTCCAAGAACCAGATGATGGACGGCATGGAGTCGGGCTCGGCGATGTCGGTGGCCGTCAAGCGCCGCGACATCACACCCACCGGTGGCGACCCGCTGACCTGCGAGGTACTGGTCAAGTCGCAGGCCGGCCGGAAGCTGACGATCCCCGTCTGCGCCTGGAGCGACCCGGGCACCGCCGCCTACGTCGCCAAGGACGCCGCCGACACCTACGGAGTCGACCCGAAGAAGGTGGACCTGGAGGCGTGGGCGGACCGCGTGAACGACATCCGGGACGAGGTGCGCGTCCCCGCCGACGGCTGACCGTCCCGTCCGGTGCCCGGCCGCTCCACGGCCGGCGCCCGGAGAGGGCTTCGCCCGCCTCTCCGGGGGAAGAGAGGCGGGCGAAGCGGCTGTGGGGGGTGGCTCAGAACGGCCGGTCGCCGACGATCGCCACCCGCTCGGCGACCCGGCGGTGCGGCGCGTAGTCGAACAGGGCGTAGTGCTGGGTCGCCCGGTTGTCCCAGAACGCGATGTCACCGGGCTGCCAGGCGAAGCGCACCTGGTACTCCGGAACGTGCGCCTGCCGGACCAGTTCGGCCAGCAGCCGGTCGCTCTCCTCGCGCTCCATCCCCACGATGTGGGTGGTGAACGAGGTGTTCACGAACAGCATCCGGCGGCCGGTCTCCGGGTGGGTGCGCACCACCGGGTGCTCGACCGGCGGGAACTCCTCCTGGAGCTCGGCCAGCCGCTCCGCCGAGGTGAACCGCGCGAACCCGGGGATGAAGTCGTGCACCGCGGTGGCCCCGTCGATCCGCTCCCGGATCCGGGTGGGCAGGTTGTCGTAGGCCGCGGCCATGTCCGCCCACATGGTGTGCCCGCCCAGCGGCGGCACCTCGCGCAGCTGGAGCACCGCGCCCAGGGCCGGGCGCTCCCGGAAGGTGACGTCGGTGTGCCACACGTTCTCGTACGTGGGCCGCGCCGCCGCCCCCTTGTCGAACCGGACGATCTCGTCGCTGGACCCGCGGGCCAGCAGCGGATTGGTCTCCAGGTCGCCCCAGTTCCGGGCGAAGTCGGCCTGCTGCTCGGGGGTGAGGCCCGCGCCGCGGAAGAAGAGGACCTTCCACTCCAGCAGCGCCCGGTTCAGCTCCGCGCGCAGCGCGGGGCTCAGCGGACGGGACAGGTCGGCACCGCGGATCTCCGCGCCGATGACGCGGGTCTGCGGCACGACCTCGATCAGCTCGTAGGGCCGCTCCTCCCAGTCCTCGGCGAAGGGCCGCAGAATGCGCACACCTTCGTAGAGGCCCCCTTCGGGGACGCGGGCGTCACGCAGGGGTGCGGTCTGCTCCGGAGCCTGCTCGGGAGTCTGGTCGGGGGTGGTGATACTCATGATCGATCCTCCAGCGGATCCGGTCGAACGCGTGGTGGACGTACCGGCCGCGTCCGCACGCGGCCGTCGTACCCGGCCGCGCGGGCGCGCGGCCGCCGTCGCTCCCTCCGGGAGCCGGGATCACACCTAGAGACCGGATCGCTCGCACCCGCGCCGCCACGGGACGCCGTGGCGTCCGAGCGGGGAGGTGGAGTGCGCGACCATGCCGCTCATTGTGGGATTCGCGCCGTGGATCGTCAACATCACCCGGAGTGGCCGACCGGGGCGACGGCCCGCCCCGCCCACTCCGGGGGCTCCTCGAGGAGCGCCTCCAGCCGCGCGCGGACCGCTTCGGGGAAGGGCGTGCTGCCCTCGGCGCCGACATGCAGCGCGAACAGCTCGGTCGTGGCGACCGGGCGTTGTCCGACGAACATCTCGTGCGCGAAGCGCAGCTTCTTCCCGGCGGCACCGAGGACGCGGGTACGCACCGTCAGCGGGGCCCCTTCCGCGACCTCGTCCAGGTACCGGACATGCGCCTCGACGGTGTAGAGGGAGCAGCCGGTGTCCTCGCGATAGGCCGGCCCCAGACCGACCTCGTCCATCATCGCGTCGGTGGCGTGGCCGAAGACCAGGACGTAGAACGCCTCGCTCAGATGGCCGTTGTAGTCGATCCACTCGGGACGCACGGTCTGCTCGAAGAGCGGGAGCCGGGTCATGCGGACGCCTCGCCGGGGAGCCGGCCGGTGGCCCGCAGTACGTCGATGACGCCTCGGTCCCGCTCGGCGACCAGGTCGGCGATGCTCCGCCCGGCGGCGGCCTCCTCGCATCCCGCCACCATCGCGTCCCGCAGCGCCGCATCCAGCTCGGGCGCCTCCAGCCGGGTCCACGGCGACTTCAGGGACGGCCCGAAGTGGTCGAGCATATGGCCCATGCCCCCTTCGCCGCCCGCCAGCGCGAACGTCAGGCAGGGCCCCATGAACGCCCAGCGCAGTCCGGGGCCCTCGGTGATCGAGTCGTCGATCTCCTGCACCGTCGCCTCGCCGTTGGCGACCATGTGCAGCGCCTCCCGCCACAGCGCCTCCTGCAGCCGGTTGGCGATGAAGCCGGGCAGTTCCCGCTCCATCGTGATCACCGACTTGCCGGCCGCCTCGTAGAACCGCGACGCCCATTCGACGGCCGACCGGTCGGTGCGCTCGCCGCCGACCACCTCGACCAGCGGGATCAGATACGGCGGGTTGAACGGGTGGCCCACCAGCAGCCGCTCCGGGTGTGCCGCCTCGGTCTGCATGTCGGTCATCGGGTAGCCGGAGGTGGAGGAGGCGATGATGACGCCCTCGGGCGTCGCCGCGTCCAGCTCGGCCAGCAGCCCGCGCTTGAGCTCCAGCTTCTCCGGCGCGCTCTCCTGCACGAACTGTGCCTCGGCGCAGGCTTCCTCGAGGGTTGCGGCGAACCGGAGCCGCTCCGGGGAGGCGCCCTCGGCGAGCCCCATCCGGGTGAGCGCGGGCCAGGCGGCGTCCACCAGGCGGCGCAGCTTCTCGGGCGCGTCGGGCGCCGGGTCCCAGGCGGTCACGTCATAGCCGCGCGCGAGGAAGTGCGCGACCCAGCCGCCGCCTATGACGCCGGCGCCGACGCACGTCACTCGGGACACGTCGGTCGGAGGGGTGTTCATCAGGGTGCTCCTTGGTGTGGGGAGACGGTGTGGCTGCGGGGCCGGCGGGGCTCGCCGCCGGGGAGGGCCCGCCGGTGCGGGAGGGGCGGGCGGCGCCTGCGGATGCCGGAGGGGCGGGGCGACCGCTCAGGCGGTGCGGGGCTTGAGGCCCAGCCGGGCCCGGGCCTCGTCGGGGGAGGCGACCGTGGCGCCGAGCGACTCGGTGATCTGCACGGCACGCTCCACGAGCTGCCCGTTGGTGGCCTTGACCCCGCGGCTGAGGTAGAGGTTGTCCTCCAGACCGACCCGCACGTTCCCGCCGAGCAGGATCGACTGCGCGACCCACGGCATCTGCATCCGGCCGAGCGCGAACGAGGCCCACTGCGCGTTCGGTGGCAGGAAGTTGACCATCGACTGCAGCACGCCCGGGTCGGCCGGTGCGCCCCACGGGATGCCCATGCACAGCTGGAAGAGGGTCGGCTGGTCCAGCAGCCCCTCCTCCAGCAGCTGCTTGGCGAACCAGAGCTGCCCGGTGTCGAAGATCTCCAGCTCCGGCTTGACCCCCAGCTCCTGGATCCGGCGCGCGCCCTTGCGCAGCATCTCCGTGGTGGAGATGTAGAGCTGGTCGCCGAAGTTGAGCGACCCGCAGTCCAGGGTGCAGATGTCCGGCAGCAGGTCCTCCACGTGCGGCAGCCGGTCCAGGCCGCCCACCAGGTCCGTACCGTCCAGCGCGCCCTTCTCCAGCGGCTGGTCGGCGTCGAGCACCAGGTCGCCGCCCATCCCGGCGGTCAGGTTGATGACGACGTCGGTACCGGTCTCCTTGATCCGCTCCAGGACCTCGCGGTACAGCTTCCGGTCCCGCGAGGGTGCACCGGTCTCCGGGTCGCGGACGTGGATGTGCACGACGGCGGCGCCCGCCTCGGCGGCCTCGACCGCCGAGGCGGCTATCTGCTCGGGGGTGACGGGCACGTGCGGGCTGCGCCCGACGGTGTCACCGGCGCCGGTGAGGGCGGCGGTGATGATGACGTTCTCGGTGATGGACATGGTGATACCTCCGGGTGGGAAGGGCGGAGTGGTCGGTCGTCGGTGGGCGGTCGGCGGTGGGCGGTCGGTGGGCGGTGGGCAGCCGGGCGCCGGGCGTCGTCAGTCGGCGGCCTGGGCGAGCAGTTCCGTGCGCACGTGCGCGAGCAGCGCCGCGTGCATGTCGTCGGGGCCGGTCCCGTCCTCGGTGCCGGCGGCGCCGGCCAGCACCTGCGAGGCCAGTCCGTCGACGAGGGCGGTGAGCCGCAGCGCGCTGAACTCGGGGTCGACGGGACGGAAGACGCCCTGGGCGATGCCGCGCCGTACGACGTCGGCGACGGTGGTGCGCCACTGCCGGTAGTACTCGACGTGCAGCCGTCCGATCGCGGTCGAGCGCGCCGCCTCGGCCCACAGGTCGAGCCACACCAGCCACTGCCGCCGCTGCTGTTCGGTCCGCGGGGTCTGTAGGGCGAGGAGTTCGGCCAGTTCGGCAGCGGCGTCCTCGGTGGCCCCGGTCTCGGAGATCCGGGCCGCGCGGCTGGCGGTGTCCTCGTCCATGCACCAGCGCACGGCCGCCTCCAGCAGTTCGGCGCGGCCGGGGAAGTGGTAGTGGATCGCGGCGGTGCTGGTGTCACAGGCGGCGGCGATGTCGGCCACGCGTACGGCGTGGAAGCCGTGTTCGGCGATCAGCCGCACCGTCTCGCGCACGATCTGCAGCGGACGTCCGGCGGCGGGTGGCGCGACGGTCCGGGTCCCGCCACCCGCCGCCGGTGCGGCGCTCGGGGTCTGTGGCGCGTCGGCCGCGCCGGGCGCGGTGCTGCCGGAGCCCAGCAGCCACCCGGCGTCGACCCGGCCGGCGTCGGCGATCCGGGCCAGTTCGGCCACGGTGAAGCGACGCGAGCCGCCGAGCGAGCGGGAGAGTTTCGAGGGGTCCATCACGATGCGCCGGGCGAACTCCCGCTGGCTGCATCCGGTGGCTTCGACGACCTCGCGGACGCGCTCGGCGATCTCGCCCGCGCCGTCCTGGATCCGGTCGCCCGCTGTGTTCGGCATGCGGGCCACCGTACGAGAGTGTTGAGATAACCGCAATGAGCGGTGTGCTTTTTATCCAATGTCGTCCAGATAAACGCAGGTGTTGCGCCTACTGACTGGTGCCTCAGTCAGTAGGCGCAACAGTCATCGCCGCGATGCGGTCGAGGGGGTCGCGGCGCCGCCCAGCCGCGCGTTCACCCTGAGCAGTGCCGGTATCAGTGCGTAGGCGGCCTACCGGTACGACGATCAGCGTGAGGACCAGCGTCCGTACCGGGAGCGGCAGCGTCGCGGTGGGCGGTCCGAGACACCGGCCCCGGCGCCGCGCACCGCGCCGCGCTGATCGCGCTGGTGCGGTTGATGGCCGGGCAGGGCTGAGCGGCTCGGCGGAGCCCGACCGGCCGTCAGGCCCCGGACGGGTAGCGGGCCGAGAGCGCCCGGACAGCCTCGACCATGGCGGCGCGCAGCGCGGGCGGCCCCACCACCTCCGCCTCGGCACCCAGGCCGAGCAGATCGGAGACGGCGACCGGCTGCGACTCCACGGCCAGCTCGACCTCGGTCCACCCCTCCGCGTCGGGCGGTCCCGCCTGCTCCAGTGCACGCTCACCGGGTGCGCCGAACTTCGCGGGGAGCAGCCGCAGACCGGCGGGGGAGAGCCGGACCCGGACGGTTTCGCTGCGGAGCAGCGCCTCGAGCCGCCGCGTCGACGCCTCCCAGGAGGCGGCCAGGTCGAAGCCGGCGGGCCGCTCGAAGACCTCGTCGTCCAGGGCGGCCTCCACCAGTCGGGAGATCCGGTAGGTGCGTACGCCCCCCGCGCCGGGGTCGCCGCCCTCCCCGTCCGCGGTGCCGCCGTCCGCGGTCCCCGGGGCCGGGCTTCCGTTGCCCGCGGGGTGCGCCCCCGTGGTCGACTCCCTGGCCGCGGTCGCCTCTTCCCCGTGCTCCTGGTCCGGTTCAGCGGTCACCGCCACCGCGTACCAGATGCCGCCCTTGAGGACGATGCCCAGCGGGCGCAGCGCTCGCCGTGCCTCGCCGCGCCAGCGCCGGTAGCGCACCCGCAGCACCCGCTGCTCCCACACCGCGCGGGCGACGGTCGGCAGGAGCGGCACCGGGTCCGGGTCCCGGAACCAGGCCGGGGCGTCCAGGTGGAACCGGTCCTGGACCAGCCGGCTGTGCTCGGCGAGCGGTGCGGGGAGCGCGGCGCGCACTTTGAGCTGCGCGGTCGCCAGCACGGCGCCGAGTCCCAGTTCCCTCACCGGGCCCGGCAGTCCGGACAGGAAGAGGGACCCCGCCTCGGAGCCGGTCAGTCCGGTGAGCCGGGTGCGGTACCCGGCCATGAGGCGGAAGCCGCCCGCCGGGCCGCGGTCGGCGTGCACGGGTACGCCCGCGCCGCTGAGTGCCTCGATGTCCCGGTAGACGGTGCGGACGGAGACGTCCAGCTCGGTGGCGAGTTCGGGTGCCGTCATCCGGCCGCGGTTCTGCAGCAGGAGGAGCAGCGAGAGGAGCCGGTCGGCGCGCATGCGGCATATTCTCCCGCCGCCGATTCCCGTACCTGACACGAGGTGTCAGGTACGGCCGCCAGGATGGCCGGACACCGAGCACCGTCTACCGAAAGGCCCTCTCATGGCCGAGCGCACCACCACCGCCGTCTTCACCGGTTCCTCCTGGGACGAGAAGGACGTCACCGACGCCGACCGCAGCCCCCGGCTCGCGCACGCCGCCGTCGTCAACGACTGGAGCGGGGGCATCGAGGCGGTGGGCACCACGTGCCAGTACGTGCTCACCTACACCGCCGGGGGCGGCGGCTCCTTCTGCGGTACGGAGTTGCTGACCGGCTCGCTCGACGGGCGGGAGGGTGCCTTCGCGATCCAGCAGCGCGGCACCTTCGACTCGGAGGGTGTCATCCGCTGCACCTTCGAGGTGGTTCCGGGCTCGGGCACCGAGGCGCTGACCGGGCTGGCCGGCACCGGCGACTACGAGGTCCGCGAGGGTGAGCAGGCGGTGGAGGTGGCTTTCCGGTACCGGCTCGCCGGGGACTGAACGCGGCCGGCCGCCGCCGCTGGCCCTCGTCGGGGAGGGGCAGCGGCGGCGGCCGCAGCGGAGGATCCGGGGTCTGCCGTCCGGGCGGCGGACCCTAGGCGGGGGTGGGGGCCGAGCTCTTGTCCGGAGCCGCGGCGGGGGCCGGGGTGCCGGGACCGCTCTGCTCCTCCGGCATCTTCAGGAAGAAGGTCAGCACCATGGCGACCAGGTAGAGGACGAGGAAGACGATCGTCACGCCCCCGGCGCCGACGAGCGGCAGGAACAGCGAGGCGACGGCCGGGCCCACGAAGGCGGCGCCGCCCGCGCCGAGGTTGAGGAGCGCCATGGCCCCGCCCTTGTTGTCGGGGGCCATGTTGGGGATCAGCGCCGAGATGGGGACGAAGCCCGCCAGTGTGGCGCCGTAGAGCATCCCGGCGAGCACGGCGACCCAGTAGTAGTCGGGGCCGAGCCAGGTCGGCACGAAGTACAGCACCGTCACGCTGATCGCGCAGCCCAGGGCGCCGAAGGTGGCGATGGTGGTGCGCCAGCCGATCCTGTCCGAGACGGCCCCGAAGATCAGGTTGAAGAAGATGTTGGTGCCGTAGATGATCGCCAGCAGTTGGAGCCACTTGTCGGTGCCGAAGCCGACGTCGTCGGAGAAGATCCGCGGCAGGTAGACGAGCATGCCGAACTCGGGTGCGGTGTTGATGATCCGCACCAGGCAGCCGACCAGCACGCGCGGGTGGGTCCAGATGATCGAGACGCTGTTGAACAGGGACTCGCCCGTGGTGACGCCGGGTTCGGCCAGCCGGTCGCCGCCCTCCCGCCGCTTGGCGCCGACCAGTGCGATCGCGCCGCCGACCAGGATGAGGCCGAGCGCGGTCCACAGGGTGCCCAGCTCGCCGATGGCGGGGATGGTGAAGCTGGACCAGAGGGAGCCGAGGGTGGGCAGGCCGCCGGTGAAGGCGAAGTAGAACCAGCCAACGGCGGTGCCCAGCCGGGCCTTGGGGGCGCTGCCGGTGATCCAGACCAGGAACCCGAAGGCGAAGAGCGGATAGCCGAAGCCGCGGATGCCGTAGAGGATCAGCATCATCGGGTAGTTCTCGGTGCCGAGCGCGAAGAGCAGGTAGAGCGCGTCGAAGACGGCCCAGATGGCCAGGCCCACCCACATCACCTTGCGCGGGCCCCACACCTGGGAGAGCGCGCCGGAGAACCAGGAGGCCAGCATCACGGCGACGCCGTAGGCGGTGATGACGTAGCCCGCCTTCACGTCGGTGCCCGCGCCGTGGTCGGCCATGTAGGGCGCGATGAAGCCGCTCTCGACACCGTCGCCGATCATGAACAGCAGTACGCCGACATAGCCGAGGACCAGGGGTTTCGGCAGCCCTATGCGATCGAGTAGCCCTCTCTCGGCAGCTCGCGTCGCTGGATCCGTCATCGGGGGCCTCCGCTCTGAGGTATCCGGTTGGTGCACCGCAGATCCTCAGCCCGGCTCCGAGAAATATCAAGAGCTATGTTAAAAGTAACGGTCAAGTTCGTTACTGCGTAACAGTACGGTGCGGCTCGGTAGCCGTGCCGCCCCGGGGCCTGGGTGCACCGCCCGTCCGTCGGCCGGCCGCCGCGCCCGTCAGGCCGGCACCACCCGCACGTCCGTCAGCTTGCGCAGCTCCGCCACCAGGTCGTCCTCCACCGGCCGGGACAGCACCACGTGGTCGAACGCCTGCACGGGGTCCAGTCGGTGCAGGGCGCTGCGGCCGACCTTGCTGTGGTCCATCAGCAGCATGCTCACCGAGCCGGACTCCCGCATCGCGCGCTTGAGCGCGACGATCTCCTGTTCCTGGTGATAGGTCATGGTGCCGGTGATCGCCGAGGTGGAGACGACGGTCAGGTCCACCGAGAAGCTCTTGATCATCTCCAGCGCGGAGAGCCCGATCCAGGAGTCGTGGGTGCGCGAGTACTCGCCGCCGATCGCGATCAGCCGCACGTCCTCCACGTGCCGCAGCTCCTCGGTGATCAGCCGGTAGTTCGTCACCACGGTCAGCGGCCCCACCTGCGGCAGCAGCTTCGCGAAGGCGAGCGCGGTGGTCGAGTCGTCCAGCATCAGCGACATCCCCGGTGCCACGAACTCCAGTGCGGTCCTGGCCAGCGCCTCCTTCTCGCCCGTGTGCGCGTGCAGCCGGAAGTCCGAGCTGGACTCGAAGACGGTGGAGGGCTGCGCGGAGACCCCGCCGTGGTACTTGCGCAGGATGCCGCGGTCGGCCAGTTCGGCGATGTCCCGGTGCACGGTCATCACGCTGACGCCGGTCAGTTCCGTCAGCTCCGCCACCGAGGCGTCGCCCTCGGCCAGCACGTGGTCGACGATCTGCTGCTGACGCTTCTGGCGCGCCGCGCGCGCCGCTGAGTGGGCGGTCATGGGGACCATCCTGCACCCCGTGCGGTGCGTTCCGGTCCGCTGTCCGTCGGCAGCCTCACATTGCCCCCGATGCCCGTATCAATGTACGAGTGACAGATAACAGAAGCAGTGTTAATTTTCAGGGAGCCGAAGGTGAGGAGTTCCGGCCGTGGCCGATGCAGTGGTGTTTGACATGGACGGAGTGCTCGTCGAGAGCGAGCATCTCTGGGAGCGGCTGTGGACCGCGTTCGCCGCCGAGCGCGGCAAGCAGTGGGGCCCCGAGCAGACCAAGAGCTGCCAGGGGATGAGCGCCCCGGAGTGGGCCGCCTTCCTCACCGAGTTCGCCGGTGCGGGCGACAGCGTCCCCGACACCGAGCGCACCGTCGTGGACGGCATGATCAAGGCGCTCGAGGACGGCGAGATCGAGCTGCTGACCGGCGCCCGCGCGATGATCGCCGACACCGCGGCGCGCGGCCCGATCGCACTCGCCTCGTCCGCGCCGCGCCGCGTGATCGACGCCGTCCTCGCGCACCATGGAGTCGACCACCACTTCAAGGCCACCGTCTCCAGCGCCGAGGTCCCGCGCGGCAAGCCCAGCCCGGACGTCTACCTCGCGGCCGCCGACAAGCTCGGCGTCCCCGCGGCGGACTGCCTGGCGGTCGAGGACTCCAGCAACGGACTGCGGGCCGCCGCCGCGGCCGGCATGACGGTCGTCGCCATCCCCAACCCCGGCTATCCGCCGGCCGAGGACGCCCTGGCCGGGGCCGCCCACGCCGCGGCCGACCACGACGACGTACGCCGCTACCTGCTCTCCCGGCTCCCGGAGGGCTCCCCGCTCCAGGAAGGAGACCCGGCATGACGGACCCGACAGCCGAGCCGACCCGCGTGCTGGCCTCCGGCGACCACTTCATCGCCCCCGGGCTCTTCGTCGACGCGCTGGAGACAGCCCTGCGGGAGACGGCCCCCGGCGTCCGGCTGGAGTTCCGCACCCAGACCACCCCGTGGCCGCACACCCCCTTCGGCCCGGTCGGCAACGTCAAGGAGGCCAGCGGCACCGAGGACGAGCTGCTCGAAGCGCTCGGCGACGCACAGGTCGCACTCGTCCAGATGGCGCCCTTCACCGACCGGGTGATCCGCGAGGCGCCGAACCTGGAGCTGATCTCGGTGGCCCGCGGCGGCCCGGTCAACGTCGACGTGCCGGCGGCCACCCGGGCGGGCATCCCGGTCACCTTCGCGCCCGGCCGCAACGCCGCGGCCGCCGCCGAGTTCGCGCTCGGGCTGATGCTCGCCGCGCTGCGCCGCATCCCCGCCTCCGACGCGGAGCTGAAGAAGGGCACCTGGCGCGGCGACTACTACGCCGTCGAGAACGCGGGCCTCGAGCTGGACGGCACCACCGTCGGACTCGTCGGCTACGGCGCCATCGGCGCGATCGTCGCCCGCGTGCTGCGCGCCTTCGGCTCCACGGTGCTGGTCGCCGACCCCTACGCCGATCCGACCAAGGCGCAGGCGGACGGCGTCGAACTGGTGGCGCTGGAGGAGCTGCTGCGCCGCAGCTCCGTGGTCAGCCTGCACGCCCGGGTCACCCCCGAGACCCGGCACCTGCTCAACGCCGACAACCTCAAGCTGCTGCCCGAGGGCGCCGTCCTGGTCAACTCGGCGCGCGGCGAACTCATGGACTACGCGCCGCTGCCCGCGCTGCTGGAGTCCGGCCGGCTGGGCGCGCTGGCGCTGGACGTGTACGACGTCGAGCCGCCGCCCGCCGACTGGCCGCTGCACCGCGCGCCGAACGTCATCACCACCCCGCACCTGGCGGGCGCCACCCGGCAGACCGCCGACCGCGCCGCAGCCGTCACCGCGGCCCAGGCGGCGGCGTACCTGCGCGGGGAGCGCCCCGAGTTCGTCGTGAACCCGGAGGTGTTCGAGACCACCGGGGCCGCAGGGCGAGGACCGCGGTCATGATCGTCGGGGTCGACGTCGGGACCTCGGTCACCAAGGCGCAGCTGATCGCCCGCGACGGGCGCACCGGGCCGGCGCACGAGGCCCGCAGCACGCTGTACACGCTGCCGGGCAACCGCGTCGAGCAGGACATGGACGAGGTCATCGGCACGGTTGTCACCGTCGTACGGGAGGCCGTGGCCGACGCCGCACAGTTCTCCCCCGAGCCCGTCGAAGCCCTCGCGCTGACCGGCCAGGGGGACGGGCTGTGGCTGCGGGACGCCGACGGCCGCCCCGTGGGCCGCGCGCTGTCCTGGATGGACGGCCGCGCCGCCCCCGTGCTGGACGCCTGGGCGGCCGACGGCACGGCGCGCGCGGTCCACCGGCGCACCGGGGCCGGGATGTTCCCCGGCGCCGCCGGCCCGCTCCTCGCGCATCTGGCCGAGCACGAGCCCGAACGGCTGGCCGCGGCCGACGTGGCCGGGTACTGCGTCGACGCCATCGCGCAGCGCTTCACCGGCGCCCGCACCGTCGACGCGTCCGACGCCTCGGTCCCGTTCCTGGACGCGGCCCGCCGCACCTACGACGACGAGGCACTGGAACTGTGCGGGCTGAGCCGCTGGCGTGGGCTGCTCGCCGAACCGGCACCGCCCGGTGCGCTGTTCGGGCTGCTGCCCAAGGTCGCCGCGGAACTCGGACTGCCCTCCGGACTCCCCGTCAGCGCCGGTCCCTTCGACATCCCCGCCTGTGGATTCGGCTCCGGCCTGGAACAGGTCGGCGAGGGCAACCTCATCGTCGGGACCACCCTCGCCTGCCAGGTCCTCAGCTCCGACCCGGCGCCCGGCGCGGCGGACGAGGCCGCGGGCATGGTGCTGGCCACCCCGTACGAGGACCGCTATCTGCGGGTCATGCCCGCCATGATCGGCACTGCCGGGCTGGACTGGCTGCTGGGCATGCTCGGGGTGCGGATCGAGGAACTCGACGCGCTGCTCGCCCGGTCCCCCTACGGCGCGGCCGGAGTCACGGCGCTGCCGTTCCTGTCCACCAGCGGCGAGCGGGCCCCCTTCGTGGACGCCCGCGCCCGCGGCCGGCTCGACGGGCTCTCCCCGCTGACCAGCCGCGCCGACCTGGTGCGGGCGCTGTGCGAGGCCGTGGCCTACTCGGCCCGGCACTGCCTGGAGACCCTCGGTGTGGACGGCGCGATCACCGCCTGCGGCGGCGGCGCCCGCTCCGGCGAATGGGGACGCATCTTCGCCGGCGTCCTCGGCCGGGACGTGCACGTACGCGAGGACGCCGTGGGCATCCGCGGCACCGCGCGGGTGGCCTGGCGCGCCCTCGGCGCGGACGCCCCGGGGCCGGGCGGGGACGGTGCCCGGGTCGCCCGGGCCGACGCGGAGGCCGTCGCCTTCTACGAGGACGGCTACCGCCGCTACCTCGACACCCTGGAAACCGCCCGCCGGTCCTGGTGAGCCCGGCCCCGTCGGCCCGGCCCGCGGCCCGCGCCCCACGGCGCCCCGCCGCCCGAGCCGCCGCGGGGCCACCCCAACCCGCTGGAGTCCCCATGACACGCGTATTCAACGACCCGGCCCGCTTCGCCGAGGACATGGTCCACGGCTTCACCGCGGCCCACCCCGACCACGTCCGCGCGGTGCCCGGCGGCGTGGTGCGGGCGCACCGCCCCGGCACCGCCAAGGTCGCGGTGCTGACCGGCGGCGGCTCCGGCCACTACCCGGCCTTCTGCGGCGTGGTCGGCCCGGGGTTCGCCGACGGATCGGTGATCGGCAACGTCTTCACCTCGCCGTCCGCCGCGCAGGCGTACTCCGTCGCGGCGGAGGCCGAGACCGGCGCGGGCGTGCTGTTCATGTTCGGCAACTACGCGGGCGACGTCATGAACTTCGGCCAGGCGGCCGAGCGGCTGACCGGCGAGGGCATACCGGCCCGCTGCTTCGCCGTCACCGACGACGTCGCCAGCGCCCCCGCCGCCGAGCCGGAGCGACGCCGCGGCATCGCCGGCGGGTTCACCGTCTACAAGACGGCCTCGGCGGCGGCCGAGGAGGGCGCGAGTCTGGAGGAGGTGGTGCGGGTCGCGGAGCGCACCAACGACCGCACCCGCTCGCTCGGCGTCGCCTTCGCCGGCTGCACGCTGCCGGGGCAGCGCGAGCCGCTGTTCACCGTCCCCGACGGCCGGCTGGGCCTCGGCCTGGGCATCCACGGCGAGCCCGGAGTGCGCGAGAGCGAACTGACGACCGCCGCCGACCTGGCCCGCACCCTGGTGGAGGGGCTGCTGGCCGAGCGGCCCGCCGCCGCGGCCGGCAGCAACCGGGTGGCGGTCCTGCTCAACGGCCTGGGCGCCACCAAGTACGAGGAGCTGTACGTCCTGTGGGCGTCGGTGGCCGGACTGCTGGCCGAGGCGGGACTGGAGCCGGTGCGCGCCGAAGTGGGCGAGCTGGTCACCTCGCTGGACATGGCGGGCTGCTCACTGACCCTCACCTGGCTGGACGACGAGCTGGAGCGGCTGTGGCTCGCCCCCGCCGACACCCCCGCCTACCGCCGTGGCCGGCTCGACGCGGCGGTCCCGTCCCGGGCCGGCGAGGCGGCGGCCCCGCGCCGGGCCCCGGCCGCCCGCGCGCACCACGAGCCCGCCACCGCGACCGGGGAGGCGGCCGCCGCGGCGGAGGCCGCGGTGCGGGCCCTCCGGGTGGCCCGCACCCTGCTGCACGACGAGGAGGAGACCCTCGGCCGGCTCGACGCCGTCGCCGGGGACGGCGACCACGGGCGCGGCATGTGCAAGGGCGTGGACGCCGCGCTCGCCGCCGCCGAGCAGGCGCGGGAAGCGAACGCGGCACCGGCCGCGCTGCTCGGCGCCGCCGGGGACGCCTGGGCCGCGGACGCGGGCGGCACCTCCGGCGCGCTGTGGGGCGCGGGCCTGCGCGCGTTCGGCTCCGTGCTGCCCGCCGACCGCGCCCCCGAGGCCGCGGAGCTGGCGGCGGGCGCGCGCGCCGCGCTGTCGGCCGTCACCTCGCTCGGCAAGGCCGAACTCGGCGACAAGACACTGGTCGACGCGCTCGACCCGTTCGTGACGGCCTTCGAGAAGCGGCTGACGAGGGGCGGCTCCCCCGCCGAGGCCCTCACCGCCGCCGCGGAGAGCGCCCGCACCGCCGCCGAGGCCACCGCCGAGCTGCGCCCGAAGCTGGGCCGGGCCCGGCCGCTGGCCGAGCGCAGCATCGGCACCCCGGACCCCGGCGCCACCTCGCTGGCGCTGGTCCTGGGCGCGGTCGCCGCCACCGCCGGACCCGCCGCGGAACCCGACGCGGAGTCCGCCCGCTGAGGGCCACCGCACCCGCGGAACCGCCCACTTCCGTCAGGAGGAACCACCATGAGCAGCACCCCCGCAGCGCCCCGGCCTCTCCGTGTCGTCGTGGGCTGCGACGACGCGGGTCTCGACTACAAGGAAGCCCTCAAGAAGGACCTGCTGGGCGACGCCCGGGTGGCCGAGGTCACCGATGTCGGGGTCGGCGGCGACGGCGGGGACCGCGGCCGGGCCTATCCGCACGTCGCCGTGGAGGCGGCCCGCCGGGTCGCCGAGGGCGAGGCCGACCGGGCGCTGCTGGTCTGCGGCACCGGGCTGGGCGTCGCCATCAGCGCCAACAAGGTGCCCGGCATCCGGGCCGTCACCGCGCACGACAGCTACTCCGTGCAGCGCTCCGTCCTGAGCAACAATGCGCAGGTGCTCTGCTTCGGCCAGCGGGTCATCGGCCTGGAGCTGGCCCGCACCCTGGCCGACGAATGGCTGGACCAGCACTTCGACGAGGGGTCGGCCTCGGCGGCGAAGGTCGCCGCGATAGCGGAGTACGAACAGGGCTGCTGACTCCCCGGGTGTGCCGCATCCCGCGGGGGGAGGTGCGGCCCCCCGGGTGCCGATACCGGAGGCCGGCCGGGTAACCGGCCGGCCTCCGGTCGGAAAGGCACCGGAAAAGGCAGGAGCCCCCGCCGTGGGCGGGGGCTCCTTGGATACTGCAGAGTCAGGGACTACTGCGCGGTGACGTTCTCCGCCTGCGGGCCCTTGGGGCCCTGCGTGACATCGAAGGTCACCATCTGGTTCTCCTCAAGAGAGCGGAAACCGGATGCGTTGATCGCGGAGTAGTGGACGAAGACATCGGGACCGCCGCCGTCCTGGGCGATGAAACCGAAGCCCTTTTCGGCGTTGAACCACTTAACGGTTCCGGTAGCCATAAGCCCTCCTTGGGCCTATAAGGGTGTCCCTGCTCCCAGAACCCACAAAGAAGCCTGAAAACGACGAGAGCCCGCGGTCACATGCTCCGCAGGCTCTGTACTGCAAGGGAAACCAAACTGCAACTTGGCTCTGAGCCTAGCACGGTGGGGCGCGGGGTGGAAGGGCTGCCGATCATGCGTCGCGCCAGCGGGAAAACCCCGTACAGCCCGGCGGAGGAATCCGCCCGGCCCCGCCGCGGGACCCCGCGCGAAGGGGTGCGGGCCGGGGCGTACTCTCCGGAGAGTGACTGCGAAACCGAGGCATGTGCGCACCCGCCCCCGCGTCGCGCACATCCAGTTCCTCAATTGTCTTCCGCTGTACTGGGGCCTGGTCCACACCCACACGCTGCTGGACCTGGATCTCACCCGGGACACCCCCGAGAAGCTCAGCGAGATGATCATCGACGGCCGGCTCGACATGGGTCCCGTCACCCTCGTGGAGTTCCTCCGCAACGCCGACGACCTCGTCGCGCTCCCGGACATCGCCGTCGGCTGCGACGGCGACGTGATGTCCTGCGAGATCGTCTCGCGCGTCCCGCTCGACCGTCTTGACGGCGCCCGGGTCGCGCTCGGCTCCACGTCGCGCACCTCCGTACGGCTCGCCCAGCTGCTGCTCGCCGAGCGCTACGGCGTGCGGCCCGAGTACTACACGTGCCCGCCCGACCTGGAGCGGATGATGAAGGAGGCGGACGCCGCCGTCGTCATCGGCGACGTGGGACTGCGTGCGTATCTGCGGCAGCTGCCCGAGCAGGACCTCCAGGTGCACGATCTGGGGCGGCTGTGGAAGGAGTGGACGGGGCTGCCGTTCGTCTTCGCGGTCTGGGCCGTGCGCCGCGACTTCCTGGAGCGGGCCCCGGAGACCGTGCGCGAGACGCACCGGGCCTTCCTGGCCTCCCGCGACCTGGCCATGGAGCAGGTCGACCAGGTCGCCGAGCACGCGGCGCGCTACGAGATCTTCGAGCCGGCCACGCTGGAGCGGTACTTCACCACGCTCGACTTCCGGTTCGGCGAGCGCCAGCTCGAAGGCGTCGCCGAGTTCGCCCGCCGCACCGGTGCGACCACCGGATTCCCGCCCGATGTCCGGGTGGAGATGCTGCGCCCCTGAGCCCTGCCCACTCGCCCGCCAACTGTGCCGGGAACGGCCGCGCGGCCGGTCGCTGCGCATAGGCTGGTGCTGTCCGCGGACATCCCGCGCCGAGGCGCGCGGACGCCCGGGGGATGGGGCGGAGGCAGCGACAAGGGGGGCGTGCATGCAGCCGCTGGAGCCGGAGGACCCGCGGCAGCTCGGCGAGTACCGACTGCTGCGCCGACTGGGTGCGGGCGGCATGGGCCGGGTGTATCTGGCCCGCTCGGGCACCGGCCGCACGGTGGCCGTGAAGGTCGTGCACCCGCACCACGCGGTGGACGAGGAGTTCCGGCGCCGGTTCCGGCGCGAGGTGGAATGGGCCCACCGGGTCGGCGGCGCCTGGACGGCACCCGTGCTGGACGCCGGGACCGAGGGACCGGTGCCGTGGGTGGCCACCGGCTATGTGGCGGGCCCCTCACTGGCGCAGGCCGTGGCCGAGCACGGCCCGCTGCCCGAGGCGACGGTGCGGGCGCTGGGCGCCGGGCTGGCCGAGGCGCTGGCCCATGTGCACGGGCTGGGGCTGGTGCACCGGGACGTGAAGCCCTCCAACGTGCTGCTGACCCCGGACGGCCTCCGGCTGATCGACTTCGGTATCGCGCGGGCCGTGGAAGGTGCCGCCTCGCTCACCTCGACCGGCGTCTCGGTCGGTTCGCCCGGCTACATGGCGCCCGAGCAGATCCTCGGCCGGGGGGCCACCGCCGCCTCCGACGTCTTCGCACTCGGCGCGGTGCTCGTGTTCGCGGGGACGGGCGAGAACCCCTTCCCCGGGGACACCTCGGCCGCGCTACTCTACCACGTCGTACACGGCGAGGCCCGGCTGGACGGCCTCCCCGAGGCGTTGCGCGGGACGGCGGCCCGCACGTTGGACAAGGACCCCGCCGAGCGTCCGGCGCCGGACGCGCTGGCGGCCGAACTGGCCGGCTCCGCCGACGGCGCCGAGGAGCTGATGCGGAGCGGCTGGCTCCCCGCGCCGCTGGTGGAGCAGCTGGGCAGGCGGGCCGCCGAACTGCTGGAGCTGGAGCCGCAGGCACCGCAGACCTCGGGCCCGGTTCCGTTCACGACGCCCGCCTACGGCCCGGACGTCGCCGCAGGCCGGTCCACGCCGCGCACGCCGCACGTCCCGTACCCGCCGCCGCCCGACGCCGCACCCGAGCCCGTCGCCGCACCGCCGGGCTTCGGCCCGCCCGACCCCTCCTACGGCAAGCCCGTCACCGGTCCGGCGGCACCCATCGGGCCGGCGGCGGCCCCTGCTCCGCCTCCGGCCGACGGCTCCGGGCCGGAGGCGTCCGGCAGGCGCTCCCGGATCGTCCTGGGAACCGGTCCGGACGCCGAGCGCACCGCCGGTACGGCGGGCGGAGAGGGAGCGGCCGGGCCGGCGGGCGCGGCGGAGGCGGCGGGCGGTCCGCGGCGGCGGGTGAGCTGCACACTGGTGGTCACGCTCGCCTGTGTGGTCGCGGCGGCGCTGCTGGGCACCGGCTACGTCGCCGGACTGCTGCCGGGTGTCGGCGACTCCGGCCGCGACAACACCGCCGAGCCGCCTCCGACGGCGACGAAGGGGCCGCCCGACAAGGCGACGAAGGAGCCGCCGGACGGGGGAGGATCCGGAGGCGGCTCGGACGGTGACGGCTCCGGGGTGCCGGAGGATTTCGTCGGCACCTGGCGGGGCGACCTCACTTCCCGGAAGGGCGTTCCGCTGGGCACCTTGACGGTGACGGTGAAGGAGGGCGACCCGGGCGACACCGTCGCCACCGGCAGTTCGAAGCTGGCGGGCACGGAGTGCGCGGGGCGCTGGAAGCTGGTGTCGGCCACCGACGACCGGCTGGTGGTCGACGCCTCGGGCACGGAGCCCGGCTCGAAGCTGTGTGCGGCGGGCGGCTCCGCCGAGGAATTCCGGCTGCGGGGGGACGACCGGTTGCGCTACGAGTCGCACGAGGAGACCAGCGGATACGCGGCGGGGACACTCCGGAGAATCCGCTGAGCACCCCTGGCGTAGGCTGGTCCGGCGCCGCTGTGCTGTGGTAAGCGGCGAGATGTGTCGATTGCGCGACCTTTGGAGGGACGCCACGGTGACAGCGCACGTGTCGGAAGCCGACCTGCTCTCCGCCCTCGACCGCGCCGCCACCGGCGGGCGCGTCACCCCCGAGGAGGCGCTCGACCTCTACCGCTACGCGCCCCTGCACGCGCTGGGCGCCGCCGCCGACAAGGCGCGCCGCCGCCGGTACGCCGGGAGCGAGCACATCGCGACGTACATCATCGAGCGGAACATCAACTACACCAACTCGTGCGTGACGGCCTGCAAGTTCTGCGCCTTCTACGCCTCGCCCAAGAGCGACAAGGTGTGGATCCGCGACCTGGACGACATCCTGCGCCGCTGCGCGGAGACGGTGGAGCTCGGCGGCACCCAGATCATGTTCCAGGGCGGCCACCATCCGGACTTCGGCGTGGAGTACTACGAGGAGCACTTCGCCGCGATCAAGAAGGCGTTCCCCGAGCTGGTCATCCACTCGCTGGGGGCCAGCGAGGTCGAGCACATGGCGCGGATCTCCGGGGTGACCCCGAAGGAGGCGATCGAGCGCATCCACGCTGCGGGGCTCGACTCCTTCGCGGGCGCCGGCGCCGAACTGCTGCCCGCGCGGCCCCGGAAGGCCATCGCGCCGCTCAAGGAGTCGGGCGAGCGCTGGCTGGAGATCATGGAGATCGCCCACGACCTCGGTGTCGAGTCCACCTCCACCATGCTGATGGGCACCGGCGAGACCAACGCCGAGCGGATCGAGCACCTGCGGATGATCCGCGACGTGCAGGACCGCAGCGGCGGCTTCCGGGCCTTCATCCCGTACACCTACCAGCCGGAGAACAACCACCTGAAGGGGCAGACGCAGGCGACCGTCTTCGAGTACCTGCGGATGATCGCCATCGCG
This sequence comes from Streptomyces sp. WMMB303, assembly GCF_029351045.1. NCBI lineage: Bacteria > Bacillati > Actinomycetota > Actinomycetes > Kitasatosporales > Streptomycetaceae > Streptomyces > Streptomyces sp. WMMB303. Next base: position 6,331,500 of record NZ_JARKIN010000001.1, on the reverse strand, counting down.
CGGATCTTCCTGGACAACGTCGCCCACATCCAGGGCTCCTGGCTGACCACCGGCAAGGACATCGGGCAGCTCTCGCTGCACTACGGCGCCGACGACCTCGGCTCGGTGATGCTGGAGGAGAACGTGGTCTCCTCGGCCGGCGCCAAGCACCGCTCCAACCGGATGGAGCTGATCGACCTCATCCGCAAGGCGGGCCGGGTCCCGGCGCAGCGCGCCACCACCTACGAGCACCTGGTGGTGCACGACGACCCGGCGGACGACCCGGTGGACGACCGGGCCGTCTCGCACCTGTCCTCCACGGCCATCGACGGGGGTACGGCCCACCCCGAGCTCGCGCTCATCGACGCGAACTGACCAGCGGGCCGGGTATGCCGACGGGCGGCGAACGAGCGGACGAGCGGACGGACGAGAAGTGACGCGGGCATCCCTGGAGAAGAAGCCGCACGAGGTCGCGGCCATGTTCGACGACGTGGCGGCCAGGTACGACCTCACCAACGACGTGCTCTCGCTCGGCCAGACCCGGCTGTGGCGGCGGGCGGTCGCCGAGGCCGTGGACGCGCGCCCGGGTGAGCGGGTGCTCGACCTCGCGGCCGGTACCGGCACCTCGTCGCTGCCCTTCGTGGAGGCCGGCGCGTTCACCGTGCCGTGCGACTTCTCGCTGGGCATGCTGCGCGAGGGGAAGCGGCGCCACCCCTGGATGCCGTTCACCGCCGGGGACGCGACCCGACTCCCGTTCGCCGACGCCGTGTTCGACGCCGTGACCCTCTCCTTCGGGCTGCGCAACGTCAGCGCCGTGGACACCGCGCTCGCCGAGCTGCTGCGGGTCACCAAGCCCGGCGGCCGGGTGCTGATCTGCGAGTTCAGCCATCCCACCTGGACGCCGTTCCGCACCGTCTACACCGAGTACCTGATGCGCGCGCTGCCGCCGCTCGCCCGGCGCGTCAGCAGCAGCCCGGACGCGTACGTCTATCTCGCGGAGTCCATCCGCGCCTGGCCCGACCAGTCCGCGCTCGCGGCGCGCCTGCAGGACGCGGGCTGGGGCCGGGTGGCCTGGCGCAACCTGAGCGGCGGCATCGTCGCCCTGCACCGCGGGTTCCGCCCAGCCGCCTGAGCCGGCGCACGGTTGCGCAGCGGGAGCCGCGCGGCGCGTTCGGCGTGCGGCGCGTTCGGCGTGCGCCGCGCCCCTCCCGCAGCCGGTGCCGGGTTGCGCTTGGATAAATCTCCTTCCGTCGAGGTGAGTTCGGCGGAACGATGGAACCGCCCCCCGTATCCGTCCGCGTACGCGCGGTGCCCACGGGTGCCGTTTCGTCGTCCCGAACCCACCGGAGCGCCATGTCGTCCCCTCCGCCGTCCCCGCAGCGCTGTGCGCAGTGCGGCACGGCCTCTCCCGCCGAGGCCCGCTTCTGCATGTCGTGCGGCGCCCCCACGGCACCGGCCACCCCGCCCGAGGCCCCGACGGTTCCGGGGGAGCCGGGATCGACCGCGGCCGAGCCGACGCCCTCGGAGCCGGGAACCCCCTCCGGTCCGGTCGCACCTGATGCGCCGTCTGCTCCTGCTGCGGCCACCGCTTCTGACGGCGCGTCCGCGTCGGGCGCGGCACCGGCTGCTGACGCTCCGTCTGCGTCGAGCGCAGCGCCCGCTTCTGACGTCGCGGCTGCCCCCGGCGCTCCCCCGGCGCCCGCCGCCCCGCCTGCGCCGGGGGCTCCCCCCACCCCACCCGCCCCACCCGGTTATATCCCGACCCGGACCTCCCTGCCGGCCCAACCGGCGCCGCCGAGCGCGCCGCCGACCGTCACGCAGCCCGTGCCGCCGACCGCGCCACCCGCCACACCGACCGGCACGCCGTCCGCCGCGGCGACCTGGGCGCCGCCGCCTCCGCAGCCACCTCCTCCGCCGGGCGTGCCCGGCGGGCCGACGCCGCTCGGACTGTTCCTGTCCCGGACCGTGAAGGGCGACTGGGCCGCGGCCCTGCGGGTCGCCGCCTGGCCGCTGGGGCTGCTGCTGGTGGCCGCCTGCGCGCTCGGTCTCTGGTCCGACGACGACCTCGACGACCTCGACATCGGCTGGGGCACCCGGATGCGGGTCGCGCTGGCCGCGCTGCTGCGGGGCATCGGGGGCGGGTTCGGGGTCTCGTCCGACGGCAGCACCGCTGTCGGGGGCGACCGCGTGGTCGGCGAGGCCGAGGTCTCCGGGCTGCCGCTGCTGGCCACCGTGCTGTGGGTCGCCGCGCTCGCCGTGGCGGCCCGCGTCACGAGCCGCCGGACGGTTCCGGCCGGGCCGTCGGCCGGGCTGGAGGCGGCGCTGCGGATCGGCCTGCTGTGCGGAGTCGGCGGCCTGCTCCTGGGGCTGTACGCGGCCCCCTCGTATGAGGGCCTGGAGCTGAACTCCGCGCCGGGGCTCACCCTGCTGTGGGCGTTCCTGCTCTCGACCCTGGTGGCGGCGCTCGTGCTGACCCGCGGCGGAACGGGCGCCGTGGCGGCCGCGGGCCCCGGAGTGCGTGCCGTGGTGGGCGCGCTGCGGACGGCGGGGCTCGCGCTGGTGTGCGTGCTCGCGCTGGCCTCCGTCGTCATGCTCGTCGTCCTGCTCGCCTCAGCGGACGAGATCACCGCGGACGACGTGTGGGGGCTGCTGGTGATGCTGCCCAACGTCGGCGCGCTCGGCCTCGCGCTGGCCTGGGGCGCGCCGCTCGACGTGCGGTGGGACTTCGGCAGCTGGCACACCGGCCGGGAGTCGCTGGGCTACGGGGAGCTGAGCGACCTCGCCGACGGCTGGGCGGTGGTGGGCGCCCTGGCCGGCGGGCTGGCCTGCGCGCTGCTGCTGGGCACCCTGGTCGCCCGGCGCAGCGCCCGACGCGGCGAGCAGTTGCTGGCCGCCGGGTTCTTCGTGCTGGGCCTGCTGCTGGTCGTCGCGGTGGCCGGGATGGGCTTCGAGGCCCGCTTCCACCAGGCGTCCGGCCCCGTGGGCGGCGGCGGGCTCGGTGACGGCGCGCTCGGCGGCGGCCTCGGTGATGGCGGGCTCGGCGACGGCGGCCTCGGCGACGGTTACGGCACCGACACGGGAAACGGCCTCGACAGCGACTTCGGCACCGGCGAGTCCTTCACCTCCAGCGCGGAGGTCGGCGCAGGCATCGCCGAACTGATGCTGTTCGCGCTGCTGTGGTCCTACGGCGGTGCGCTGCTGGTCCCGTTCCTGCGCGCCCGATTCGGCCGCGGGGGCGGCCCGGGCGGCCCGGCGGGGGCGGACGGCTCGGTCCCGGGCGCCTACCCCGCCCCGTACGGCGCCCCGGCCGGAGCGCCGTGGCCGCCCCCGTACGCCGGCCCGCAGCAGGGCGCGCCGGGCGGCGGTCACCCCGCGGGCGACACCCTGGCCGGTCCGGTGCCGGGCGGCGGCGGTCCGGTCCCGCCGCCGCCGCGCCGCCGCGGTCTCACCTGGGCGGGCCTGGTCCTGGCGGCGTTCCTCGTCGTGGGCGCCGCGACCGGCGGCATCCTCCATCTGGCGGGCGGCGACGGGAAGGACGGCGACGACACCGCGGCCGCCGAGAAGTCCGCAGCCGGGGAGAAGTCGTCCCCGTCCGCGTCGCCGGAGCCCGGCGACGCGAGCAGCCGGACGCCCGGACCCACCCCCTCGGCGAGCGCGTCCGGCGCCGGCACCGAGGAGGACGGGGAGGGCGGAACCCCCGGTTCCCCACAGCGCACCTCGCTGCCCGAGGGGTTCACCAGGGCCGACGATCCGGAAGGGTTCTCCGTCGGGGTGCGGGAGGGCTGGCAGCGCACGGTGCAGGGCACCCAGATCGACTACGAGGCACCGGGCAGCGACGACTACCTGCGCATCGGGGTCATCCGCAACACGGGCCAGACCTCGTACGAGAACTTCCGCACCCTGGAGAAGGGCGCCGCCAAGCGCGACGGCTACCGGCGGCTGGAGCTGACCGCGAACACCTTCCGGGGACGGCCCGGCGCCCGCTGGGAGTTCGTCTACACCTCCGACGACACGGGCCGCACCATCCACGCCGTCGACCAGGCGTACGTGGCCGAGGACGGCACCGAGTACAGCATCTACGCCGAGAGCGGCTACGACACCGCGGACCCGGGCCGCGAGCAGGTCTTCAGCACCGCGCTGCGCACCTGGGACGAGAACGGCGCCTGACCAGGGAGCCGGGCCGTGGGCGGGACCGCGCCGAGGCGGTCCCGCCCGCGCCGCATAGACTGGCGCGGTCAGCCAACCAGCCAGCATGCGGGAGTCCTCGTGGCCGACCCCCAACCCCAGGCGCACTCCGAGTCCAAGGCGCGGTCCCGGCCGGAGGCGGCCGCCTCCGAGCGGTCCGCCGATGTGATCGTCGTCGGGGCCGGGCCCGCAGGCGCCACGACCGCCTACCACCTCGCCCGCAGCGGACTGGATGTGCTGCTGCTGGAGAAGACGGCGTTTCCCCGCGAGAAGGTGTGCGGCGACGGGCTCACCCCGCGTGCCACCAAGCAGCTCGTGGCGATGGGCATCGACATCTCCGAGGAGGCGGGCTGGCTGCGCAACAAGGGGCTCCGCATCATCGGCGGCGGCCACCGGCTGCAGCTGCCCTGGCCCGAGTTGGCCAGCTACCCGGACTACGGGCTGGTCCGCAGGCGGGACGACTTCGACGAGCAGCTCGCGCGCCAGGCGGAGAAGGCGGGCGCACGCCTGCACGAGCGCTGCAACGTCACCGAGCCGATCGTGGACGAGCGCACCGGCCATCTCACCGGTGTGCACGCCAAGCTGGGCGAGGAGAAGACGCCCGTCACCTTCCACGCGCCGATCGTGGTGGCGGCGGACGGCAACTCCACCCGGCTGTCGCTGAAGATGGGCCTGCACCGTCGCGAGGACCGGCCGATGGGCGTCGCCGTGCGGACCTACTTCACCTCGCCCCGGCACGACGACGACTATCTGGAGTCCTGGCTGGAGCTGTGGGACCGGCGGGGCGCCGAGGACCGGCTGCTGCCCGGCTACGGCTGGATCTTCGGCATGGGCGACGGCACCTCCAACGTCGGGCTCGGCGTCCTGAACACCTCCGCCGCGTTCAAGGAACTGGACTGGCGCGAGGTCCTCAAGGCATGGTGCGCCTCGATGCCCGAGGAGTGGGGCTACACCCCGGAGAACATGACGGGCCCGATCCGTGGCGCCGCGCTCCCCATGGCGTTCAACCGCCAGCCGCACTACACCCGCGGCCTGCTGCTGGTCGGGGACGCCGGGGGGCTGGTGAACCCGTTCAACGGGGAGGGCATCGCCTACGCCATGGAGTCCGGCGCGATCGCCGCCGAGACCATCGTCCAGGCCCACGCGCGGGCCACCCGGGCCCAGCGTGAGCTGGCCCTGCGGCGCTACCCGAAGGTCCTCAAGGACACCTACGGCGGCTATTACACGATGGGCCGCGCCTTCGTGAAGCTCATCGGCAACCCGAAGGTGATGAAGCTGGCCACCGAGCGCGGCCTCTCGCACCCCGTGCTGATGCGGTTCACCCTCAAGATGCTCGCCAACCTCACCGATCCCACCGGCGGCGACGCCATGGACCGCATCATCAACGGCCTGGCGAAGGTGACCCCGCGCGCCTGACGGCCCCCACTGATCCACAGCCCCGCGGACGGGGCCGCCGGTCCGCGGGTCGGGCGGCCCCGTCCGTCGGCCCGCGGGTTCTCCGTCACCTCACTCGTCGCCGTACGAGATGTTGCCCCACTCATCCATCGTGGGGTGGATCTCCGACGGCTCCTGGTGGTCCTCGTCGGAGGGGCGCGGCGGCTCCGGCCCGTCCGGCCCGATCCGCATCATCCGCTCGACGCGCACGATCTGGAACGTCCGCCCGCGTGCGCGCAGTTCATCGGCGCCGCGCTGTCTCATGAACCGCTCCGCCGCTTTCGCGAAGACGGCAATGTCCCGCTCCGAGTACTCCGACTCCCACCCCGGGATCTCCCGCACCATGGGCACGCTCTTGGTGAGGTAGTTCACCAGCCCACGCCGCGCCGCTTGCGGCGTGGGGAACTGCTCGGCCAGGAACATCGACCAGGACTCCGCCTCCCGCTCCAGCACACGGAACGCCGGAGGCAGCAGCACCAGCCCCGGATGGGTGCGCAGCGCGCGCCGGGAGTCGGCGAGGACGTCCGCAGGGAAGCGCTCCGAGTGGTAGACGCTCTCGCGCAGCCCGAGCCGCTCCAACCCGTTCGTTGGCTGCACTTCGGCCGCGTGGTCGAGCACGAACCCCTCGGCGTCGGACGGCGTGTCCTTCTTCTCCAGGTCCCAGTGGTCGTCCTCGGGGTGATCGGTGGGTCGGGGCGGTTCCAGCGTGCCGTCACCGATCCGGGCGAACTCGTCGGCCCGTACGATGCGGTAGCGGTCGGATCCGACGGACAGCTCGTCGATCCGCCTCTTCTCCAGCCGTGCCACGCCGTCCAGCAGCCGGCGCCGCTCGCGGTGGTCCTCGGCTTGATCCTTGGCGTAGGACCACAGATACGAGTTCAGCTCGTCCCGTGCGTCTTGTGGGAATCCCGTGTCCAACTCGCCCAGCAGCCGCCACCGCGGCCGGTCGGCGGGTGTCTGCACGGCGCACCCGAACAACGGCCCTCGCACCACGATGTGCGGATACCGCTGCCCGCTCCGGAACGCGTCGAGTTCGGTCACTTGAGAGACGGGGTCGTCGCGCTGGGCGATGCGGATGGTGAGGTGATCCGGCGCCGGATATTGCTTGTCGTGGTCCCGCATGCGCCGAGTGTGCTGGGGTGCGGGGCGCCGTGCAGGCGCTCTGGGGAATATGGCCGGTATGAGCGAGGGGCGTACGGGGTGCGGCCACCCGGGCCGCGTCACAATGTGAGACTCCGGCGAACCCGCGTGATCACCCGCTGGGCGTCCGTGCCGAACACGGCCGACGCGCTGAACGCGTCCCAGACCCGCCGATAGGTGCCGACACTGTCGGCATCGTCCATCCACAGCTCGGCGTGCCAGTCCTCGACGACGACGAGCCGTTCGTCAAGGATGCAGAAAGCATTCCCCGGCGGGAGCGCCAGCTCGGCATCCAGGGGCACGATCCCCAGCCGCACGGTGTCCATGCCCACGACCCCCAGCAGGCGGTCGAGCTGCGCGACCAGAACGGCAGGAGGGCAGATCCGGGCGTGCAGGACGCCCTCCCACAGCAGCACGTTCAGCCGATTTCCCGGCCGGTACAGCCATTCCTGCCGCCGCATACGGGCCCGTACCGCTTCCTCCGTGTCCTTGGGGCACTTCTGGAGCGCCTCGTAGCACTGGAAGACGTGCCGGGCGTAGTCGGCGGTCTGGAGCATTCCGTCAACCGCGAAATTACCCCACCTGTGCAGGGTTCTAGAACCGTCAACCAGCGTCTTCCAATTGTCCTGCACCGGGCGGTGTCCTGCCGCGAGCTGCCGCCGCCAGGAGCGGATGTGCGACTCGAACCCCTTCAACCGGGCGTGCAGCTCTTCGAATGCCTCTTCCCGCCCGGTGGCCTCCGCCCACGCCCGAAGGTCCTCGGGCGTGGGCGTCTGTCTGCCGTTCTCCAACTTGCTGATCTTCGACTGCGGCCAGCCGAGCCGCTCGGCCAACGCCGTGCTGGTGAGGCGGCCGTCAGGGCTCTCGACACGAAGTTCCCTGAGCCGCTGCCCCAGGCCCTCGCGGGCCTTCTGATAGTCCGTGCTCACCAGTACAGTTCTGCGCCCTCTACTCGCCCTTGTCCAGCCCGGCCGCGAACTCCTCGTGCGGCACCGCGTAGTGCCACGCCGCTTCGCGGATCCTGGAGTACCGTACGACCTCGGCGGGTTCCGTGATCAGCTCCACATCGACGAGCTGGTCGTCGTCATCGAACCGCAGGAGGGCCACCAGTCGGCCGTCGAACAGCCAGAAATCCTCCGCGGGGAGCTGGAGCCGGTCTGCCTCCTCCCGCGACAGGTTGCGGATGTCCTCGCCGAAGGTGCTGTTGTGCTTCGCGTTGTCGAGCAGATAGAGCTGCCCCACGGTCGGCGGCTGGTCCACGATGCGTACGCGTTCGACCCGCTTGCCCTGCGCGGTCTGCGTGCGAATCATCTCCGGGTACTCACGGTCGGGGTCCCACTCGGCTGCCCCGGATTCCACGAACTGTCGGTAGGTTTCCGTTGTTTCGTCGCTGGCGTACCGACGGCGGGTCTCCAGTCGCCACGTCGAATGCCGGAACGTGCGGAACAGCTCACCGAACTCGTCCAGATCGATGATCCTCGCCTTTCGGTGCGCGTCTCTCGGACCCCAGTCCGCCAGCAGTTCACGCGGCACGACCACCGCGACCTCGCCCTCTGACAGGTGCTGGAGCTGTGCCACATCGTCCGTGTCGGTCAGCGGAGGACCGTGGACGATCACCTCCCCACTGTCCGTGTCTTCATGTACGGAGGGGCACCCGTTGTCCCCGCTGCCCGTCCCGTTGAAGCGCAGCCTGCGCGCCATGCGGTCACCTCTCGTTCCGTTCACCGTTCGTGGATCTCCGCGTCATCAGAGTGGCCGGGGCCGTACGGGAATGTCGAGGCATTGCCGGGCATTACCTGCGAATAGTCAAGAATATTCTCGATCACCTCCAACTCCGTCTGCTTACAGTCGTGTTCGCTCAGTAGCCCAGCCACGATGGCATGACGGAGGGACGATCCCCATGGGCCGAAGTCCGACCGAGCCGACCCGCCACGCAACACCCCCCGTCGTGCTCCCCCTCGAACCGTGGCTGCTGGAGGCGCGGCCCGTCCCGGGATGTGACGTGTGCGGTGCACTGGACCGCCAGTTGCAGGCTGCGCTGGACGCGGGAGACCCGCGCACCGCGGGTGACCGGGCCCACGAGATCCGTCTGCACCCTCACGTGACGGTGAGCGGTGGCGGCACATGACGGACGACACACCCGCGCTCACCCCTTCGGGCCTACCGGGCGCGGAGCGGCAAGCGTGAAGAGTCTCAGCACCGGAAGGAGAGGACACGATGAGCAAGCACGCCAAGGACGAGCCGAATGAGGAGCCCAAGGGACCTCCCGGAAACATCGACGGGCAGTCACCCACCGTTGGTGGCGGGAACTCGGGACAGCACCGCAAGGATGATGACGACCAGTGAGTGGCGACTGCGCCCCTTTCGGCCGGCGGCTGGCCGAGTCGCTGGCGGAGCGAGGAGTCTTCACCCAGCCCTGGTTGCGCGACGTGTTCGACAGGGTGCCTCGTCATGCGTTCGTCCCCGAGCGGGTGTGGACGTGGCGCGCTGGGCGCTGGCGCCCGTTCTGCCGTGCGGAGGACCCCGAGGCGTGGGCGGAGTTGGTCTACCACCCGGATGACGCGGTGGTGACGCAGGTTGATGACGGACGGACGGCCGAGGACGGGAGCGGACTGGTCCCGACGAGTTCGATCAGTGCCGTCAAAGGCGTACTCAATATGCTCGCCTCGCTTGAACCCGAGCCCGGTGACCGCGTCGGAGAGATCGGCACAGGCACCGGCTACAACACCGCCCTGCTGTGTGAACGCGTGGGTGAGAAGAATGTCTTCTCGAAGGAGGTGGACGGGACTCTCGCGGCTCGGGCCCGGGAGCACCTCAGCGCCGCGGGCTACTCACCCGAGGTCCAGTGGGGGGACGGGGAGGAAGGGTTTCCGGAGAAGGCCCCGTACGACCGGCTGATCTCCACGGCGTCCGTGCGTCGCGTGCCGAACGCGTGGCTGGGGCAGGTGAGAGCGCGAGGGGAGATCGTGACCCCGTGGTTGCCGAACTACCAAGCCCTCGGCCTGATATGGCTGCGGGTACGGGAACCTGGGGTGGCTCGGGGCTGGTTCCACGGCTCGGAGACCTTCATGGCTGTGCGTGGGCAGCGTGAGGAGCGCCCGAATCTCTCGGCGCTCTGGAGAGCGACCCGCAACCAGGCCGAGACCGTCGTGGAGGCTCCCGCGCTCGATCTCGGCACTCATGCGCGGTTCGCGCTCGCCGTGACCTTGCCGGGCGTCTCGTTCTTCGAGCAGGACGACGGCTGCTTCGTCCTGGCCGGGGACCGCGCATCGTATGTGTGGATCCGCGGCGGGAGCGCCTGCCGGTTCGGTCCCCGTGATCTCCTCCGGGACGTGCACAGAGCTCTGGAATGGTGGAATGGGGCGGGGAAGCCCGCACTGTGGGACTTCGGGGTCACTGTGACGCCGGATGAGCAGACGATCTGGCTCGGGAAGGAGCGCGCTCCGGTCCCGACGTACCACGGCTGAGTTCCCGAAGACCGGCCCCGCTGCTCGTGCTCGCTCGTGTCGGTGTTCCACCGTGACCACGATCCTGGACAGCGCCGCGACACCGCGAAGGGGGCCCACCGCTCGCGGTGGGCCCCTTCCGGGCGAGTGCGGTCGCTCAGAGGACGCGGACGGCGCCGGTGGGCTGGTCGTAGCTCAGGGGGCGCTCCACGATGCCGGTGGAGGAGTTCTGGGCGCCGATGAACTTGCCGCCGCCCACGTAGACGGCCACGTGGTAGGCGCTGCCGGCGCCGCCCCAGTAGAGCAGGTCGCCCGGCTGGAGGTTGTCCAGCGAGACGGGGGTGCCCGCGGTGGACTGCGGCTGCGAGGTACGCGGCAGGTTGACGCCGACCTGCTTGTAGGCCGCCTGGGTCAGGCCCGAGCAGTCGTACGCGGAGGGGCCGGTGGCGCCCATGACGTAGGACTTGCCGACCTGGGCCCGCAGGAAGCTCAGGAGGGTGGCCACGTTGCCGCCCTGCGGCGCGGCGGCATTGGTGGTGAGGGAGGTGCGCTCCGTGGAGCGGGAGGCGCGCTCCTTGGCCTCGGCCGCCGCCTTGCGGGCGGCTTCGGCCTTCTTCTTGGCCTCGGCCTTGCGCTTCGCCTCGGCCTCGGCCTTCTTCTTGGTCTCCTTGGCCTCCTGCTTGGCCTCGGCGGCCGCGTCCTGCTGGGCCTGCTGGAGGCTGTACTGCTGCGCGGAGTGGTGGAGGGATTCCGCCGCGAGGGCGTTGGAGTCGGCCGTGGAGAGGGAGGGCATCTCCACTGTGTCGGCCGGTGCGTTCTTGTCGGCCGCCAGGGCCGGTGCCGCCGCCGCGGTCAGGGCGATGGTGCCCATGACGCCACCCGTCATACCCGCACGCAGCGCCGTATTCATCTTGCTGGAGCGGGGCTTCCGGTGGCTGGGAATCTGAGCTTTCGGGGACATGAGGGAATGCCTAGCAGGCCGGAAACCCTCGCCTCAACAATCGTGCGATGCGCCACAGTCGCCGCTCGAGTGGCGACTTGAGCCGTGCGGGCGCCTTCCGAAGGGGCTTCCCGGACGTGATCATTGCCCAACTACGGGGCCGTGACCACGTTGTTGTCCGCATTGCCGGAATTCCCGCGGCGTGTACCACGGTGAAATGACCCGCGCAAAGAAGTCAGCGACTGACGGGAACGCGCGTGGCGCAGCTCACATTCCCGGCCGGAGGGTGAAAGCAACTCTTGGTGCAAATGGGATGTTGGGCGCCTATCGCCCATCCCGTTCGGTCACGGGCGGGACTCGGCCGGGTCGCGTGCGGGTCTCGCCGCTTGTGCCGGGCTTCACGAGTGCACGATCACCAGTGGTTCGCGCATAGCAGGTGAAACCGTCCAGCGCGAATTTGCCCTTGCAGTCGAGTGCTTGGTACAGCGACCCGCCTCTGGTAGCTGTGAGCACGCATGAATGTCACCTCAGGTGATCACTCATGGGCTTTGCGTATGAAGATTGACGCCGGTCCGATCGGATGATCGAGGGTCAGGTGGTGGAGATCACAAACCAGTTGGTGGCACCCGTGTCGCAGATCACAGAGGGGCGGGCTTAGGATGCCTGCGAACAGGGCTTGTGAACTGCCTCACATAGGAGCGATCTTCGTGGGGGTGCGCAGCGGCCCAGCGGTCTGCCGGCAGTCAGAGTCGACGCCTGGAAGGAGACGGGAGCGGTGAACGTCTACACACCAATCCTCGTACTGGGAGCGATCGCGGCCGCGTTCACGGTGTTCTCCGTGGTCGTGGCGTCGATCGTCGGCCCCAAGCGCTACAACCGGGCAAAGCTGGAGGCGTACGAGTGCGGCATCGAGCCGACGCCGCAGCCGGCCGGAGGCGGCCGCTTCCCGGTGAAGTACTACCTGACGGCGATGCTCTTCATCATCTTCGACATCGAAATCGTCTTCCTCTACCCGTGGGCCGTGCATTTCGACTCACTCGGGATGTTCGGGCTCGTCGAAATGCTGGTCTTCGTCGCCCTCATCGGTATCGCGTACGCCTACGACTGGCGGCGCGGCGGCCTGGAATGGGACTAGGGGCAGGATAAGCAATGGGACTTGAAGAGAAACTGCCGAGCGGTTTTCTGCTCACCACGGTCGAGAAAATGGCCGGGGCGGCACGTAAATCATCCATGTTCCCGGCGACGTTCGGGCTCGCCTGCTGCGCCATCGAGATGATGACGACCGGCGCCGGACGCTACGACCTCGCCCGGTTCGGCATGGAGGTCTTCCGCGGCTCGCCGCGCCAGGCCGACCTCATGATCGTGGCGGGCCGGGTCAGCCAGAAGATGGCACCGGTGCTGCGCCAGGTGTACGACCAGATGCCGAACCCCAAATGGGTCATCTCCATGGGGGTGTGCGCCTCGTCCGGCGGAATGTTCAACAACTACGCCATCGTGCAGGGCGTCGACCACATCGTGCCCGTCGACATTTATCTTCCCGGTTGCCCGCCGCGCCCCGAAATGCTGCTCGATTCCATTCTCAAGCTGCACGAGAAGATCCTGCACTCGAAACTCGGCGTCAACCAGCAGGAAGCGGCCCGCGAGGCCGAGGAGGCGGCGCTGAAGGCGGTACCGACGATCGAGATGAAGGGGCTGCTCCGGTGAGCGACGCACAGGCGGCTGCCGGGCCGCGGGTGAGGACGAGGCGGGACGTGTGCCGTCTGGGCGGAGAAGCGAGCGGGGTGGCTGCGAGCGACGCACAGGCGGCTGCCGGGCCGCGGGTGAGGACGAGGCGGGACGTGTGCCGTCTGGGCGGAGAAGCGAGCGGGGTGCGGGCATGAGCGAGGAGAAGCGCCCCAAGGCGCCCTTCGAGAACGATCCGGCCCAGCGCGCCGAGGAGTCGCTGCCCGTACCGCCGGGGGACACCGGCGAGGTCATCGCGGTGCGCCGCGGGATGTTCGGTGCCCGCAACGGCGGGGACACCTCCGGCTACGGCGGGCTGGTGCGCACCGTGCGGCTGCCCGGCGGCAGCTCCCGGCCCTACGGCGGCTGGTTCGACGAGGTGGCCGACGAGCTGGAGGGCGCCCTGGAGGAGCAGGGACTGGATCCCGAGCAGGTCATCGAGCGGACGGTGGTGGACCGCGGCGAGCTGACCTTCCACGTCGCCCGCGACCACCTGTCGCGCACGGCCCGCATCCTGCGGGACGACCCGGCGCTCCGCTTCGAGCTGTGCACCGGCGTCAGCGGCGTCCACTACCCGGAGGACGCGGGGCGCGAGCTGCACGCCGTCTACCACCTGCGCTCGATCACCCACAACCGGCTGATCCGCATGGAGGTCAGCGCACCGGACGCGGATCCGCACATCCCCTCGACCGTCGACATCTACCCGACGAACGACTGGCACGAGCGCGAGACGTACGACTTCTTCGGTCTGATCTTCGACGGTCACCCGGCGCTGACCCGGATCCTGATGCCGGACGACTGGCAGGGCTTCCCGCAGCGCAAGGACTATCCGCTCGGCGGTATCCCCGTCGAGTACAAGGGCGCCCAGATTCCCGCTCCTGACCAGCGGAGGTCGTACAGCTAAATGTCCTCTACAACCCACGCACCTGCAGGCATTCGGGAGACCACCGAAGGCACCGTCTACGACGTCACCGGAGGGGACTGGGACGAGCTGGCCGCGCACGCCGCCAAGAGCGACGACGAGCGGATCATCGTCAACATGGGCCCCCAGCATCCGTCCACGCACGGGGTGCTCCGGCTGATCCTGGAGATCGACGGCGAGACGGTCACCGAGGCCCGGTGCGGCATCGGCTACCTGCACACCGGCATCGAGAAGAACCTCGAGTACCGGACCTGGACCCAGGGCACCACGTTCGTCACGCGCATGGACTATCTGACGCCGTTCTTCAACGAGACGGCGTACTGCCTGGGCGTGGAACGGCTCCTGGGTATCGAGGACGAGGTGCCCGACCGCGCCAATGTGATCCGGGTGCTGCTGATGGAGCTCAACCGGCTCTCCTCGCACCTGGTCGCCATCGCCACCGGCGGCATGGAGCTGGGCGCGACCACGGTCATGATCTTCGGCTTCCGGGACCGGGAGCTGGTCCTGGACCTGTACGAGCTGATCACCGGGCTGCGGATGAACCACGCCTACATCCGCCCCGGCGGGCTCTCCCAGGACATTCCGCCCGGGACCGTGGACGCGCTGCGCGAGTTCGTCAAGAAGATGCGCAAGAACCTGCCGGAGTACGACGCGCTCGCCACCGGCAACCCCGTCTTCAAGGCCCGGCTGAAGGACATCGGCTACCTCGACCTGGCCGGCTGCATGGCGCTGGGCGCCACGGGACCGGTCCTGCGCTCCGCCGGACTGCCGCACGACCTGCGCAAGGCCCAGCCGTACTGCGGCTACGAGACCTACGACTTCGAGGTCCCGACCGTCGACACCTGCGACTCCTACGGGCGGTTCCTGCTGCGGCTGGAGGAGATGCGCCAGTCGCTGCGGATCATCGAGCAGTGCGTGGACCGGCTGGAGCCGGGCCCGGTCATGGTCGCCGACAAGAAGATCGCCTGGCCCGCGCAGCTCGCCCTGGGCCCCGACGGGCTGGGCAACTCGCTCGACCACATCAAGAACATCATGGGCACCTCGATGGAGGCGCTGATCCACCACTTCAAGCTGGTGACCGAGGGCTTCCGGGTGCCGCCGGGCGAGACGTACGCGGCCGTCGAGTCCCCCAAGGGGGAGCTGGGCGTGCACGTCGTCAGCGACGGCGGCACCCGCCCCTACCGGGTGCACTTCCGCGATCCCTCCTTCACCAATCTGCAGTCCATGGCGGCGATGTGCGAGGGCGGCCAGGTGGCCGACGTCATCGTCGCCGTCGCGTCCCTCGACCCCGTGATGGGAGGCGTCGACCGGTGACCAGCATCGAGATGGGCATCCCCGAGATGCCCGCGCCCGACTACCCCGCCGAGGTACGCGAGCGGCTGGAGACGGAAGCCCGCGAGATCGTCGCCCGCTACCCGGACAGCCGCTCCGCGCTGCTGCCGCTGCTGCATCTCGTGCAGTCCGAGGAAGGCCATGTCACCCGCACCGGACAGCGCTTCTGCGCCGAGGTGCTGGAGCTGACCACGGCCGAGGTCAACGCGGTCGCCACCTTCTACTCCATGTACCGGCGCAAGGCGTCCGGCGACTACCAGGTCGGGGTGTGCACCAACACCCTGTGCGCCGTCATGGGCGGCGACGCCATCCACGCCGCGCTGCGCGAACACCTGGGGGTGGGCGACGGGGAGACCACCGAGGACGGCAAGGTCACGCTCGAGCACATCGAGTGCAACGCGGCCTGCGACTTCGCACCGGTCGTGATGGTCAACTGGGAGTTCTTCGACAACCAGACCCCCGGCAGTGCCCGCGCCCTCGTCGACGACCTGCGCGCGGGCCGCGAGGTCACCCCCACCCGCGGTGCCCCGTTGTGCACCTTCAAGCAGACCGCGCGGGTGCTGGCCGGCTTCCCCGACGAGCGGCCCGGCGCGGTGGAGGCGTCCGGCAGCGCGGGTCCCGCCTCGCTGGCCGGGCTGCGGCTGGCCAAGGGCGAGAGCACCCCGGGCGTCGTCGCCCCGCGCGAAGCGGCATCCGACGAGGAGGGGAAGTGACGGCAGTGACTCACGACGGTGGACAGGACGGGGCCTCCCCCCAGCCGGGCGGCGGCGCGGCCGATCCGCAGAAGCTGCTCACCCCGGTGCTGTCCGCGCACTGGGACGAGTCGGACTCCTACACGCTGGCCGGCTACCGGCGGCACGGCGGCTACCGGGCGCTGCCCAAGGCGCTGGCCATGGACCCCGACGACCTGATCGCCTACGTCAAGGACGCGGGCCTGCGCGGCCGCGGCGGCGCCGGCTTCCCGACCGGGATGAAGTGGCAGTTCATCCCGCAGGGCGACGGCAAGCCGCACTACCTCGTCGTCAATGCCGACGAATCCGAGCCGGGCACCTGCAAGGACATCCCGCTGCTGTTCGCCAACCCGCACTCGCTGATCGAGGGCATCGTGATCGCCTGCCACGCGATCCGCTCCCACCACGCCTTCATCTATCTGCGGGGCGAGGTCGTGCCCGTGCTGCGCCGGCTGCACCTGGCCGTGCGGGAGGCGCGCGAGGCGGGCTACCTCGGCCCGGACGCGCTGGGCCCGGGCAAGGACCTGGAACTCACCGTGCACGCGGGAGCGGGCGCCTACATCTGCGGCGAGGAGACCGCGCTCCTCGACTCGCTCGAAGGCCGCCGCGGGCAGCCCCGGCTGCGTCCTCCCTTCCCGGCCGTCGCCGGCCTGTACGCGTGCCCCACAGTGGTGAACAACGTCGAGTCCATCGCCTCGGTTCCCGCGCTCGTGGACCGGGGCAAGGACTGGTTCCGTTCGCTGGGCAGCGAGAAGTCCCCCGGCTTCACGCTCTACTCGCTCAGCGGGCATGTCGCCCGCCCCGGCCAGTACGAGGCCCCGCTGGGCATCACCCTGCGCCAGCTCCTGGACATGAGCGGCGGCATGCGGCCCGGGCACCGGCTGAAGTTCTGGACCCCCGGCGGCTCCTCCACCCCGATGCTCACCGACGAGCACCTGGATGTGCCCCTCGACTACGAGGGCGTCGGCGGCGCCGGTTCCATGCTCGGCACCAAGGCGCTCCAGTGCTTCGACGAGACCACCTGCGTGGTGCGGGCCGTCACCCGCTGGACCGAGTTCTACGCGCACGAGTCCTGCGGCAAGTGCACCCCCTGCCGGGAGGGCACCTACTGGCTCGTCCAACTGCTCCGCGACATCGAGGCGGGCAAGGCGGCCCGTGCCGACCTGGACAAGATCGCCGACATCGCCGACAACATCAACGGCAAGTCGTTCTGCGCCCTCGGCGACGGAGCGGCGTCCCCGATCTTCTCCTCGCTGCAGTACTTCCGCGACGAGTACGAAGCCCACCTCGCGGGCCGCGGCTGCCCCTTCGACCCCGAGAAGTCCACCGCGTGGGGCGACGACCCCAGCTCCGCTCACCTGGAGGTGAACGCGTGACCGTCACCACTCCTGCGGCCTCCGGAGGGGGAGGGGAGGTCGCTCCGCCGCCCGAAGACCTCGTGTCGCTGACCATCGACGGCGCCCAGCTCTCCGTCCCCAAGGGCACCCTGGTGATCCGCGCCGCCGAGCAGCTCGGCATCGAGATCCCCCGCTTCTGCGACCATCCGCTGCTCGACCCCGCCGGGGCCTGCCGGCAGTGCATCGTGGAGGTGGAGGGCCAGCGCAAGCCGATGGCCTCCTGCACCATCCAGTGCACCGACGGCATGGTCGTCAGGACGCACCTGACCTCCGAGGTGGCGAGCAAGGCCCAGCACGGGGTGATGGAGCTGCTGCTCATCAACCACCCGCTGGACTGCCCGGTCTGCGACAAGGGCGGCGAGTGCCCGCTGCAGAACCAGGCGATGTCCCACGGCCAGGCCGATTCCCGGTTCGAGGGCCGCAAGCGCACCTTCGCCAAGCCCGTCGCCGTCTCCACCCAGGTGCTGCTGGACCGCGAGCGCTGCGTCCTGTGCGCGCGCTGCACCCGCTTCTCCAACCAGGTCGCGGGCGACCCGATGATCGAACTGCTGGAGCGCGGCGCCCTGCAGCAGGTCGGTACCGGCACGGACGAGCCCTTCCAGTCGTACTTCTCCGGGAACACCATCCAGATCTGCCCGGTCGGCGCGCTCACCTCGGCGGCCTACCGGTTCCGCTCCCGCCCCTTCGACCTGGTCTCCTCACCCGGTGTCTGCGAGCACTGCGCGGGCGGCTGCGCCGTCCGGCACGACCACCGGCGCGGCAAGGTCATGCGGCGGCTGGCCGAGAACGACCCGGAGGTCAACGAGGAGTGGCTGTGCGACAAGGGCCGCTTCGCGTTCCGCTACGCGCAGCGCCCCGATCGGCTGCACACCCCGCTGGTCCGCGGCGCCGACGGGGAACTGGCTCCCGCGAGCTGGCCGGAGGCGCTGGCGGCCGCGGCACTCGGGCTGGCCGGGGCGCGGGGCCGGGCCGGGGTGCTGACCGGTGGCCGGGTCACCGTCGAGGACGCCTACGCGTACGCGAAGTTCGCCCGGGTGGCGCTGCGCACCAATGACATCGACTTCCGCGCCCGGCCGCACTCGGCCGAGGAAGCGTCCTTCCTCGCCTCCCAGGTGGCGGGACGTGGCCGGGACCTGGACGGCACCGGGGTCAGTTACACGGCGCTGGAGGCCGCGCCCGCGGTCCTGCTGGCCGGACTCGAGGCGGAGGAGGAGGCGCCCGGCGTCTTCCTGCGGCTCCGCAAGGCGTGGCGCAAGCACGGGCAGCGCACCTTCGCACTGGCGAGCCACGCCACCCGCGGACTGGAGAAGGCGGGCGGCACCCTGCTGCGGGCCGCACCCGGCACCGAGACGGAGTGGCTGGACGCGCTCGCCGGCGGCGTCGGGCTGGACGAGCAGGGCGCCGCGGCGGCCGAGGCGCTGCGCGGTGAGGGCTCGCTGATCCTGGTCGGGGAGCGGCTGGCCACCGTGCCGGGTGCGCTGACCGCCGCCGTCCGCACCGCGGCCGCCACCAACGCCACGCTGGTGTGGGTGCCGCGCCGGGCGGGCGAGCGGGGCGCGGTCGAGGCGGGCTGCCTGCCGGGGCTGCTGCCCGGGGCCCGGCCCGTCGAGAGCGGGGAGGCGCGTGCGGAGGTCGCCCGGGCCTGGGGGGTCGCCGAACTGCCCGCGCAGCCGGGCCGCGACACCGCGGAGATCATCGAGGCCGCCGCCGAGGGCGAGCTGTCGGCGCTGCTCGTCGGCGGCGTCGGGGTCGAGGACCTGCCCGACCCGGCCCGGGCCCGGCAGGCGCTGGAGTCCGTGGACTTCCTGGTCAGCCTGGAGCTGCGGCCCGGTGCCGTGACCGAGCTGGCCGATGTGGTGCTGCCGGTGGCGGCGGCGGTGGAGAAGTCCGGCACCTTCCTCAACTGGGAGGGAAGGCTGCGGCTGTTCGAGGCGGCGCTCAAGCCCGACCAGATGACCCGTCGGCATGTGCAGCCCGACGCCCGGGTGCTGCACATGCTCGCGGACGCGCTCGATGTGCACCTCGGACTGCCGGACGTGCGCACGGTGCGCGGCGAACTCGACCGGCTCGGTCACCGCACCGGCGGTGCGGGCGGCGCCGCCGCGGCCCCCGGGGCGCGGAGCGTGCCGCAGCCGCGCACCGGCGAGGCGGTGCTCTCCGGGCACCGGCTGCTGCTCGACCAGGGCCGGCTCCAGGAGGGCGACGAGGCGCTGGCCGGCACCCGGCACGCGGCGCTCGCCCGGCTGTCCGCGGCGACCGCCGAGGAGGTCGGTGTCCGGGACGGCGACCTGCTGTCGGTCAGCGGTCCGCGCGGTGCGGTGCGGCTGCCGGTCCAGGTGACCGGGATGCCCGACCGGGTCGTGTGGCTGCCGCTCAACTCGGTCGGCTCCGGTGTCCCGGCCGACACCGGGGCGCTCCCCGGTGACGTGGTGCGGATCGCTCCGGCCGAGGCCGCCGAGCGGGAGAACACGCAGGAGGTGGGCGCATGAGCGCCGCGACGCTGAGCCCGCAGGGTCCGTTCGCCGGAGCGTCGCGGCTGGCGGCCGAGGACCTGTCGATGTTCGGCACGGATCCGTTCTGGCTGGTCGCCCTCAAGGCCGTCTTCTGCTTCGCGTTCATGATGCTGACGGTGCTGATCTCCATCGTCTTCGAGCGGAAGATCGTCGGCTGGATGCAGCTGCGCGTCGGCCCCAACCGGCACGGCCCCTGGGGCATGCTCCAGTCGCTCGCCGACGGCGTGAAGCTGATGCTCAAGGAAGACATCATCGTCAAGGGCAGCGACAAGCTGGTCTATCTGCTGGCACCGGTGATCGGTGCCGTGCCGGCCTTCATGGCGATCGCGGTCATCCCGTTCGGGCCCGCGGGCAACGAGATCTCGATCTTCGGCCACCGTACGCCGATGCAGCTCACCGACATGCCGGTGGCCGTCCTGTTCATCCTGGCCACAGCGTCCATCGCCTCCTACGGTGTGGTGCTGGCCGGCTGGTCGTCCGGTTCGACGTATCCGCTGCTGGGCGGGGTGCGGGCCACGGCCCAGATCATCAGCTACGAGATCGCGATGGGGCTCAGCTTCGCCGCGGTCTTCCTCTACTCCGGTTCGATGTCCACCTCGACGATCGTCGGCGAGCAGGCGGACGGCTGGTTCGCCTATCTGCTGCCGGTCTCCTTCCTGATCTACCTGGTCTCGATGGTGGGCGAGGCGCACCGCGCGCCCTTCGACATGCCGGAGTCCGAGGGCGACCTGGTCGCGGGCTTCCAGACCGAGTACAGCTCGATCAAGTTCGCGATGTTCATGCTGACCGAGTACATCCACGTGGTGACGGTCTCCGCGCTCGCGGTCACCCTCTTCCTGGGCGGCTGGCGCGCCCCGGCGCCGATCTCCACCTGGTGGCCGGGCGCCAACCACGGCTGGTGGCCGATCCTGTGGTTCACCGCCAAGCTCATGGTGCTGATCTTCGTCTTCATCTGGATCCGCGGCACGCTGCCCCGGGTGCGCTACGACCAGTTCATGAAGCTCGGCTGGAAGGTGCTGATCCCGGTCGCGCTGGTGTGGCTGATGCTCGTGGCCACCGTCCGCGCCATGCGCAACGAGGGCTGGGACTACAGCGAGGTCGTCTACTGGGTCGCGGGGACCGCCCTGGCGCTGCTGCTGATCACCTTCGTCGTGGACTTCTTCCGCGGCGACGCGGAGGAGGAGCAGGAGGAGGCGGCCGCCCCCGACAAGCCGTTCGACCCGATGGCGGGCGGCTATCCCGTACCACCGCTGCCGGGGCAGACGCTGCCGCCCGTGCCGCGGCGGCCCTCGCGTGCCGAACGCGGCCGGGAGCCCGAGCCGGTCGGAGCCCAGGCGGGCGGGACGACCACCGCTACTGACGCAACCACCGAGAGCAAGGGGGCTGACGGTGCCTGAGAACCCCGTGGCCGGCTTCGGCGTGACCTTCACGGACATGTTCAAGAAGCGGCTGACCGAGCAGTACCCCGAGTACAAGAAGCCCACGGCGCCCCGCTTCCACGGCCGCCACCAGCTCAACCGGCATCCGGACGGGCTGGAGAAGTGCGTCGGCTGCGAGCTGTGCGCCTGGGCCTGCCCCGCCGACGCGATCTACGTCGAGGGGGCCGACAACACCGAGGAGGAGCGCTACTCGCCCGGGGAGCGCTACGGCCGCGTCTACCAGATCAACTACCTGCGCTGCATCCTGTGCGGCCTGTGCGTCGAGGCGTGCCCCACGCGGGCGCTGACCATGACGAACGAGTACGAACTGGCCGACGACAGCCGCGAGTCCCTCATCTACACCAAGGAGGAGCTGCTCGCCGGCCTGGAGGACGGCATGGTCGACTCGCCGCACGCCATCCACCCGGGCATGACGGAGAAGGACTACTATCGCGGACTGGTCACCGAGGCGGCGCCCGGGACGGTGCAGCAGACCGTCACCGACACCGGGGTGCCGCAGGAGTCGGCCGACACCTTCGGTGCCGACGAACCGGCCGCCGCCGGGGACGCCACCTTCGACGCGGCGCCGCACGGCGAGCAGACCGGCGGCACCGTGACCGCCAGCGGGGAGGGCGAACGATGACCGCCCTCGCCGCGACCGCGGCCACCTCCACCGGCGAGGCCGTCCAGTTCTGGGTGCTGGGCACGGTCGCCGTACTGGGCGGACTCGGCACCGTCCTGCTGCGCCGGGCCGTGCACAGCGCGCTCTGCCTCGCCGGCACCATGATCATCCTGGCGCTGTTCTACCTCGCCAACGGCGCCTACTTCCTGGGCGTCGTACAGATCGTCGTCTACACCGGCGCGGTCATGATGCTGTTCCTGTTCGTCCTGATGCTCGTCGGAGTCAGTGCCGCCGACTCCCTCAAGGAGACCCTCAAGGGCCAGCGTTGGATGGCGGCCCTCTGCGGCCTGGGGCTCGGCACACTGCTGATCGTCGGGATCGGGCAGGTCTCGGTCGGCGGCTTCAACGGGCTGGCCGCGGCGAACGCGCAGGGCAACGTCCCGGCGCTGGCCTCGCTGCTGTTCACCAAGTACGTCGTCGCCTTCGAGGTCGTCGGGGCGCTGCTGACCGTCGCCGCGGTCGGTGCCACGCTGCTCACCCACCGGGAGCGGGTGGAGAAGATCAAGTCTCAGCGCGAGCAGGCGATCGAGCGGGTGCGCGGCGGCACCCAACTGCCGCCGCTGCCCGCGCCCGGCGTCTACGCCCGGCACAACGCGGTCGACCGCCCGGCGCTGCTGCCCGACGGTTCGCCCGCCGAGCTCAGCGTCAGCCCCACCCTGCGCAGCCGCGGTCAGATCCGCGAGGTCAGCTCCGAGCAGCTGGCCCGGCTCGCCGCCATCGAGCAGCGCACCGCCGAATACCAGGGCCGCCCCACCTACCCCGGCCCCAAGGATCCGGGTGAACGCGCCCTGGAGCGGGAGACGGCGGGCGAGGAGGAGGCCGCCCGGAACGGGCAGCCGTCCGAGCCGGAGGACGCGGCCGGGACCGAGCGCGAGGAGGCCGCCAAGTGAGCCCGATCAACTACGTCTATCTCGCGGCGCTGCTGTTCACCATCGGCGCCGCCGGAGTCCTCATCCGGCGCAACGCCATCGTGGTGTTCATGTGCATCGAGCTGATGCTGAACGCCGCCAACCTCACGCTGGTCGCCTTCTCCCGGATGCACGGCAACCTCGACGGCCAGATCATGGCGTTCTTCGTCATGGTCGTCGCCGCCGCCGAGGTCGTGGTCGGCCTGGCGATCATCGTGATGCTCTACCGCGCCCGCCACTCGGCCTCGGTCGACGACGCCAGCCTGATGAAGCTGTAAGGGGTACGAACCAGTGGAGTCAATGATCGGACTGCTCGTCGGGGTGCCCCTGCTCGGCGCCGCCGTGCTGCTGTGCGGCGGGCGGCGCCTGGACCGCGGAGGGCACTGGCTGGGCACACTGCTGGCCGCCGCCTCCTTCGCGATCGGCGCGGCGCTGTTCCTCTCCATGCTGGGGGAGGGCGCCGAGGACCGGGCCATGCACAGCAAGCTGTTCTCCTGGGTGCCGGTGGAGGGCTTCCAGGCCGATGTGGCCTTCCAGCTCGACCAGTTGTCGATGACGTTCGTCCTGCTGATCACCGGCGTGGGCACGCTCATCCACATCTACTCGGTCGGTTACATGGAGCACGACCCGGGCCGGCGGCGCTTCTTCGGCTACCTCAACCTGTTCCTGGCGGCGATGCTGCTGCTCGTGCTGGCCGACAACTTCCTGCTGCTGTACGTCGGCTGGGAGGGCGTGGGGCTCGCCTCGTACCTGCTGATCGGGTTCTGGCAGCACAAGCCGAGCGCGGCCACCGCGGCGAAGAAGGCGTTCCTGGTCAACCGGGTCGGTGACGCCGGGCTGGCCATCGCGATCTTCCTGATGTTCACCACCTTCGGCAGCTTCGCCTTCGCGCCGGTCCTCTCCTCCACCGGGGAGGCGGGCGAGGGCACGCTCACCGCGATCGGGCTGATGCTGCTGCTGGCCGCCTGCGGCAAATCCGCGCAGGTGCCGCTCCAGTCCTGGCTGGGCGACGCGATGGAGGGCCCGACCCCGGTCTCGGCCCTCATCCACGCCGCGACGATGGTGACCGCGGGCGTCTACCTGATCACCCGGTCCGGCGCGATCTTCAACGGCGCACCGGACGCGCAACTGGTGGTGGTCGTCGTCGGCGGCGTCACGCTGCTCTTCGGTGCGATCGTCGGTTGCGCCAAGGACGACATCAAGAAGGCGCTGGCCGGCTCGACCATGTCGCAGATCGGCTACATGATCCTGGCCGCCGGACTGGGGCCGATCGGCTACGCGTTCGCCATCATGCACCTGGTCACCCACGGCTTCTTCAAGGCCGGGCTCTTCCTGGGGGCCGGTTCGGTGATGCACGGCATGAACGACGAGGTCGACATGCGGCGTTACGGCGGACTGCGCAAGCACATGCCGGTCACCTTCGTGACGTTCGGGCTGGGCTATCTGGCCATCATCGGCTTCCCCGGCCTGTCCGGGTTCTTCTCCAAGGACCAGATCATCGAGGCCGCGTTCGGCAAGGGCGGCACCGAGGGCTGGATCCTGGGCGCGGTCACCCTGCTGGGCGCGGCGCTCACCGCGTACTACATGACGCGGGTGATGCTGATGACCTTCTTCGGCGAGAAGCGCTGGCAGCCGGACGCCGAGGGCCGCGAGCCGCACCCGCACGAGTCCCCGAAGATCATGACGATCCCGATGATCGTGCTGGCCTTCGGTTCCGTCTTCGCGGGCGGGCTCTTCAAGGCGGGCGACGCGTTCGTGGACTGGCTGGAGCCGGTGACGGCGTTCGAGCACGGGCACTCCCCGGTCTCGGCCACCGCGGTGACGGCCTCGACGATCGTCTCGCTCGTCCTGGGCGTGGGCGTGGCCTGGTTCCAGTACGGGCGCAAGCCGGTCCCCGCCCTCGCCCCGCGCGGCAGCCTGCTCACCCGCGCGGCCCGCCGGGACCTGTTGCAGGACGACTTCAACCACGTGGTGCTGGTCAGCGGCGGTACGCATCTGACCCGCAGCCTGGTCTACGTCGACAACAAGGTCGTCGACGGCGCCGTCAACGGCACGGCCGCCGGCTTCGGCGGTCTCTCCGGACGGCTGCGGCGGCTCCAGAACGGGTTCGCCCGCTCCTACGCGGTCTCGATGTTCGGCGGCGCGGCTGTGCTGATCGCCGCGACCCTGCTGATGAGGGCGGTCTGAGTTATGTCATTTCCCCTGCTGACGGTCACGGCAGCGCTGCCCGCCGTCGGGGCCGTCGCCACGGCGGCCGTTCCGGCGGCCCGGCGCACCGTCGCCAAATGGCTGGCGCTGGCCGTCTCACTGGCCACGCTGGTGCTCTCGGGCGTGGTGCTGGCCCGCTTCGACCCGGGTGGCGCCCGCTACCAACTGACCGAGTCGCACGCCTGGATCTCCGACTTCGGGGTCCGCTACGAACTGGGCGTCGACGGCATCGGCGCCGCGCTGATGGCGCTGACGGCGCTGCTGGTCCCGTTCGTCATCGGCGCCGGCTGGCACGACGCCGACCAGGTCGAGGAGCGGGAGAACAGCCGCTGGCGGCCCACCCAGGGCTTCTTCGCGCTGATCCTCGCCGTCGAGGCGATGGTGCTGGTCTCGTTCGCCGCCACCGACGTCTTCCTCTTCTACATCTTCTTCGAAGCGATGCTCATCCCGATGTACTTCCTCATCGGCGGTTTCGGGGACCGGGCGCACGCGGCCGGCGAGGAGGAGGGCGCCAAGCAGCGCTCGTACGCTGCGGTGAAGTTCCTGCTCTACAACCTGGCCGGCGGGCTGGTGATGCTGGCCGCCGTCATCGGGCTGTTCGTCGTCAGCGCCGACAGCCTGGGCGAGGGCACTTTCTCGCTGCCGGAGCTGTTGAAGGCGCGGGCGAGCGGCGAGCTGACGATCTCGACGACGACCGAGCGGCTGCTGTTCCTCGGGTTCTTCGCCGCGTTCGCCATCAAGGCCCCGCTGTGGCCGCTGCACACCTGGCTGCCGAACGCGATGGGTGAGGCCACGGCCCCGGTCGCGGTGCTGATCACCGCCGTCGTCGACAAGGTCGGCACCTTCGCGATGCTCCGCTTCTGCCTGGGCCTGTTCCCGAACGCCAGCCAGTGGGCCACCCCGGTGGTGCTCGGCCTGGCGCTGGTGAGCGTGGTGTACGGGGCGCTGCTGGCGGTCGGACAGCGGGACATGAAGCGGCTGATCGCCTACGCCTCCATCTCGCACTTCGGCTTCATCATCCTGGGCGTCTTCGCGATGACCAGCCAGGGCCAGGGCGGTGCCACGCTCTACATGGTCTTCCACGGCATCTCGACGGCCGCGCTGATGCTGGTCGCCGGGTTCCTCATCTCGCGCCGCGGCTCCCGCCTGATCGCGGACTACGGCGGAGTGCAGAAGGTGGCGCCGGTGCTGGCGGGCACCTTCCTGGTGGGCGGGCTGGCGACGCTCTCGCTGCCCGGTCTGGCGCCGTTCGTCAGCGAGTTCCTGGTGCTGGTGGGCACCTTCAGCCGCTATCCGGTGGCCGGGATCATCGCCACCGCCGGCATCGTCCTGGCCGCGCTGTACGTGCTGGTGCTCTACCAGCGCACCATGACCGGCCCGGTGCGCAAACCCGAGATCGAGCGGATGCCGGACCTGAAGGTGCGGGAGCTGGCCGTGGTGGCGCCGCTGGTGGCGCTGCTGCTCTTCCTCGGTGTCTTCCCCAAGCCGCTCACCGAGATCGTGAACCCCGCGGTGGAGCACACCCTCTCGGACGTACAGAAGAAGGACCCCGAGCCGCAGCATCCCGTGGCCGACCACACTGATCCCTCGGCGTGGTTCGACTACAAGCCGGCCGGACACGGCGGAGGTGACCACGAGTGATCGGTATGACAGACGTGGCGTCGGCGGGCGGTGCGTCCGCGGCGTCCGGTGTCCCCAGCCTGTGGACAGTCGCGGCGGGCGCGGGCGACACGCTGCAGGCGCCGAGCATCGAGTTCGGCAAGCTCTCCCCGGTGCTGATCGTCCTGGGTGCGGCCGCCCTCGGCGTCCTGATCGACGCGTTCGCGCCGCGCCGGGCCCGCTACAGCGCCCAGCTGTTCGTCGCGCTGGCCGGACTGGCCTCCGCGTTCGCCGCGGTCATCGGGCTGGCGGCGAGCGGCGCGGCCACCACCAAGGCGCAGATCGCCGGCATGGGAGCGCTGGCCGTCGACGGGCCCGCGCTCTTCCTCCAGGGCACGCTGCTGCTGGTGGGGATCGTGGGTGTCTTCACCTTCGCCGAGCGCAAGCTGGAGCCTGCGGCGCACGGCAGCCGGGTGGACTCCTTCGCGGCGCAGCCCGCCTCGGTGCCCGGCGGTGAGGGGGAGCAGCAGGCAGTCAAGGCGGGCTGGACGACCACCGAGGTCTTCCCGCTGCTGATGTTCGCGGTCGCCGGCATGCTGCTGTTCCCGGCGGCGAACGATCTGCTGACCCTCTTCATCGCGCTGGAGGTCTTCTCCCTCCCGCTGTACCTGCTGTGCGCGCTGGCCCGCCGCAGGCGGCTGCTGTCCCAGGAGGCGGCGGTCAAGTACTTCCTGCTGGGCGCGTTCTCCTCGGCGTTCCTGTTGTTCGGTATCGCGCTGCTGTACGGGTACGCGGGCACCGTCAACTACTCGTCCATCGCCCGGGTGGTGGCCGGGACCGACGCGGTCAGCGACCCGGTGCTGGCGGACACCACGGGCAACGACGCGCTGCTGCTGATCGGCAGTGCGCTGGTCGTGATGGGCCTGCTGTTCAAGGTCGGTGCCGTCCCCTTCCACATGTGGACCCCGGACGTGTACCAGGGCGCGCCGACGCCGGTGACCGGATTCATGGCGGCGGCCACCAAGGTGGCGGCGTTCGGCGCGCTGCTGCGGCTGCTGTACGTGGTGCTGCCGGGGCTGCGCTGGGACTGGCGGCCGGTGATGTGGGGCGTGGCGATCCTGACGATGCTCGGCGGTGCCGTGGTCGCCATCACCCAGACGGACATCAAGCGGCTGCTGGCCTATTCCTCGATCGCGCACGCGGGCTTCCTGCTGGCGGGTGTCATCGCCACCTCGGAGGACGGCATCTCCTCGGTGCTGTTCTATCTGGCCGCCTACTCCTTCGTGACGCTGGGCGCCTTCGCGGTGGTCACGCTGGTGCGGGACGCGGGCGGCGAGGCGACGCACCTGTCCAAGTGGGCCGGACTCGGGCGGCGTTCACCGCTCCTCGCGGCCGTGTTCGCGGTCTTCCTGCTGGCGTTCGCGGGTATTCCGCTCACCTCCGGGTTCGCGGGGAAGTTCGCGGTGTTCAAGGCGGCTGCCGAGGGCGGCGCGGGTGCGCTGGTCGTGGTCGGTGTGATCGCCTCGGCCATCGCGGCGTTCTTCTATCTGCGGGTCATCGTGCTGATGTTCTTCAGCGAGCCGCGGGCCGACGGGCCGAGTGTGGCGGTGCCGAGTGTCATGACGACCTCGGCGATCGCGCTCGGTGTCGTGGTCACGGTCGTGCTGGGGGTGGCGCCGCAGTACTTCCTCGACCTGGCCGGACAGGCGGGGGTGTTCGTGCGGTGAGCGGAGGAGCGACCGCGCGGCGGCCCTCTGCGGTCCGCCGTTCCACGTCCTAGCCGCCGGTCGTACGAACCGACCGGGGAGATGCCGCCAGAGACCCGCGACCGGGCCTCTGGCGGCTTCTTGTGAGGTTGTCGGTGACAACAGGCGCGCTGAAACGGTAGGAATTCCAGTCATGGGTTGTGTGATTCTCCGCCGGGAGAACGGCGGTTACGAGGGGAAGCAGGGCGGCGTCTTCAGTGAGGGGGTGTCGGCGGAGTCGGTGGGGGCCAAGGGGTTGTGTCTGCACGTCCTGCACATCCCGGCCAACTCCCGTGGGGAGCCCCATCTGCACGCGGGCCACGAGTCGGCCATATACGTCGTCAGCGGGGCGCATGAGATCTGGCACGGGGAGGACCTCTCGCACCGCGACACCCTGCACCCGGGCGACATGGTCTATGTGCCCGCGAACATGCCGCACATGCCGGTCACCGGTGAGGAGCCGGTGACCGTGGTGGTGGCCCGTACCGATCCCCGCGAGCAGGAATCGGTGCATCTGCTCTCGCCGCGCGACCCCTGAGGGGCGCTCTTCAGGGGGGTGCCCCGTGCGGTCCGGGCTGCCGGGGCGGTGCGGGGTGCCGCGGGCACCGGACTGGATCAGTGGCAGGTGTACGACAATAGGCGCTTTCTCCGGCGACGGCTCCCCCTCGGACCCGGCACCGGATGTCGGCCATCCGGCTTATCGTGGCGGGCATGCTTCAGGAGAGTGCCGAGAGGCCGGGTGGGACGTCCGAGACGGGGGCGCTGCGGGTACTGCGCAAGGTCTTCGGCTACGACGCCTTCCGCGGACAGCAGGAAGCCGTCATCGACCACGTCGTCGCGGGGGGCGACGCGGTGGTGCTGATGCCCACCGGTGGCGGCAAATCCCTGTGCTACCAGATCCCCGCCCTGGTCAGACGGGGTACGGGCGTGGTGATCTCGCCGCTCATCGCCCTCATGCAGGACCAGGTGGACGCGCTGAAGGCGCTGGGCGTCCGCGCCGGCTTCCTCAACTCCACGCTCGACCTCGACCAGCGCCGGGTGGTGGAGGCCGAGTTCCTGGCGGGCGAGCTCGACCTGCTCTACATCGCCCCCGAGCGGCTGCGGCTGGAGAACACGACGGCGCTGCTGGAGCGCGCCGAGGTGTCCGTCTTCGCGATCGACGAAGCACACTGCGTCGCCCAATGGGGCCACGACTTCCGGCCCGACTATCTGAACCTGTCGATGCTCGGCGAGCGCTGGCCCGACGTGCCGCGCATCGCGCTGACCGCCACCGCCACCCGCGCCACCCACCAGGAGATCGTCCAGCGGCTCGGGCTCCCCGCGGCGCGCGACTTCGTCGCCAGCTTCGACCGGCCCAACATCCAGTACCGCATCGTGCCCAAACGCGACCCCAGGAAGCAGCTGCTGCGCTTCCTCAAGGAGGAGCACGAGGGCGACGCGGGCATCGTCTACTGCCTGTCGCGGAACGCGGTCGAGCGCACCGCCGAGTTCCTGTGCGCCAACGGCGTCGAGGCGGTGCCCTACCACGCGGGGCTGGACGCGGGTACCCGCGCCGCGCACCAGGCCCGCTTCCTGCGCGAGGACGGGCTGGTCGTGGTGGCCACCATCGCCTTCGGCATGGGGATCGACAAGCCCGACGTGCGGTTCGTCGCACACCTGGACCTGCCCAAGTCGGTCGAGGGCTACTACCAGGAGACGGGCCGGGCCGGGCGCGACGGACTGCCTTCGCACGCGTGGCTCGCCTACGGCCTCCAGGACGTCGTCCAGCAGCGCAAGCTGATCGAGAGCGGCGAGGGCGATCCGGCCTTCCAGCGCCGGGCGCGTTCGCACCTGGACGCGATGCTCTCGCTGTGCGAGACGGTCCACTGCCGGCGCGGCCGGCTCCTCGCCTACTTCGGCCAGGAGCCGGCCGAGGGGGCCGCCGAGCCCTCCTGCGGCAACTGCGACACCTGCCTGTCCCCGCCGGAGTCGTGGGACGGCACGGTGCCCGCGCAGAAGGTGCTCTCCACCGTCGTCCGGCTCAAGCGGGAGCGCGGCCAGAAGTTCGGCTCCGGGCAGCTCGTGGACATCCTGTTGGGCCGCAGGACGGCCAAGGTCATCCAGTTCGACCACGACGGGCTGTCGGTCTTCGGCATCGGCACCGAGCTGGCCGAGGGCGAATGGCGCAGCGTCATCCGGCAGTTGATCGCCCAGGGGCTGCTGGAGATCGAGGGTGAGCACGGCACGCTGGTACTCACCGACGCGAGCGCCACCGTGCTGCGCGCCCAGCGGGAGGTGCGGATGCGCAAGGACCCGGCTCCGGCGCGGTCCCGCACGGCTGCCGGGCCTGCCGGGAACCGGCCGGGCGGCGGCTCCTCCGGCAAGGCGGCGGTGGCCGCCGAGCTGCCCGAGGAGGCCGTACCGCTGTTCGAGACCCTCCGGGGCTGGCGGGCCGAGCAGGCGCGGGAGCAGGGCGTCCCCGCCTACGTCGTCTTCCACGACGCGACCCTGCGCGAGATCGCGGTGCGGCGGCCCGGGACCCTGGGCGAGCTCGGCGAGATCACCGGTGTCGGGGAGAAGAAGCTGGCGACGTACGGGGAAGGGGTGCTGGCGGCGCTGGCGGGCGGTCCCCCGGAGTGAGGGCATGCGCGCCCGGCCCGCCGCGGCGGGCCGGGCGCGCACGCATGTGGGGGCGCGGCCGCGGGTGCCTCAGGCGGCGTCGGCGGCGGGTGCCACCCGCCCGCGGACCTCGCCCAGGCCGACGCGGGTCCCCTCCGGGCCGGGGGCCCAGGCGGTGAGGACCACCTCGTCGCCGTCCTCCAGGAAGGCCCGCTCCCCGTCGGGCAGCTCCAGCGGCTCGCGCCCGCCCCAGGTCAGCTCCAGCAGGGAGCCGCGCTGCGCGGGCTCCGGGCCGCTCACGGTGCCGGACGCGTACAGGTCACCGGTCCGCAGCGAGGCCCCGTTCACCGTCATGTGCGCGAGCTGCTGCGCCGCGGTCCAGTACATGGTGGAGAACGGCGGCTCGGCGATCACATGGCCGTTGAGCCGCACGGTGATCCGCAGATCGATTCCGCCCGGCTCGACCCCGTCGGCCTCGTCGTTCAGGTAGGGCAGCAGCGGGGCGTCGCGCTGCGGGGGCGCCACCCGTGCGGCGTCCAGCGCGTCCAGCGGGGTGATCCACGGGGAGACGGAGGTGGCGAACGACTTGCCCAGGAAGGGGCCCAGCGGTACGTACTCCCACGCCTGCAGATCACGCGCGGACCAGTCGTTGAGCAGCGTCACGCCGAACACGTGGTCGCGGAACCCGGCCAGCCCCACCGGGGCGCCCAGCGCGCTCGGAGTGCCGACGACGAAGCCGACCTCCGCCTCGATGTCCAGCCGCCGCGAGGGGCCGAAGACGGGAAGCGGCTCGTTCGGGGGCTTGCGCTGGCCCTGCGGGCGCACCACGGGTGTCCCGGAGACGACGACCGTCCCGGCGCGCCCGTGGTATCCGATGGGCAGGTGCTTCCAGTTGGGGGTCAGGGCGTCGCCGTCGGGGCGGAAGATCCGCCCGACGTTGGTGGCGTGATGTTCGCTGGCGTAGAAGTCGACGTAGTCGGCGACCTCGAACGGCAGGTGGAGCCGCACCTCGGAGAGCGGCAGCAGATGGCGGGCCGCGGTCTCGCGGTGCGCGTCCTCGGTCAGCCAGGCGCGGAGCTGCGCCCGCACCTCCTGCCACCCGGGCCGGCCCAGCGCCAGCAGCGGGTTGAGCGAGGGCGCTCGCAGCACGTCGGCGTGGGTGGAGCCGAACGCGGCGGCCGCGGCGCCCAGGTCGAGCACGTCGTCGCCGAACCGGACGCCGATCCGGCGGTGGCCGGCCCGGTCCGGGGTGCTGAAGAGGCCGTACGGAAGGTTGTCCGGGCCGAAAAGGGCACTGTCACTCATGGGGGTCAGGCTATGTGCCGGATGCCGGCCCTGGACCTACCCGTTTCCGCGAAAGATCGGCCCGATCGCGCCGGGGCGTCTCGCGCGGAACGCGTCTGATGCGGGACGTACCCCTGATCCGGTATATACCGGCATGGCGTGTCAGGAGTGTTCTGCTGGGCAGGCGCCGACCGTGATCGTTATGTGACCGGCTACGCTGCCCCGGGAGGGTGCACCTGGCCGACAGTGGCATCCGGCCGAGAAGACGTG
This sequence comes from Streptomyces sp. WMMB303, assembly GCF_029351045.1. Lineage (NCBI taxonomy): Bacteria > Bacillati > Actinomycetota > Actinomycetes > Kitasatosporales > Streptomycetaceae > Streptomyces > Streptomyces sp. WMMB303. The sequence goes on along the minus strand of NZ_JARKIN010000001.1, from coordinate 6,299,047 downwards.
AAGAACACCGCACACCAGGAAGACCGCAGCACCGGGAACGCCGGGCGGGTACAGCCACCCGCCGGAGGCGGCGCCGACCGGTACCGGACCATCCGGACCCGTTCGTTCCACGTACGCAGACAGGAGTACCCCTCGTGACCGTCGTCGGGCCCTTCGGGCTGAGCGTGCGGGACCAGGCTGTCGAAGCAGACGTCCTGGCCGGGTTGGCGGCCGTCGATGAGGGCCTCATGGAGGCCACCAAGAGCGGCGTCGCCTTCATAACGGAAGCGGCGCAGCATCTGGTGCGGGCCGGCGGCAAGCGCTTCCGGCCACTGCTGGTCATGCTGGGGGCCCAGTTCGGCGATCCGCATGCGCCCGGGGTGGTGCCCGCCGCCGTCGTCGTCGAGCTGACCCACCTCGCCACGCTCTACCACGACGACGTGATGGACGAGGCCGACGTACGGCGCGGCGTGCCCAGCGCCAACGCCAACTGGGACAACTCCGTCGCCGTCCTGACCGGTGACTTCCTCTTCTCCCGCGCCTCGCACATACTGGCCGACCTCGGCCCCGAGGCCGTCCGGATCCAGGCCCAGGCGTTCGAACGGCTCGTGACCGGCCAGATCATGGAGACCGCGGGTCCGGCCGACGGCCACGACGCCATCGACCACTACCTCGAGGTGATCGCGGGCAAGACCGGTTCGCTGATCGCCGTCGCCGGACGGTTCGGCGCCATGATGTCCGGCGCCGACGAGCGGACCGTCTCGGTGCTCACCCAGTACGGGGAGCGGGTCGGCGTCGCCTTCCAGCTCGCCGACGACGTCCTCGACATCGCCAGCGACGAGCACGAGTCCGGCAAGACGCCCGGCACCGATCTGCGGGAGGGCATCCCCACGCTGCCGGTGCTGTACCTGCGCGCGCGTGCGGCGAGCCCGGAGGGGACCCGCGAGGACCGCGAACTGTGCGCACTGCTCGACGGGGACCTCGGTGACGACGGGCGGCTCGCCGAGGCGCTGGCCGCGCTGCGTGTCCACCCCGCGCTGGAGCAGGCCCGCCGGGCGACCGTCCGGTACGCCGACGAGGCCCGCGAGATGCTCGCCCCGCTGCCCGACAACGCCGCCAAGGCCGCCCTGGCCGGGCTGTGCACGGCCGTGGTGGACCGGGCGGGCTGACCTCACGCGCCGGGCGGACCGCCCGGGCCGTCCGGTTCCGGATCCGTCGTGCCGGCTTCCCGTCAGAGGGCCCCGGCCGCGCACCGCCCGTGCCCCGCTCGGCACCGGAGAACCCCGGCTTCGCGGGCCCGTGACCGCGGGATTCCGGGCATCGGCCGGTACTCGACCCTGAGTCGGTCGCGCCCGGCACCAACCCGGAGGCGGAGCACGGTCATCCCGGGGGAGTAGCGGAATGTGCCTCCGACGGCTGACGCGGTGGAGCGCAGGATTTGGTGCCATGGAAGCACCACCCCGCACCGATTCGGGTGAGAATGGCGGCAAGGGGTGGACGAGTGCGACCTATGGAGCCGCCGCCGACACGGAGGTAGGACAGACAGATGGCACAGATCCAACCGAGGAAGCCCCGGCGCCGGGCGGTGCGGTACGGCGTACCGGTCGCCGTCGCCGGGGTCGCCGCCGCGACCGTCGGCCTGGTACCCGCGCTCGCCAGCACGGGCGATCCCGATCTGCCGAAGATCACGGCGGAGGACCTGGTCGCCAAGGTGGCCGCGTCCGATGTCGACCAACTGTCCGGCACCGTCCGGGTGAAGACCGATCTCGGCCTGCCCTCGCTGCCGGGCGGCGGCGGGAGCGGCGGCTTCGGCGGCGGAGCACACGGCTCCGGTTCCGCCGACGGCGTGGAGGGCAAGGCCGGGCAGCAGGACGCCTCTCCCGGGAAGAAGCTGTCCGAGCTGGCCTCGGGCGAGCATCTGCTGCGCTTCGCCGCCGACGGCCCCGACAAGCAGCGTGTCTCGATCATGGAGGACGCCGCCGAGTACAGCCTGGTGCACAGCGGACGTGACCTGTGGGCCTACGACAGTGGCAGCAACGCGGCCTGGCACGCCGAGGCGCCCGAGGGCGGCGGGCGTGGGAAGCACGACGGGCCGGCCGGCCCGGATGCGGTCACCCCGCAGAAGGCCGCGAAGCAGCTGCTGAAGAACCTCGACTCGTCCACCTCCGTGGCCGTCGACGGGACGGCGAAGGTCGCCGGGCGGGACGCCTACCAACTGGTCGTCAAGCCCAAGGGGGCGAACGACTCCACCATCGAGTCGGTCCGCATAGCGGTGGACGCGGACAAGGGGCTGCCGCTGAGGTTCACCGTCCACCCGAAGAAGGGCGGCGATCCCGCGATCGACGTGGCCTACACCAAGGTGGACTTCGGGAAGCCGGACGCGAGCAGCTTCACCTTCCGGCCGCCCAAGGACGCCGAGGTCACCGAGGCGAAGCCGGACCGCAAGTCGGACGGCGACCGGCGGGCCCCGAAGGGGCCCGGCGGACTGTCCGGCCTGGAGCTCCTGGGCGGTTCGGCGGGCGACTGGGGCAAGGTCGCCACGTTCGACAGCGGGATGCCCGGTGGGCCGGGCGGCGGGAAGTCCGGCGGCGACAAGCGTGCCGAGGAGCTGCTGGACAACTTCACCGACAAGGTGAAGGGCGACTTCGGTACCGGACGGGTCTTCAGCACCCGCCTGGTGAACGCCCTGATGACCGAGGACGGCCAGGTCTACGTCGGTGCTGTCACCAAGGAGGGTCTGGTCAAGGCGGCCGACGAGCACGTGGGCGCCGAGTAGCGGGGTCCCGCGGCTCGCGGCACCTGCCGCGCCGGTGCGCCGGTCTCCCGTGAACCATCGGGAGACCGGCGCTCGGCGGACCACCGGCCGCAGCGGGCGCGGCCGGTGCGGCACGCGGACGAGGGCCGGGCGGCCGATCGGGTGACCGGCCGGGGCACGACGAGGAAGGGCAGGGGACAGGGCCTATGGCCGAGCAGACCGCCGTGGTGCGGGACACCGGTCCGGTGATCGCTACCCAGGGACTCACCAAGCGCTATCGGGGTGGTCAGCTCGCCGTCGACGCGCTCGACCTGTCCGTCCCGCGCGGCAGCGTCTTCGGCTTCCTCGGGCCCAACGGCTCGGGCAAGACCACCACCATCCGGATGCTGCTCGGCCTCATCGAACCCACCGGCGGTGCCGCGCATCTGCTCGGCGAACCGATGCCCGGCTCCGGACGGCGGGTGCTGCCCCGGGTGGGTGCTCTCATCGAGGGGCCCGCGCTCTACGGCTTCCTCTCGGGGCGTGCGAACCTGCTGCGGTACGACGCCGCCGACCCCACCGCCGACCCGCGCACCCGCGCGTCCCGGGTGGACCGGGCGCTGGAACGGGTGGGCCTCTCGGGCGCCGCGGCCAAGAAGGCACGGGCCTACTCGCTGGGGATGAAGCAGCGCCTGGGACTGGCGGCCGCGCTGTTGCAGCCGCGCGAGCTGCTCGTCCTGGACGAGCCCACCAACGGGCTCGACCCGCAGGGCATGCGGGAGATCCGCTCACTGATCCGGGAGTTGGCACAGGACGGCAGCACGGTCTTCCTCTCCTCCCACCTGCTGGACGAGATCGAACAGGTCTGCACCCACACGGCCGTCATGCACCACGGCCGGCTGGTGACCCAGGGGACCGTCGCCGAGATGTCGGCCGGCGCCCGCGGCCGGCTGACCGTCACCACCCCGGACCCGGGCGAGGCCGCCCGGGTGCTGAAGGAGCACGGGGTGTCCGACCTGAGCACCGCGGGGGAGGAGCTGAGCGGCGATCCGCCGCCGGGCGACCCCGCGGAGCTGAACACCGCCCTCGTCCGGGCCGGGGTACGGGTCCGGGCCTTCGGGGTACGGCAGGCGTCGCTGGAGGACGTGTTCGTCTCACTCACCGGGGAGGGCTTCGATGTCGCGGGCTGAGCCGATGCACGACCCGACGCACGAACCGCCGGAGGCCGCCGCACGTCCCCCGGCGGGGCCGCGCTCCGCGCCCCGGGTGTCGCCGCTGTGGCTGCTGGAGCTGTTCCGCAGCGAACTGCTGGTCACCTTCCGGCGCTGGCGCACCCTGGCGCTGCTGGGCGTGCTGGCGGCCGTCCCGGTGCTGGTCGGGATCGCGGTGAAGGTCGAGACCAGCGACGGCGGGTCGGTCGGGTCCGGCGGCGGAGAGGGCCCGGCCTTCATCTCCCAGGTGACCAACAACGGGCTGTTCCTGGTGTTCACCTCGCTCGCCGCCACGCTGCCGTTCTTCCTGCCGATGGCGGTCGGTGTGGTGGCCGGGGACGCGGTGGCCGGAGAGGCAGGCGCGGGCACCCTGCGCTATCTGCTGGTCGCCCCGGCGGGCCGTACCCGGCTGCTGCTGGCGAAGCTGACCACGGTGGTGGCCTTCTGCCTGGCCGCGACGCTGACGGTGGCGGTCGCCGCGCTGGCGACCGGAGCGCTGCTCTTCCCCACCGGAGAGGTCACCCTGCTGTCCGGCACCGCGGTCTCCTTCGGAGAGGGGCTGCTGCGCGCGGGGGCCATCGCCGTGCTGGTCGCCGGCAGCCTGCTCGGTCTGGCGGCGCTCGGACTGTTCGTGTCGTCCCTCACCAACAGCGGCATCGCCGCCATGGCCACCACGGTCGGGCTGCTGATCACGGTGCAGATCCTCAACGCCATCCCGCAACTGGACGCGTTCCATCCGTACCTGTTCCCGCACTACTGGCTCAGCTTCGCCGACCTGCTGCGGGACCCCGTCTACTGGGACGACATCCTGAAGAACCTCGGAGTGCAGGCCCTCTACACGGCACTCTTCGGCTCGGCGGCGTGGGCCGCCTTCACCAGTCGCGACGTGACGGCCTGACGGCCTGACGGCCTGCTGCGGGGCCGGCGGGCCGGTCCGCGGGGTGCGTTGCTTCGTGGGGGCACGCCCCCGGCTTCTTCGGCCGCCACCGAGAGGCCGGGCCGGTCGAACAACGGGACGGGGGCACCCCCGGGGGTGAGACCGGGAGTGCCCCCGGGCCCGCGGACCCGGACGGGCGAGCGCCCCGCGGGGTCAGCGTTCGGCAGCCCCCGCGACGGCCGTACCGGCGCCGGCCGTACCGGCGGCCTCCGCGGCAGCGGCCTCCGCGGTCTCCTCGCGCGCCCGTCGCGCCGCGGCCCGCAGTTCGGCCCGTCCCCGCCGGGCGGTGCGCAGCGCGTCCCAGGTGAGGATGGTCAGCGCCACCCACACCAGGCCGAATCCGGCCCACCGCTCCGGTGGCATCTCCTCGCCGAAGACGGTGAGGCCCAGCAGGAACATGAAGGCGGGGGCCAGGTACTGCAGCAGCCCGATCGTCGAGAGCGGCAGCCGTACCGCCGCGCTGCCGAAGAAGATCAGTGGCAGCGCGGTGGCGACACCGGCGAAGGCCAGCAGCACCGTGGTGCCGAGTCCGCCGGTGGCGAAGGAGGAGTCGCCGCGTGAGCCGAGGTAGAACAGGAAGCCCAGCGCGGGCAGGAACTGCACCGCGGTCTCCGCGCTGAAGCCGGCCACCCCGTCCAGCTTGACGTGCTTCTTGATCAGCCCGTAGGTCGCGAAGCTGAACGCCAGGCAGAGGGAGAGCCAGGGCAGTTTGCCGTAGGCGACGGTCATCACGACGACGGCCGCGGCGCCGACCGCGACGGCGGCCCACTGGGCGAGACGCAGCCGCTCCCGCAGCAGCAGGACGCCGAAGGCTATGGAGACCAGCGGGTTGATGAAGTAGCCGAGGGAGGATTCGAGCACCTTGTCGGTGCTGACCGCCCAGATGAACAGCCCCCAGTTGAGCGAGATCACGGCGGAGGCCAGCACCACCAATGCCAGCTTCCTGGGCTGGCGCACCAGTGCGGTCACCCAGGACCAGCGGCGCAGCAGGGCAAGGATCAGCACGGCGGTCGGCAGCGACCAGACCATCCGGTGGGCGAGGACCTCGCCCGCGCCGATGTCGGAGAGCGCGTGCCAGTAGAGGGGCAGCAGGCCCCACATCCCGTACGCCGCGAAGCCGAACAGCAGCCCGGTGCGCTGTGTACTCGGTGTCTGCATGACCCTCCCTGCCTTCTTCTCGGATGTGTTGTGCAAGCTCTCCGCAAGGTAACGGGAGCCGACCGTCTTGTCATTCCCGTTTCGAGCTTTGGTCCTGTCGCCGGACTCCGCGGGGCCGGCGCCGGGATACGGCCCTGGCGGGCGGCGGCCCGGCGGTCGGCGGGCGACCGTGGGAACGGTCCTCGTCCGGATCGGCCCGACGCACAGCGGCCCGGCACCCAGGGAGGGTGCCGGGCCGCCGGGGCGGTCGGGGGTCAGCCCACGACCGTCCAGGTGTCGTTGCCGTGCAGCAGCGCGGACAGGTCGCCCTTGCCGTGCTGTTCGACGGCGCGTTCGAGCTGGTCGGCCATCTCGGTGTCGTACACCGGGCGTCGCACGTCGCGCAGCACACCGATGGGGGTGTGGTGCAGTGTGTCCGGGTCGGCGAGCCGGGAGAGCGCGAACGCCGAGGTCGGCGAAGCGGCGTGGGCGTCGTGCACCAGCACCTCGGCGGTGCCCTCGTCGCGGACGTCCACGATCCGCAGGTCGCCGGTCGCCCGGTCGCGGACCACGCCCTGGGAGCCGAGCCCGTCCTCGGCGGGGGCGCCGAAGCGGATCGGCTCCCCGTGCTCCAGCCGGATCACGGCCTCCTGAGCCTGTGACCCATCCTGGGAAGACGCAGCCTTGAGGACCTCGAAGGCGCCGTCGTTGAAGATGTTGCAGTTCTGGTAGATCTCCACCAGCGCCGAGCCCGGGTGGTCGGCGGCCGCCTGCAGCACACCGGTGAGGTGCTTGCGGTCCGAGTCGACCGTACGGGCCACGAAGGACGCCTCGGCGCCCAGCGCCAGCGAGACCGGGTTGAACGGCGCGTCCAGCGACCCCATGGGCGTGGACTTGGTGATCTTCCCGGCCTCCGAGGTCGGGCTGTACTGGCCCTTCGTCAGTCCGTAGATCCGGTTGTTGAACAGCAGGATCTTCAGGTTCACATTGCGACGCAGCGCGTGGATCAGATGGTTGCCGCCGATGGAGAGCGCGTCCCCGTCACCGGTCACCACCCAGACGCTCAGGTCGCGCCGTGAGGCCGCCAGGCCGGTGGCGATGGCCGGGGCGCGGCCGTGGATGGAGTGCATCCCGTAGGTGTTCATGTAGTACGGGAAGCGGGAGGAGCAGCCGATGCCCGAGACGAAGACGATGTTCTCCTTCGCCACACCCAGCTGCGGCATGAACCCCTGGACGGCCGCGAGCACCGCGTAGTCGCCGCAGCCGGGGCACCAGCGGACCTCCTGGTCGGACTTGAAGTCCTTCATGGACTGCTTGCCGACCGCCCGCGGCACCAGCGACAGTGCCTCGGACGCGGCCGCGGGGGCGCCGTTGTGCTGGGTCCGGGCGGTCTCCGGAGCGGGACCGGGGGACGTCTCAGCCATGTGCGATGGCCTCCTTGAGTGCGGTCGCGAGCTGCTCGGCCTTGAACGGCAGGCCGCGAACCTGCGTGTACGACTGCGCGTCGACCAGGTAGCGGGCGCGGAGCAGGGTGGCGAGCTGGCCGAGATTCATCTCCGGTACGACGACCTTCTCGTAGCGCCGCAGCACCTCGCCGAGGTTCCCCGGGAACGGGTTGAGGTGCCGCAGATGGGCCTGCGCGATCTCACCCCCGGCGTTGCGGACGCGGCGTACGGCGGCCGTGATCGGGCCGTAGGTCGAACCCCAGCCCAGCACCAGCAGCGGGGCGTTCCCGCCCGGGTCGCTGACCTCCAGGTCCGGTACCTCGACGCCGTCCACCTTGGCCTGCCGGGTGCGGACCATGAAGTCGTGGTTGGCCGGGTCGTAGGAGATGTTCCCGGTGCCGTCCTGCTTCTCGATGCCGCCGATCCGGTGCTCCAGCCCCGGTGTGCCGGGCACCGCCCACGGGCGGGCGAGAGTGTGCGGGTCGCGCTTGTAGGGCCAGAAGACCTCGGTGCCGTCGTCCAGCTCGTGGTTGGGCCCCGAAGCGAACTGTGTCCGCAGGTCGGGCAGCTCGTCCACCTCGGGGATCCGCCACGGCTCGGAGCCGTTGGCCAGATAGCCGTCCGAGAGCAGGAACACCGGGGTCCGGTAGGTGAGCGCGATCCGCGCCGCGTCCAGCGCCGCGGTGAAGCAGTCGGCCGGGGTGGCCGGGGCCACGATCGGCACCGGCGCCTCACCGTTGCGCCCGTACATCGCTTGCAGCAGATCGGCCTGCTCGGTCTTGGTCGGCAGGCCGGTGGAGGGGCCGCCGCGCTGGATGTCGACGACCAGCAGCGGCAGCTCCAGCGAGACGGCCAGGCCGATGGTCTCCGACTTCAGCGCCACGCCGGGCCCCGAGGTGGTGGTCACCGCCAGCGAACCGCCGAAGGCGGCGCCGAGCGCGGCGCCGATCCCCGCGATCTCGTCCTCGGCCTGGAAGGAGCGCACGCCGAAGTTCTTGTGTTTGCTCAGCTCGTGCAGCACATCGGAGGCCGGGGTGATCGGGTAGGAGCCGAGGAAGAGCGGCAGGTCCGCCTGCTGGGACGCGGCGATCAGTCCGTAGGACAGGGCCAGGTTGCCGGAGATGTTCCGGTACGTCCCGGCGGGGAAGGCGCCGGAGGCGGGAGCGACCTCGTAGGAGACGGCGAAGTCCTCGGTCGTCTCGCCGAAGTTCCACCCGGACCGGAACGCCGCGATGTTCGCCTCGGCGACCGTCGGCTTCTTGGCGAACTTCGTCCGCAGGAACGCCTCGGTCTGCTCGGTCGGCCGGTTGTACATCCACGACAGCAGACCCAGCGCGAACATGTTCTTGGACCGCCCGGCCTCCTTGCGGCCCAGCTCGTACTCCTTGAGCGCCTCGACCGTCAGCGTCGTCAGGGGTACGGGATGGACGCTGTAGCCGTCCAGCGAGCCGTCCTCCAGCGGGCTGGCGTCGTAGCCGACCTTCGTCATGGCGCGCTTGGTGAACTCGTCCGTGTTCACGATGATCTCGGCGCCGCGCGGCACATCGGCGATGTTCGCCTTCAGTGCCGCCGGGTTCATCGCCACCAGCACGTCCGGGGCGTCGCCCGGCGTCAGGATGTCGTGATCGGCGAAGTGCAGCTGGAAGCTGGAGACGCCCGGCAGGGTGCCCGCGGGGGCGCGGATCTCGGCCGGGAAGTTCGGCAGCGTCGACAGGTCGTTGCCGAACGAGGCCGTCTCGGATGTGAAGCGGTCTCCGGTGAGCTGCATACCGTCGCCGGAGTCTCCCGCGAACCGGATGATCACCCGGTCCAGGCGCCGGACCTCTTTGTCCCGTCCGCTGTCCCGGTCCCCCTCGGGACCGGACTGTGGCCCGGCTGGGCTGCTGACCTGACTGGTCACGGTGGATCGGACCTCCCTCAAGGCGGCGGCTCGCCTGCCATCGTACGTTGCTAAGGGTTGCCTTCCCGTGGCTGTTCCCATCGTGGACAGATTTTTGAGACATCCGGCGTGCGCTGCTGCCGCCACGGAGTGCGCCGTGCCGCCAGACTCCGCCTCTCTGCTGGAGGGCTCCTCGAACGGGCACCGGGCCGAGCCCACCCCGGCGTGACGCGGATCACCATCGGAAAGGGCGAACGCGGCGGCGCGGCGCCGGGGGCGGAGTCGGGGCCGCCACCGGACACGGGTGTCGGAAGCGGCGTCGGAGGTGGTGGTTCCGGATCCGGGGCGGCCCGGGCGGCGGTGGCCGCGGCCCCGCGGCAGAGGCCCGCGAGTACGACGCGGCCGTCCTCGGTGACTCCCCGAGGGCCTACACTCCGTGCGTACAGATCCTCGAACGTACCCACCGACACTCAGGACGGGGCAGGCGTGCCGGACTACTTCCACGGCTACACGGTCGTCGGGCTGGTAGCCGTCGTCGGTGTGCTCTTCGTCTGCGCGGCCTTCGCCGCCGGTCGGCTGCTGCGGCCCGTGGTCCCCACCCCCGAGAAGATGCTGACCTACGAGTGCGGCGTCGACCCCGTCGGCGAGGGCTGGGCGCACACCCAGGTCCGCTACTACGTCTACGCCTTCCTCTATGTCATCTTCGCCGTCGACTCCGTCTTCCTGTTCCCCTGGTCGACGGTGTTCGCCGCGCCCGGCTACGGCGCCACCACGCTCGCGGAGATGTTCGTCTTCCTCGGCTTCCTGGCCGTCGGCCTGCTCTACGCGTACAAGAAGGGCGTCCTGGAATGGACGTAACGAACACCCCGACCTCCGCCGCACCGGCTCCCGCCGCGGTGCCGCGCGCCGAGGGGCGGTCCCAGCTCGGCCTGCTCTCGCGGCTGGCGCCCGAACCGATGAAGGTGGTCCTCAACTGGGGCCGCCGCTACAGCCTGTGGGTCTTCAACTTCGGGCTGGCCTGCTGCGCCATCGAGTTCATCGCCGCCTCCATGGCACGGCACGATTTCATCCGGCTCGGTGTCATCCCCTTCGCTCCCGGCCCCCGGCAGGCCGACCTGATGGTCGTCTCCGGCACCGTCACCGACAAGATGGCACCCGCGGTCAAACGCCTCTACGAACAGATGCCCGAGCCCAAGTACGTCATCTCGTTCGGCGCCTGCTCCAACTGTGGCGGCCCCTACTGGGACTCCTACGCGGTCACCAAGGGCGTCGACCAGATCATCCCCGTCGACGTCTACGTGCCCGGCTGCCCGCCCCGGCCCGAGGCGCTGCTCCAGGGCGTGCTCAAGCTCCAGGAGAAGATCGCCGCCGAGTCCACCGCCGACCGCTATACGGGACGCGACGCGGGCGCACCCTCCGCCGGTGCCCTCACCAGCGGCCTGGTCGCCCCGCCCGCGGCGTCCGCCGCGCCGCAGGCGACCCCGGACGGCGACCGGGAGGGGGACGGACGGTGACCGAGCCGCCCCAGCACCCCGGCTGGCTGCCGCGGCCGGCCGAGGAGCTCTTCGGCCCGGGCGCGACGGCCGCGGACGCCTACGGGCTGCTCACCGCCGACGTGCCGGCCGACGCCTGGCTCCCCGCGCTGACCGCGGCCCGCGACGACCTCGGCTGCACCTACTTCGACTGGCTCAGCGCCGTCGACGAGCCCGGCACCGGCATCCGGGTGTGCGCGCACCTGGTGGCGCTGCCCGCGGCGGGCCGCGGCGTCCGCCGCCTGGTCGTGCGGACGACGCTGCCCCACGAGGCGCCCGCGCTGCCCACCGCCACCGGGGTCTACGCCGGTGCCGCCTGGCACGAGCGGGAGACCCACGAGATGTTCGGCATCGACTTCCCCGGCCACCCGCACCTCGTGCCGCTGCTGCTGCCCGACTCCTTCGAGGGGCACCCGCTGCGCAAGGACTTCGTCCTCGCGGCCCGGGTCGCCAAGGCCTGGCCCGGCGCGAAGGAGCCCGGCGAGTCCGGGCACGGCGGACCCAAGCGCCGCCAGATGCTCCCCCCGGGAGTCCCCGACCCCAACGAGTGGGGGCCCCTCAAGGGACAGCTCCCCCCGGCGCCCACCCGCGAACGCACCCGCCGCGCCGCGGGCGACGCGCCGCGCCGCACCCGCAGCGCACGCGCCGGCTCGGCCTCCCAGCAGGACGCGGAGGCGGCTCCCGCCCCACCGCGCTCGACCGACGCGCCCTGGCACCAGCCCGCCCCGTCCGGCGGTGACGCGACGGCGCCCTCCCCGGACACCTCCCGGACCGGCGACGGCGGAGGCACGGACGGGCGCTCGGATGCCGAAACCCCCGCGCCGGACACCGACCGGGACCGACGGGAGCGGGAGCAGGAGCGGGACCGTCACGAGGGGGACGGAGCCTGATGGACGCCGTCGACGTCGCGGTGCGGCTGCTGGCCGTGCTGCTCTCCTTCCTCGTGCTGCCGCTGCTGGTGGGGCAGACCGAACACAAGGTCATGGCCCATATGCAGGGGCGGGTCGGCCCGATGCACGCGGGCGGCTTCCACGGCTGGGCCCAGTTGGTCGCCGACGGGGTGAAGTTCGCGCAGAAGGAGGACATCGTCCCCGAGGGCGCCGACCGGCGGGTCTTCCAGCTCGCTCCCGCCCTCGCCCTGATCCCGTATCTGCTCGTCCTCGTCGCGATCCCGGTGGCACCCGGCGGCGGCGTCGTGCAGGTCCTGGACGCCGGGATCTTCTTCGTGCTGGCCGTGATGGGCGTCGGCATCCTCGGTTCGCTGATGGGCGGCTGGGCATCGGCCAACAAGTTCTCCCTGCTGGGCGGGTTGCGGACCGCGGCCCAGCTGCTGGCCTACGAGCTGCCGATGCTGTTGGCCGCCGCGTCCGTCACCATGGCGGCCGGCACCCTCTCGCTGCCCGGAATCCTCGGGGTGTGGGAGTGGTGGTGGCTGCCGTGGCAGGCGGTGGGGGCGGTGGTCTTCTTCACCGCGGGCCTCGCCGAGCTCCAGCGCCCGCCGTTCGACGCGCCGGTCGCCGACTCGGAGATCATCTTCGGTGCGTACACCGAGTACACCGGGCTGCGGTTCGCGCTCTTCCTGCTCGCCGAGTACGCGGGCATCGTCGTGCTCTCCGCGCTGACGGCCGTGCTCTTCCTCGGCGGCTGGCACGGTCCCTTCGCGGACGGCCTGGGCTGGCTGTGGATGCTGCTCAAGACCGGCGTCCTCGCCTTCGGGGTGATCTGGCTGCGGGTCAGCTACCCCCGGCTGCGCGAGGACCAGATCCAGCGGCTGGCCTGGACCGCTCTCGTCCCGCTCGCCCTCTTCCAGATCGCCCTCACGGGTGTCGTCAAGGTGGTGATGTAGCCGTGTCCCCCGCCTCTTCCCCGGGCACGCCCGCCGAGCGGCCCGGCGCGCGGCGCGGAGTGTTCGGCTCCGGGCTGGCCAAGGGCCTGGCCGTCACGCTCCGGACCATGACCCGGCGCTCGGTCACCGAGCACTACCCGGACACGCAGCCCGAACTGCCGTCCCGCAGCCGCGGGGTCATCGGCCTGTTCGAGGAGAACTGCACCGTCTGCATGCTCTGCGCCCGTGAGTGCCCGGACTGGTGCATCTACATCGACTCGCACAAGGAGACGGTGCCCCCCGCCGCGCCGGGCGGCCGCGAGCGCAGCCGCAACGTCCTCGACCGGTTCGCCATCGACTTCGCCCTGTGCATGTACTGCGGTATCTGCATCGAGGTGTGCCCCTTCGACGCGCTGTTCTGGTCGCCGGAGTTCGAGTACGCGGAGACCGACATCCGGGAGCTGACCCACGAACGGGACACCCTCCGCGAGTGGATGTGGACCGTGCCCGAGCCGCCGCCGCTGGACGAGGGCGCGGAGGAGGCCAAGGAGGTGGCCGCCGCCCGCAAGGCCGCCGACAAGGCCGCCCAGGTGGCGGAGGCCGACATGCTGGCCGCGCACCGCGAGCACCCCGCCGAGGAGACCGCCGGGACAGCCGGCCGGCCGCCGCGGAAGCCCGAGCGGGACGCGCCGCGGAACCCCGGCCCGGACGACGCGGCGGAGGCGCCGGACCAGGACACCCGAGGCGGTGCCGAGTGAACGCTCTCGCGCGAGCGGCCGCCACCCACCCGGCCGCCGACCACCACGGCTTTCTGTCCCCCTCGGGGGTGGAGATCGTCTTCGTGCTCGTCGGCCTCGTCACCCTCGGCGCCGCCCTGGTCACGGTGACCACCAAGCAGCTCGTGCACGCCGCGCTGTGGCTGGTGGTCGCGCTCGGCGGGGTCGCTGTCGAGTATTTGCTGCTGACCGCCGAGTTCATCGCCTGGGTGCAGGTGCTGATCTATGTCGGCTCCGTCGTCGTCCTCATCCTCTTCGGGCTCATGCTGACCAGGGCCCCCATCGGGCGCTCACCCGACGCGGACTCCGGCAACCGCTGGGCGGCACTCGCCGTCTCCCTGGCGGCGGCGGCCACCCTGGTGACCGTCGTCGTCGACGCCTTCCGCGCCACCTGGATCGACCTGGCGGACCCCGCGGGACCCGGCAGCGGCTCCTCCGAGGTCACCGGCACGGCCCTCTTCCGGCACTGGGTGCTGCCCTTCGAGGCGCTCTCGGTGCTGCTGCTCGCCGCACTCGTCGGCGCCATCGTCCTCTCCCGCCGCGACGGCGACCGCGCCCTCCCCACCGGGCGCACCGGGGCCGGTGAGCGCTGATGCACCTCGCGTATCCCGCCGTACTCGCCGTCCTGCTCTTCTGCGTCGGCCTCTACGGCGTCCTCGCACGCCGGAACGCCATCCTCGTCCTGATGGCCGTCGAGCTGATGCTCAACGCCGTCAACATCAACCTCGTCGCCTTCGACGTCTGGCTCCGCGACACACTGCACGCGGGCCAGGCGCTCACCCTCTTCACCATCGCGATCGCCGCGGCCGAGATCGGCATCGGTCTGGCCATCGTCCTGCTCGTCCACCGCAACCGCGGCAGCTCCGACATCGACGGACTGCGGGACCTCCACGAGAGCGACGGCCCGCCAGGGGGCGACTCCGGCGGCGGTTCACACGTGGAGAAGAGTCCGGCACCCGCCACCGACAACGACGCCGAGAGCGGCTCCGACCAGCAGGTCCAGGGCCCCGCCGCAGGGAGGCGGCACGCGTGAGCACCACGACACTGGCAGCGCTGGTCCCCGTCCTCCCGGCGCTCGGTGCGCTCGCCGGGCTGCTCCTCGGCCGCCGCGCCCCCGGCTTCGTCCGCCCGCTCGCGGTCCTGCCCACCCTCGCCGCCGCGGTCCTCGCCGTCGTCGTCGCGGCCCGCCAGGGCGGCGGCCCGGCCCTGCGCGCGGCCACCGAACTCGCACCCACCGGCAACGACGCGCTCCCCCTCCAGCTCGCGCTCAACCTCGACGGCTTCGCGGTCCTGGTCGCCGTCCTCGTCGGGGTCGTCGCCACCTGCGTGCAGCTCTACTCCACCGGCTACCTGCGCGACGACCCGCGCTACGCCTCGTACGCCGCGCTGGTCTCGCTCTTCACGGCCGCGATGTTCCTCGTGGTCTACAGCGACGACCTGATCGTGCTGCTCGTCGGCTGGGAGGTCATGGGCATCTGCTCCTACTTCCTGGTCGGGCACTACTGGGAGACCCCGGCGGCGCGTGCCGCCTCCCTCAAGGCCTTCCTGGTCACCAAGCTGGGCGATGTGCCGTTCCTGATCGGCATCCTGGCGCTGGCCTCGGAGGCCGGCAGCTTCCGCATCAGCACCGTCGTCACCCGCCTCACCTCCAGCCTCTCCGGGTACGAGCTGACCCACCCCACGGTGATCGCGCTGCTGCTGCTCGCCGGGGTCGCCGGGAAGTCGGCGCTGCTGCCGCTGCACTCCTGGCTGCCGGACGCGATGGCCGGCCCCACCCCCGTCTCCGCGCTGATCCACGCCGCCACCATGGTCGCGGCCGGCGTCTACTTCGTGGCCCGGCTGCTGCCCGTCTTCACCGCCTCCGCCGCCGCACTCCTCGTCCTCGCGGTGCTGGCGGCGCTCACCATGACCGGCTCGGCGCTCGCCGCGCTCGCCCAGGACGACATCAAACGCGTCCTCGCCTACTCGACCATCAGCCAGCTCGCCTACATGGCCGGCGCGCTGGCCGTCGCCGACCGCGGCGCGGCCGTCTTCCACCTGCTGGTCCACGGCGCGTTCAAGGCGCTGCTGTTCCTGGCGGCCGGGGTCGTCATCCACGCGGCCGGCACCAACTCGCTGACGGTGATGGCCCGCACGGGCGGCATCGCCCGGCGCGTCCCCGACGCCTACTGGACGATGACCATCGCCCTGCTGGCCCTCGCCGCGATCCCGCCGTTCTCCGGCTTCTTCTCCAAGGAAGCCGTGCTGGCCGCGGCCGAACACGCCGCCTTCGGTGACGCGCATCCCCCCTTCGCCGGAGCGCACGCGGTGCCCGCGGGCGCCGGCTGGATCGTCCTGGCCGCCGGCCTGCTCACCGCGCTGCTGACCGCCGCCTACGCGGCCCGGCTGTGGCTGCTCGCCTTCCGGGGCGGCCCCGCCGTCGCACCGCTCGCCGTCACCGGTGAGAAAGCCGCCGAACACGTCCCCGAAGCGGTGCCGCAGCAGGCGCCCGAAACGGAGCTCGCCACCCCGGGCCCCGTGCAGCGGCACGTCGGCCAGGACGAGCACCGCCCCGCCCCGGCCGTCATGAACCTCGTCCTGTGGACGCTCGCGCTGCCCTCACTCGCCCTGGGCATCGCCTTCCCCGTACTGCCCCACTGGTTCGACGGCGCGTCCCTCACCCCCACACTGACCACGTCCGTGCTCGCCACCGGCGTCGCCCTGGTCGGCGGTCTGCTCACCTACGCCACCTGGCGGCACAGCAGCGCGCTCGCCGCCCTCCACCCCGAACACGACGCCGACCCCGGCGTGCTGCTGCTCGGACCGCTGCACCGGCACGCGGCGGCCGGATTCCATCTGGACGCGCTCTACCGCGCCCTGGTCGTACGCCCCGTCCAGGGCGCGGCCGGGCTGGTGCGCTTCCTGGACAGCGCGGTCGTCGACACCTACGTGGCAGCCGCCGGACGCGCCCCGCGCCTGCTGGGCGCCGCCGTCCGGCGCGCCCAGACGGGCAACGTGCAGACCTACCTCGGCGCGCTGCTGACGGGCTCCCTGGCGCTCGCCGTCATCGCCGTGGTGGCCATGACCGGAAACGGAGGGGCGTGACGTGATCCCGCTCGACGACACTGTCCTGCAGGCGCTCCTGATCGCCGTCGTCGCCCTGCCGCTGCTCGGAGCGGCCGCCGCGCTGCTGCCCGCACCGCCCGGCCTGCGCGGCCGCAGCCCCGAGCAGGCCGTGCTGCGGCACGGGGTGACCGTCACCGGCGCCGTGCTCGTCCTCGCGGTCCTGCTGGCCCTCGGTTTCGACCACGACCGCCCCGGCACCATGCAGGCCGAGACGAACGTGGACTGGATCCCCGCGCTGGGCGTCCGGCTGCACCTGGGGACCGACGGCGTCTCGCTGCCGCTGCTCGTCCTCACCGCGCTGCTGTCGTTCCTGTGCGCGCTCCACTGCTACGCCAAGCGGCCGCCGGGGCCCGGCCCCAAGGCGCTGGTCGCGCTGCTGCTCCTGCTGGAGTGCGGCACCCTCGCCACCTTCGCGGTGCTCGACCTGGTGCTGTTCTTCCTGGCGTTCGAGACGGTGCTCGTCCCGATGTACTTCCTGATCGCCCGGTGGGGCGGCGCGGGCCGGGGCCCGGCGGCGTGGAAGTTCGTGCTCTACACGCTGCTCGGCTCCGTCGTGCTGCTGCTCGGGCTGCTGGTCCTCGGACTGAACGCCGGAACGTTCGACATGGTGCGGCTCGCCCAGGCGCACGGCTCCGGCCTCGGCCACACCACCCAGGTGGTCGCGGCCCTGGCCATCGGCATCGGACTCGCGGTCAAGGCGCCCATGTGGCCGCTGCACAGCTGGCTCCCGGACGCCCACACCGCGGCACCCACGGTGGGCTCCGTGCTGCTGGCCGGTGTGCTGCTGAAGATGGGCACCTACGGGTTCGTGCGGATCCTGCTGCCCGGCGTCCCCGACGGCGCGCACACCTTCGCGCCCTACCTGGCGGCGTTCGCCGTCGCCGGCATCCTCTACGGCTCGCTCGTCTGCCTCGCCCTCGCGCGCCGGGGCGCCAAGGGCGACCTCAAGCGGCTGATCGCCTACTCCTCGGTGGGCCACATGGGCTTCGTCCTGCTGGGCATCGCCACGCTCACCCGCACCGGCGTCAACGGCGCGCTGTACGCGAACCTCGCCCACGGCCTGATCACCGGGCTGCTGTTCTTCCTCGTCGGCGCGGTCAAGGACCGCACCGGCACCGGCGACCTCGACACCCTGGCCGGAACCACCGGCGGCGCCCTCTACGGCCGGGCGCCGCGGCTCGGCGGGCTGCTCGCCTTCGCCGCCGTGGCCTCCCTGGGGCTGCCCGGACTGGCCGGGTTCTGGGGAGAGCTGCTGGCCCTGCTGGGCGCCTACCATCCGGCGGCCGGACTGAGCCGGCCCGCCTTTCTGGTCTTCCTCGCCCTCGGCGCCCTGGGCACCCTGTTGACCGCCGCGTACCTGCTCCAGGTCGTCCGCCGAGTCTGTATGGGCGACCCGGCCGAGGTCCGGCCCGAAGCGCTCACCACGGTGCCGGACGTACGCCCGTACGAGTTCGCCGCCTGGACCCCGCTGGTCGTCCTGACCCTCGTCGCCGGACTGTGGCCCGGAGCCCTCCTGGGACTGATGGAGCCGGCCGTACAGAACCTCCTGCCAGGAGTGGCCCGATGATCGCGCTCCCGATGACCGCGCTCGCCGCCGAACATGCCGCGCACGGCCTCACCCGGACGGCGCCGCGCACCCACCTCGCCCAGGGCGCCGGCCTCGTGCAGAGCATCGACTGGGCCGCCGTCGCGCCGCCCGCCCTCGTCGCCGTGGCCGCGCTGGTCGTGCTCGTGGCCGAACTCTTCCTGGCCGAGCGGCACAAGGGGCTGCTCGGCGTGGTCTCGGCCGCCGCGCTCGCCCTCGCCGGGCTGGCCCTCGTCCCGCTCGTCGGCGAGGACCGCGCCACCTTCTGCCTCACCTCCGGCACGCGCGCGTGCAGCTACGTCGCCGACACCTTCACCCTCACCGTGCAGCTCCTCGTCCTGGGCGGCGCCTTCGTCACCGCACTGCTGTCCATCACCGCGGTCCGCCGGGAGCGGCTGCCCGCGGGGGAGTTCTGGTTCCTGCTGCTCTCCTCGGCCGCCGGTGCCGCGCTGCTGCCTGCCGCGCGCGACCTGGCGACGCTCGTCGTCGCCCTGGAGGTCGCCTCGCTCCCGGCCTTCGCGCTGGTCGGTCTCCGGCGCGGCGAGCGGCTCTCGTCCGAGGCGGCGCTGAAGTTCTTCCTGTCGTCCGTGGTCGCCACCGCCGTGATGCTGCTGGGCGTCAGCTTCGTCTACGCGGCCACCGGCAGCATGCACCTGAGCACCGTCGCCGAGGCGCTGCCCGGGACCGACAGCCGGCTGAGCACTCTCGCGGCCACCGGCGTGGCGCTGACCATGGTCGGCTTCGCCTTCAAGACCGCCGCGGCGCCCTTCCACTTCTGGGTTCCCGACACCTATGTGGGCGCCCCGGTGCCGGTGGCCGCCTACCTGTCGGTGATCGGCAAGGCAGCGGGCTTCTCCGGGCTGATCCTGGTCGCCGTGCGGGCCTTCCCCTCGTACGCGGACGCCTGGGGGCCTGCGCTCGCCGTGCTCGCCGCGCTGACCATGAGCGTCGGCAACCTGGGCGCGCTGCGGCAGCGCACCGACCGGGCGCACGGAGCCGTCCGGCTGCTCGCCTGGTCCTCGGTCGGACAGGCGGGCTATCTGCTGGTCCCCATCGCCGCCGCCGGGTACGCGGACGAGCCGGACCGGGCAGTCGGCACCACGCTCGCCTACGCGCTGATGTACGCCGTCGTGAACCTGGGCGCCTTCGCCGTCGTCGCCGCGATCCGGCCATCCGGTGCGGACGGTCGCCTCGAGGACTTCCGCGGCCTGGTCCACACCCGTCCGGTCGCCGCCGCGGCCCTCGCGTTCTTCCTGCTGTGTCTGGCCGGACTGCCCCCGGGCGTCGTCGGCCTGTTCGCCAAGGTCGCCGTCTTCCAGTCCGCCGTGGACGCGGGGCTGGGCTGGCTCGCCGTCGTCATGGCGCTCAACGTCGTGGTCGCGCTCGTCTACTACCTCACCTGGACCGCGCTGCTCTTCCGCCCCACCGCGGACCGGGAGCGGACACCCTCGGCCTTCCCGCGGCTCTCCGCCCCGCTCACCGCGACCCTCGCGCTGACCGGGGCGCTCGCACTGGCCTCCTCCGGGGCGCCGCAGCTCGTGCTCCGGTTCACCACCGCCGCGCTCTTCTGACCGCGCGGCGGCGGGGACGCCGCGCCGCCGGGAAACGCCGCGGCAGCGCCGTCGCGCTGCCCACAGGCCCGCTGCCGCTGTGCCGACGGGACCGCCCGGCCGGCCCGCTGCCGCTGTGCCGACGAGAACCCCGGCCGGAACACCGACGGGCACACCCGGGGGAACTGAGAACGCCCGCTCTCCGTTGACGAAAAAGGGAGGGTCCACTGGACGGGGTTGCTGAGGGCGGAAGGTCTGCCCGCGTCAGGGCTCCGCAGCACCATCTGGAGGGCGTACCGTGCACCGCCGGCACAACGGGCTGAGGACAGCCCTGCTCCTGGGAGGGCTGTCCGCTCTCATCGTCGTCATCGGGAGCTTCTTCGGCACCACGGGCCTGGTCGTCGCGCTGCTGATCGCGCTGGGCACCAACGCCTACGCGTACTGGAACAGCGACAAGCTCGCACTGCGCGCCATGCGTGCCCGCCCGGTCAGCGAGTTCGAGGCGCCGCAGCTCTACCGCATGGTCCGGGAGCTGTCCACGGCCGCCCGCCGGCCCATGCCGCGGCTCTACCTCTCGCCCACCCAGGCGCCCAACGCCTTCGCCACCGGGCGCAACCCGCGCAACGCCGCGGTGTGCTGCACCGACGGCATCCTGCGCCTGCTGGACGAGCGCGAGCTGCGCGGGGTTCTGGGCCACGAGTTGAGCCATGTCCACAACCGGGACATCCTCATCTCCTCCGTCGCGGGCGCCCTCGCCTCGGTGGTTCTCTTCCTCGTCAACTTCGCCTGGCTGGTCCCCGTGGGGCGCGCCGACGACGACGAGGGTCCCGGTCTGGTCGGGATGCTGCTGATCATGCTGCTGGGCCCGCTCGCGGCCTCCCTCATCCAGTTGGCCGTCTCCCGCTCCCGCGAGTACGAGGCGGACGCCTCCGGGGCGCAGCTCACCGGGGACCCCCTGGCGCTCGCCTCGGCCCTGCGCAAGCTGGAGGCCGGTACGGCCCAGCTCCCGCTGCCGCCCGAGCCGCGGCTGGAGACGGCGAGTCATCTGATGATCGCCAATCCGTTCCGTCGCGGCGAGGGCGGTATGACGAAACTTTTCTCCACCCATCCTCCGATGGCGGAACGTGTCGCCCGGCTGGAGAAGATGGCAGGCTGGCCCGGGTGAAGACCCTCCTCAATCTCATCTGGCTGATCTTCTCCGGCTTGTGGATGGCCCTGGGCTACGTCCTGGCCGGACTCATCTGCTGTGTGCTCATCATCACGGTCCCCTGGGGGCTGGCCTGCTTCCGCATCGCCTCCTACGCCCTGTGGCCGTTCGGCCGAACGGTCGTACAGCGCCCCGGAGCGGGCGCCGCTTCCGGTGCCGGGAACATCGTCTGGCTCGTCTTCGCGGGCATCTGGCTCACCCTCGGCCACATCACGCTCGGAGTGGGCCTGTGCGTCACCCTCATCGGCATCCCCTTCGGGCTGGCGCACTTCAAGATGGTCCCGATCTCGCTGATGCCGCTGGGCCGGGAGATCGTCTCCACCAGCGCCCCGGCGGCCTACCCGGGGTACCGCTGGTGAACACAGCCCCGCCCGCGCCGCGGGCGGGGCCGATCATCCGTCGGCCCGTCCGCGCCGTCCGGAGCAGGCGCCGGCCCGCCCGGCCGCGCCGCATGGCGGGACCGAGCGGGCCGGGACGGTGCGCTGTCGTCAGCGGAAGTTGACGTACTGAAGGGCGAAGTCGAAGTCCTTGCCCTTCAGCAGACCGATGACCTCCTGCAGGCTGTCCCGGCTCTTCGAGGTCACCCGCAGCTCGTCGCCCTGCACTTGGGCCTTCACGCCCTTGGGCCCCTCGTCCCGGATCACCTTCGCGACCTTCTTCGCGTTGTCCTGGGAGATGCCTTCCTCGAGCGACGCGGAGATGCGGTACTCCTTGCCCGACGCCTGCGGCTCCCCGGCGTCCAGCGCCTTCAGCGAGATACCCCGCTTGACCAGCTTGGACTGGAAGATGTCGAGCACGGCCTTGACCCGCTCCTCCGAGTTCGCCCGCATCTCGATCCGCTCGCCCGACCACGCGAGGGACGCGTCCACACCCTTGAAGTCGTAGCGCTGGGAGATCTCCTTCGCGGCCTGGTTCAGCGCGTTGTCGACCTCCTGCCGCTCGACCTTCGAGACGATGTCGAAACTGGCGTCGGCCATGGTGAGTTGGCTCCTCGTACATAGATCCGGCAGAGAACGACCCCGGAGGGCCGTGCGCAAAGCCTAGCCACCCGCGACCGTGCTCCGGCCCCTGCGGCGAGGGGCGTCGCGGCGGAGCACCCGGCCTGCCCCGAGGTCCTGCCCGGCGACCCGCCCGACGGCCCCGCGCGGCTGATCAACCGGGTGGCGAACCACCCCGGTGCATCGGGTATGGTTTACACCGTTGCCACGGCGCACCGCCCCAGGCGGAGTGCCCGGCAGCAATCCCCGGCGGTGTGCCCGAGCGGCCAAAGGGAGCAGACTGTAAATCTGCCGGCTCAGCCTTCCCAGGTTCGAATCCTGGCGCCGCCACAGCCTCGAAAGGGCCCGCGACCAGCGGAAACGCTGG
The DNA here is from genome assembly GCF_029351045.1 of Streptomyces sp. WMMB303. Classification (NCBI taxonomy): domain Bacteria; kingdom Bacillati; phylum Actinomycetota; class Actinomycetes; order Kitasatosporales; family Streptomycetaceae; genus Streptomyces; species Streptomyces sp. WMMB303. The sequence continues at coordinate 6,276,780 of NZ_JARKIN010000001.1, read as the reverse complement.
GGCGGGCCCTTTCTGCTGTGCGGGGTGACGGTGGGGCGGCGACGCGCACGGCGCTGCCGGACGTTCTCCCGCTACCCCGGCGAGGTGTCGTCCGCGTAGCCGCGTCGCAGCGCGCGCAGTCGGGCCGTCTCCTCGTGGAAGGTCCCGGCTTCCTCGGCGGCGAGGTACGGCACCGGCAGCACGACGAGAGCCCCGTCCCGCAGCCTGGCCGCGACAGGCAGATTGGTGCTGCGGAGGCGAGGGTCGCTGCTGTCCACCCGGAGGTCCTCGAAGCCTGCGGTCTCCTTCCAGTCCAGCCGGCGCCACCGCAGCAGCGTGCGGAAGCGCAGCCCCGCAGGACCCGCCTGCACGCGGCGCCCGAGCACGGCGAAAGCGCCCAGGACGGTCCCCGCGCCGACCACGCCGGAGATGATGCCCCACTCCTCGGCGCGGGCGACGCCGAGTCCGGCCGCGACTCCCGCCACAAGCGCCGTCAGTGCCGCCGGCGCGAGGCCCACGCGGATGGGCCGTCCTCCCGCACGCAGGGAGAGTTCGCCGTAGCCGTTCATTCTCGAGATCCTGCCATGTGCCCGTCAGCGCGTCCGACGCAGCCGGAGGCGGGGGAGACGCACGTCACATTCCTGCCGTGTCACATCCGGCGGGGGCTCACCCGTCGGAACAGGTGCAGTCATCGACAACGGCAAGCAAGGAGTGCACCGTGGAAGCGCGTCTGAACCTTTTCGAGAGCCCGCTGCTGAGCAGGTTCATGAAGCACATCGTGGCGGCCGGCAAGGTGGTGGAGGACTCGACGCTGCCGCCCGCGACGCAGGAACTGGTGAAGATCCGCGCCAGTCAGATCAACGGCTGCGGGTTCTGCACCGACATGCACACCAAGGAAGCCGCGCACGCGGGCGAGACCTCGACGCGGCTCCATCTGGTCGCGGCCTGGCGGGAGGCGACCGTGTTCACCGCGGCCGAGCGGGCCGCGCTGGAGCTCGCGGAGCAGGGTACCCGCATCGCGGACGCGGCGGGCGGGGTCACCGACGAGGCCTGGGCGGCCGCCGCCGAGCACTACGACGAGGAGCAGCTCGCGGCCCTGGTTTCGCTCATCGCCCTGATCAACGCCTTCAACCGCGGGAACGTCATCGTCCAGCAGCCCGCCGGCGCCTATCAGCCGGGCCAGTTCGGGTGACGGGGGCGCGGGGCGGACTGTCGCCTCGCCGCGCGAGCGCTGCCCGGCCGGCGCCGGGGCGCCGGCCGGAAGCGGACTCCCCGTCAGCTTCCTTCCACCCCGGCGATCTCGTCGATCGCCTCGGGGATCGGCATGCGGCCGCCGATGAGTTCCAGGGTCAGTCCTGCGGTGCGGGGCTCGTCGAGCAGGGCCATGAGGACGGCGGCCACGTCGTCCCGTGTGACTTCGCCGCGGCCGGTCTCAGGGGCCAGGTGGACGCGGCCGGTGCCGGTCCCGTCGGTGAGCCGGCCGGGGCGCAGCACTGTCCAGTCGAGGTCGGGACGGGCCCGGAGGTCGTCGTCGGCGGCGCCCTTGGCCCGCAGGTAGTCCGCGAAGACGGGGTCCATCCCGTCGGGGGTGCCGTCGAGGAGCGCGTCGGCGCGCATTGCGGAGACCATCACGTAGCGTCGCACGCCCGCAGCCTGTGCCGCGTCGGCGCACAGGACGGCCGCGCGATGGTCCACCGACTGCTTGCGGGCACTACCGCTGCCCGGTCCGGCCCCGGCGGCGAAGACGACTGCGTCGGCGCCCTCCAGATGCCGTGTCACCTCTTCGACACCGGCCGTCTCCAGGTCGCACACGACGGGTTCGGCACCCGCGGCCAGGAGGGCGCTCGCCTGCCCGGGGCGGCGGACGATCCCCGCCACCGCATCCCCGCGCCCGGCGAGCAGCCGCTCCAGCCGCAACGCGATCTGACCGTGTCCACCAGCGATAACTGTGCGCATCCTCCGACCGTACGCCCACCGCTGCAGCCGACGGCGCACCCCCGGCCCGCCGGAGCGGGGGCGCGCCCGTCCGCCCGTTCCGTCACCCCTGTGACTGGCGCGGCAGGCCCAACTCGCGTGCTCCGACCAGGTCGCAGTACTCCCGCACGGCGCTGGTGCGTGCCACGACGCGCCCCCGGTGGACGACGATCCGGCTGTAGGCGAGGGAGAGCGCCGCGGCCAGTTCGGTACCGCGGACCGCGAGCAACTCCGCGGGGAACCCGGCTTCGACGCGCACTTCGGGCAGTCCCATCGCGGCGCGGGCACGGGTGCTGATCGTCTCGTAGGCGTTGTACGGGCGGGCTTCTCCGTGCGAGGCGAGCAGATAAGCGGCTTCCAGCGGGTCACCGCGGCCCACCTGGTTGGCGGCGTCCCGCAGCGCCCCGCTGCCCGCGGCGATCGCGACCCCTGCCGCCAGCAGCATCCGGACGGGCGCCGTCCGGGACGGGGCGGTGGGGGTGGAGCGTTCGAGTACGCCGCAGTTGCCCTGCGGCAGGCAGACCACCGTCACCCCGGCGGCGGCCAGTTGGCCGGCGGCGCGCTGAGCGGTCTGGAGCGGCTGCCGGGCGAGGCCGCCGCAGGGGCCGATGACGACACCGGGCCGCAGCCCGCCGACCGCGGCGGCGAGGCGTGCGAGGCGCGCCGGGTCGCTGCCGTCGGTGTGCAGGTCGACCTGGCAGCCGTGCTCGGCCGCGACGTCCAGAACCGCCTCCACGTAACCGCCCGGATCGGGGTCCAGGTCGGGGCAGCCGCCGACGGCCGCGGCGCCCATCTTCACCGCGTCCCGCAGCATCGACAGCCCCTCGGCTCCCGCGGCGCCGGTCAGCAGCCGGGGCACGGCGACGGCGCTGAGGTCCACGAGGCCGCGCAGCGACCTGCGGGCCTGCAGCACCGCTGCCAGGGAGCGCAGTCCCGCCACGTCACCGATGTGCACATGGGTGCGCAGCGCGGTCGCGCCCTGGCTGAGCTGGAGGAGCGCCGCTTCGGTGGTGCGCCGCTGCACGTCGTCCGCGGCGGGGTCGGCGCTGTCGCCGGGCCGGCCGAGGTCGGGGCGGCCGGGCGGGCCCGCGGTCAGCGCCGTGTCGTAGTGCGCGTGGGGTTCGGCGGGGGCGGGGAGCAGCAGATATCCGGACAGATCGATCCGGGTGGCGCTGTCCTGTGCCGTGCCGAGGCTGCCGGCGGTGCCGACGGCTTCGATGCGTTCGCCGACGAGGCGTACGTCGACCGTGCGGCCGTCGGCCAGTCGCGCGCCGCACAGCACGAGGGAGCGTGCCGGGCGGGCGGACTGCCGGGCGGCGTCGCGGGAATCCCGCCCCGCCCTTCCCGGTTCCTGTGGCTCGCTGTCGGTCATCTGACCCCCACGTCGTATGTGGGACGAGAGTAGGACGCGCAGTGAGCGCCGACGGGGAGGAGACGAATAGTCGTACCGGTGTGGTGTGCCGGGCCCGTCCCGGGTGGTGTGCCGGAGGCGGTACGACGGCGGGACGCCGGGGGCGAACCGGGGGCGAACCGGGGCGAACCGGGGGTGGCGCGAGGCCGGCCCGGGGCTCGGACACGGGGTGGTCGGTCGGGCAGCCCACGGCGGCCGGGAGGAGGGCCGGGAGGAGGCGACGGGGCGGCGGGAGGGGCGGCGTTCGGGGACGGATCAGGGGTGATCCGGAGGCCGGCCGGGGGGCGTCGGCGGGGCGAATACCGATTTCACGTTTGGCGGCGGGGCGTGTAATGTCTTCATCGCTCGCCCCAATAGCTCAGTCGGCAGAGCGTCTCCATGGTAAGGAGAAGGTCAACGGTTCGATTCCGTTTTGGGGCTCTGATGTGAGAGATCTTCCGTCGGGAGGTCGCCGCATCGTGGCGGTGTAGCTCAGTCGGTAGAGCAAGCGGCTCATAATCGCTGTGTCACCGGTTCAAGTCCGGTCACCGCTACTTCACCGACAGTAGCCGGTTGTGGGGTCGGTCCTCCGATCGGCTACTCTTTCTGCGTTAAAACCCGTCCGTTCGTCAAGGAGCACTCACGTGGCTGCCACAGACGTCCGCCCGAAGATCACGCTGGCCTGCGTGGAGTGCAAGGAGCGGAACTACATCACGAAGAAGAACCGGCGCAACAACCCGGACAGGCTTGAGATGAAGAAGTTCTGTCCGCGTGACAACCGGCACACCGTGCACCGCGAGACGCGCTGAATCGTCTCGCGCTTCGAGGCCGTCCCCGTCGAACGGGGTCGGCCTCGTGCTGTGTCCGGTGTCCGGCACTCCGGAACCGGACGTCCCGCGCAGCCGTACTCGTCGTGAATCCGCCGCACTGCCGCAGGAGGCGCCGCAGATGGCACTCGACCAGTCCTTCGTCGGACGGACGTATCCGCCCAGCAGGCCCTATGAGGTCGGCAGGGAGAAGATCCGCGAGTTCGCGGAGGCCATCGGGGACGACAACCCCGCCTACACGGACGCCGAGGCGGCCCGGGCGCTCGGTCACCCGGAGGTGATCGCGCCGCCCACTTTCGTATTCTCCGTCACGTTCCGAGAAGCCTTCTCCGTGGTGCAGGACCCGGAACTGGGACTGGACTACTCACGGGTGGTGCACGGGGGGCAGCGCTTCGTCCACCACCGCCCGGCCCGCGCCGGAGACCTGCTCTCGACCACCTCGACGATCGAGTCCATCAAGTCCCTGGCGGGCAACGAGGTCCTCGACGTGCGCGGCGACGTCCGGGACGCGGCGGGAGAGCCGGTGGTGACCGTGTACACCAAGCTGGTGGCGCGTGCGGTGGAAGCGGCCGAAGGGGAGTGACGGACATGACAGCGCAGATCGCCTACGCCGACGTGGAGGTGGGCACGGAGCTGCCCGCCCGCACCTTCCCCGTGGACCGCGAGCGGCTGGTCCGGTACGCGGGCGCCTCCGGGGACTTCAACCCCATTCACTGGAACGAGCGATTCGCCAAGGACGTCGGGCTGCCGAACGTGATCGCGCACGGCATGTTCACCATGGCCGAGGCCGCTCGGGTGATCACCGACTGGACGGGCGACCCCGGCGCGCTGGTCGAGTACGGGGTGCGCTTCACCAAGCCGGTCGTCGTCCCGGACGACGACCGGGGCGCTGCCATCGAGGTGGCGGCGAAGGTCGCCAAGAAGCTGGACGACGAGGCCCGTACGGTCCAGGTGGACCTGACGGTCAGCAGCGCCGGCGCCAAGGTGCTGGGGATGTCCCGCGCCGTGGTCCGGCTCGCCTGACGGACCGGGCCCCAGCCCGTACCCGGCGGACCCGGGAGCCCGGGTCCAGCCGCTTCCGGCTCCCCGCGGACCGGAGTCCGGCGAGCCGACGCGACGGTCCGGCACGGCCTCCGGTCGAGCAGTGCACGCGCCCCCGTACTCTGGAGCGCGTGCAGGAACTCTACGTTGACCCCGGTGTCCCCCTGGTCTCGCTCGCCCCGCTGACGACGCTGCGCCTCGGCGGCCCGGCCCGGCGGCTGGTCACGGCGACGACCGACGACGAGGTGATCGCGGCGGTCCGCGAGGCCGACGACAGCGGTACGCCGCTGCTGATCATCGCGGGCGGCAGCAACCTCGTGATCTCCGACGACGGCTTCGCGGGGACCGTCCTGCACATCGCGACCGGCGGTTCCTCGCTCTCCGGCACCCGGCTGGAGCTGGCGGCGGGCGAGAACTGGTCGGACGCCGTCGCACGTACCGTCGAGGCCGGGCTGGCGGGCGTCGAGTGCCTGGCCGGCATCCCCGGCTCCGCGGGCGCCACGCCGATCCAGAACGTCGGCGCGTACGGCCAGGAGGTCTCCAGCACGCTCACCGAGGTCGTCGCCTACGACCGACGGACCCGCGAGACGGTCACCCTCTCGAACGAAGAGTGCGACTTCTCCTACCGGCACAGCCGCTTCAAGGCCGACCCTGCGCGCCACGTCGTGCTGCGGGTCCGCTTCGAGCTGGAGGACGCGGAAGGCAGGTCCGCACCGATCAAGTACGGGGAGACGGCGCGCCTTCTCGGGGTCGGGACGGGGGACCGGGTGCCGGTCGCCGAGGCCCGCGAGACCGTGCTGCGGCTGCGCGCCGGCAAGGGCATGGTGCTCGACCCCGAGGACCACGACACCTGGTCGGCCGGGTCGTTCTTCACCAACCCGATCCTGGACGAGGCGGAGTACGCGGCCTTCCTCGACCGGGTGGCCGAGCGGCTCGGTCCGGACGTGGCACCCCCGGCCTTCCCGGCGGGGGACGGCCGGACGAAGACGTCCGCGGCCTGGCTCATCGACAGGGCGGGCTTCACCAAGGGGTATGGCCGGGGCCCGGCCCGGATCTCCACCAAGCACACGCTGGCGCTCACCAACCGCGGCTCGGCCGCCACGGCGGACCTGCTCGGGCTGGCCCGGGAGGTGCGCGAGGGGGTGCGGGACGCCTTCGGCGTCGACCTCACCAACGAACCCGTGATGGTCGGCTGCGCACTGTAGCGGCAGCGCACGGACGAGCGCCCGGCTCCCGCGGCGGGCACACCCCGGCGGGTGCGGCAGCCGCGCCGTCCCCGCGCCCCGGCGTCCCGCGGGCCGGCCGCCCGGCGTCCGTGGCGACAGCTCCCGGCGTCCCGCAGTCAGCCCGGTTCGGCCGCCAGCCAGGCGTCGATGTCGGCCAGGATCTCGTCCCGGACGCCCTGCGGCATCGAGGCGCCGCGCACGGACTGCCGGGCCAGTTCCGCCAGCTCCGCGTCCGAGAAGCCGTGCTCCCGGCGCACCAGCTCGTACTGGGCGGCCAGCCGGGAGCCGAACAGCAGCGGGTCGTCGGCGCCGAGCGCCACCGGCACCCCGGCGTCCCACAGCGCCCGCAGCGGGACGTCGGCCGCTTTGTCGTAGACGCCGAGCGCGACATTGGAGGCGGGGCAGACCTCGCAGGTCACCTGCCGTTCGGCCAGCCGGGCCAGCAGCCAGGGGTCCTCCGCGGCGCGCACTCCGTGGCCGATCCGGCCGGCGCGCAGATCGTCCAGGCAGTCCCGGACGCTGCTCGGCCCGGAGAGTTCGCCGCCGTGCGGTGCCGCGAGCAGCCCGCCCTCCCGCGCGATGGTGAAGGCACGGTCGAAATCGCGTGCGAAGCCGCGTCGTTCGTCGTTGGAGAGGCCGAACCCCACGATGCCGCGGTCCCGGTAGCGCACCGCGAGCCGGGCGAGGGTGCGGGCGTCCAGCGGGTGCTTCATCCGGTTGGCCGCCACCAGCAGGCGGATGCCGAGGCCGGTCTCCCGGGACGTGGTCTCCACCGCGTCCAGGATGATCTCCAGCGCGGGTGTGAGTCCGCCCAGCCGCGGCGCGTAGGAGGTGGGATCGACCTGGATCTCCAGCCAGCGCGAGCCGTCCCGCAGGTCTTCCTGGGCCGCCTCGCGCACCAGTCGCTGGATGTCCTCGGGCTCCCGCAGGCAGGACCGCGCGATGTCGTACAGCCGCTGGAACCGGAACCAGCCGCGCTCGTCGGTCGCCCGCAGCTTCGGCGGCTCGGCGCCGCTCAGCGCGTCCGGCAGGTGCACGCCGTACTTGTCCGCCAGTTCGAGCAGTGTGGAGGGGCGCATCGACCCGGTGAAGTGCAGATGCAGATGGGCCTTCGGCAGCGTACGCGGGTCCCGCTCCCCGGAAGAGTGCAACATTCCCAGATCCTGCCGCATCAGGGCCCCGGAGAGACAGCCGGTTCCCGGAAGGGGATGTTCCGAAAACGCGAGCGGGCCCGGAGGCAGCGCCTCCGGGCCCGCTTCGCTCCCCATGGGGGCCGGCCGGTCAGTCGCGGGCCTCCGCGAGCAGCTTCTGGATCCGCGAGACGCCCTCGGCCAGGTCCTCGTCGCCCAGCGCGTAGGACAGCCGCAGGTAGCCGGGGGTGCCGAACGCCTCACCCGGGACGACCGCGACCTCGACCTCCTCCAGGATCAGTGCGGCCAGCTCGACCGAGGTGGCGGGCCGCTTGCCGCGGATCTCCTTGCCCAGCAGCGCCTTCACCGACGGGTACGCGTAGAACGCGCCCTCCGGTTCGGGGCAGAGCACGCCGTCGATCTCGTTGAGCATCCGCACGATGGTGCGGCGGCGCCGGTCGAACGCGGCACGCATCTCCGCCACGGCGTCCAGGTCGCCGGAGACGGCGGCCAGCGCGGCGGCCTGCGAGACGTTGCTGACGTTCGAGGTGGCGTGCGACTGCAGGTTCGTCGCGCCCTTGATCACGTCCTGCGGACCGATCAGCCACCCCACGCGCCAGCCCGTCATGGCGTACGTCTTGGCCACGCCGTTGACGACCACGCACTTGTCGCGCAGCTCGGGGACGACCGCCGGGAGCGAGGTGAACTCCGCGTCGCCGTAGACCAGGTGCTCGTAGATCTCGTCGGTGAGCACCCACAGCCCGTGCTCCACCGCCCAGCGGCCGATCTCCTCGACCTGCTCGCGCGGGTAGACGGCGCCGGTCGGGTTCGAGGGGGAGACGAACAGCAGCACCTTCGTCTTCTCGGTGCGCGCGGCCTCCAACTGCTCGACCGAGACCCGGTATCCGGTGGTCTCGTCCGCGACGACCTCCACCGGCACGCCGCCCGCCAGCCGGATGGACTCCGGGTAGGTGGTCCAGTAGGGCGCGGGGACGATGACCTCGTCGCCCGGGTCGAGCAGCGCGGCGAACGCCTCGTAGATCGCCTGCTTGCCGCCGTTGGTGACGAGCACCTGCGAGACGTCGACCTGGTAGCCGGAGTCGCGGAGCGTCTTGTCGACGAGGGCGGACTTCAGTTCGGGAAGTCCACCGGCGGGGGAGTAGCGGTGGTTCTTCGGATCGCGGGCCGCGTTGACGGCCGCCTCGACGATGTAGTCGGGCGTCGGGAAGTCCGGCTCGCCGGCGCCGAAGCCGATCACGGGGCGTCCGGCGGCCTTCAACGCCTTGGCCTTGGCGTCCACGGCCAGCGTGGCGGACTCGGAGATCGCGCTGATGCGGGCCGACAGGCGCCGCTCGGACGAGGGCTGTGCAGGGGGAGTCGCTGCGGTCATAGAGGCATGTTCCCAGACCCGGCAGCCCCGGGGCACCGGGGTTCCGCGGCTACCGCGTCACATTCGGCGCGGGCGGTGCGCCCCTCCGGCGGGCGGCGGTGCGGCCTCCGACCGGGCGGTGTGAGTGCCTCCGGCGGGGGCGCGGTGCCGCCTTCGGCCGGGCCTCCGGTGGGGGCTCCGGTGGGGCCTCCGGTGGGGGTGGTCGGGTGGATCCTGTTCGACGCCCGGCTCCTGAGCACGTACACTCCCATGTCGTTGGCCTTCAACCGTCACTCGCAGCCCGCTCGCGATGCGCACTCCGTGCGAGGGCATGGATGCGGTAGGTTGAGGGAACACAAAGGGTCGTAGCTCAATTGGAAGAGCACTGGTCTCCAAAACCAGCGGTTGGGGGTTCGAGTCCCTCCGGCCCTGCTACACACACGTCGCCAAGGTGTGTGCGTGCGTACCATGCGTGAATTGCACTGAATTGCACCGCCGTGCGGCCGGGCCGGACGCCGCAGGGCAACGACCCGGATCAGGTGAGGACGAGTGACGGAGATCACGGATACCACCGAGGTCCCCGAGCCCGGAGGGTCGTCCGAGGGCAACAAGCCGCGCAAGGGCGGAAAGCGGGCGAAGAAGGGGCCTCTGGCGCGACTCGGCCTTTTCTACCGCCAGATCATCGCGGAGCTCCGGAAGGTCGTCTGGCCGACGCGGCAGCAGCTTTCCACGTACACGAGCGTGGTGATCGTCTTCGTGGTCATCATCATCGCCTTGGTGTTCGTGATTGACTATGGGCTGACCGAAGTCATGAAACACGTCTTCGGCTGACCCTCCGCGCAGAGCCCCCTTCGCGGGGCTTTCCGCATGTTCGACCCCTTGAAGCCAGGAAGAAGCAGCCACCGTGTCTGAGCCGAACATGAACGATGCCGTCGAGCCCGCCGAGGGTGATGACACGGCGCGCGACATCGTCGAGGCCGCGGACAGCAGCGTCGACCGGGCGGAAGCCGCCGAGGCCGCTGCCGGTGAGCCCGCCGAGGAGGCCGCCGTCCGCGAGGAGGACGAGGCCGGGATCGCGGTCGTCGAGTCCCCCGAGGACGCTGCCGCCGCAGCCGAGGAGCCCGCAGCCGAGGCCGAGGAGGAGCAGGTCGACCCCGTCGCCCAGCTCCGCGACGAACTGCGCTTCCTGCCCGGCGAGTGGTATGTGATCCACACCTACGCGGGCTACGAGAACCGCGTGAAGACCAACCTGGAGCAGCGCGCCGTCTCGCTCAACGTCGAGGACTTCATCTTCCAGGCCGAGGTGCCGCAGGAGGAGGTCGTCCAGATCAAGAACGGCGACCGCCGCACCGTGCGCCAGAACAAGCTCCCCGGCTATGTGCTGGTCCGGATGGACCTCACCAACGAGTCGTGGGGCGTCGTCCGCAACACGCCCGGTGTCACCGGCTTCGTCGGCAACGCCTACGACCCGTACCCGCTGACGCTCGACGAGATCGTCAAGATGCTGGCCCCCGAGGCCGAGGAGAAGGCCGCCAAGGCCGCCGCCGCCGACGAGGAGGGGAAGCCCGCGGGCACCCCCGGCCGCAAGGTGGAGGTCCAGGTCCTCGACTTCGAGGTCGGCGACTCGGTCACCGTCACCGACGGTCCGTTCGCCACCCTCCAGGCGACCATCAACGAGATCAACGCCGACTCCAAGAAGGTCAAGGGCCTCGTCGAGATCTTCGGACGCGAGACCCCGGTCGAGCTCAGCTTCGACCAGATCCAGAAGAACTGACCCTCCCCACCCGGGCTCCGGCCGGGCAGCACCCTCGGTGCCGACGCCCGGCCGCTGATGCCGCCAGGGGTGGGAGAACCAGCTTCCGGACAGGTCAGGAAGGGCCTTCGCGCCCTTCCTGACCTGCTCGGTTTCAAGCCGCGTAACGGTACGGGCTATCGTTGTGCGGTATGCCTCCGCCCGGGTGACGGGCGGCGGACGAATCACCTCTCACCAGGACCCGGAGAGAACATGCCTCCCAAGAAGAAGAAGGTCGCGGGGCTGATCAAGCTCCAGATCCAGGCCGGTGCGGCCAACCCGGCTCCGCCGGTCGGCCCGGCGCTGGGTCAGCACGGCGTCAACATCATGGAGTTCTGCAAGGCCTACAACGCGGCGACCGAGTCGCAGCGTGGCTGGGTGATCCCGGTGGAGATCACGGTCTACGAGGACCGCTCCTTCACCTTCGTCACCAAGACGCCGCCGGCCTCGAAGATGATCCTCAAGGCCGCGGGCGTCGAGAAGGGCTCGGGCACCCCGCACACCACCAAGGTCGCCAAGATCAGCCGTGACCAGGTGCGCGAGATCGCCACGACCAAGATGCCCGACCTCAACGCCAACGATCTGGACCAGGCGGAGAAGATCATCGCCGGTACCGCCCGTTCCATGGGTGTGACCGTCGAGGGCTGAGCCCCCGGCAACCGATCCCACCCCCGTGGCAGGGTCAGGCGCTGGCCCGCACCACGACTCCATACCGTCAGGAGCAGCAGTGAAGCGCAGCAAGACTCTCCGCGAAGCGGACGCGAAGATCGACAAGGCGCGGCTGTACGCGCCGCTGGAGGCCGTCCGCCTCGCCAAGGAGACCTCCACGAAGAAGTTCGACGCGACCGTCGAGGTCGCCATGCGCCTGGGTGTCGACCCGCGCAAGGCCGACCAGATGGTCCGCGGCACCGTCAACCTCCCGCACGGCACCGGTAAGACCGCCCGGGTCCTGGTCTTCGCGACCGGCGACCGTGCTGCGGCGGCGGAGGCCGCTGGGGCCGACATCGTCGGTTCCGACGAGCTCATCGAGGAGGTCGCCGGCGGCCGTCTCGACTTCGACGCCGTCGTCGCCACCCCGGACCTGATGGGCAAGGTCGGCCGCCTCGGCCGCGTGCTCGGTCCGCGTGGCCTGATGCCGAACCCGAAGACCGGCACCGTCACCCCCGACGTGACCAAGGCCGTGAACGACATCAAGGGCGGCAAGATCGAGTTCCGCGTCGACAAGCACGCCAACCTGCACTTCATCATCGGCAAGGCGTCCTTCGGCGAGCAGCAGCTCGTCGAGAACTACGCCGCTGCCCTTGAGGAGATCACCAGGCTGAAGCCCGCGGCGGCGAAGGGCCGGTACATCAAGAAGGCCTCCTTCGCCACCACGATGGGCCCGGGTGTGCCGGTCGACCCGAACCGCACCCGCAACCTCCTCGTCGAGGAGGACCCGGCCGCCGCGGCCTGATCCGCGACCGGCCGGCAACTGTACGGCGTAGCGAGGCCGGTGTCCGCCCCTGAGGGCGGGCACCGGCCTCGCGCCGTTTCCGGGCGGCGTCACCGGGCACGCGGCGCCGCGTTCTTCGGTGCGCTCCGCCGCTCGTGCGGGCCGGTGGCGCCGTGGTTCCCGGGGTCGTGGAACCCGGACCGGTGTGTGCCGCGTCTTCTGTGTTGCATAAGGTGCGGGTAAGAACGGGGGCCCTTGGGGCCCGTCCAGCAACAGGGGGGTTGAGTCCCGATGCGGATGACGAGGATGGCGGCGGCTGCCGCGGGCGTCGCACTCATAGCCGGGCTGACGGCGTGCGGCAGCGAGAAGGCGGACGGAGACGGCGGCGGGGGCGGTGGGGACAAGGCCGGAGGTTCGGCCCTCCAGGGCGCGCTGGCGGCACTGAAGAAGGCGTCGAAGGCCACCGACAACCAGAACTCCGCCAAGGTCGAGGGCGTCAACAACCAGACGGTCCAGGGCAAGTCGATGAAGACCGAGATGGAGGGTGCCTTCGACTGGTCCGGCGGCGGCATGAAGGGTGAAGCCGACCTGACCATGGGCGCCGGCCAGTCGGCCAAGGCGCGCTACCTGCCCGACGCCATGTACGTCCAGCCCGCTTCCAGTGGCGGGAAGTGGATGAAGTACGACTACGACATGCTGGCCGAGAAGGGCGGCGCTTCGGGCGCCATGCTCAAGGACCAGATGCAGAACAACAACCCGGCCCGCTCCGTCCAGCTCGTGCTGGCCTCGGGCAAGGTCAAGGCGCTCGGTACCGAGACGGTGCGCGGCAAGAAGGCGACGCACTACTCGGGCACGATCTCCGTCTCCGAGCTGACCCGGATGCAGTCGAAGGATCTCTCGGAGAAGGACCTCGACGCCCTGGAGCAGCAGTTCAAGCAGCAGGGGCTGGAGAAGGAGAAGATCGACCTGTGGATCGATGAGGACGATCTGCTGGTCAAGAAGCACGAGACGGCCAAGAACGCGGACGGCTCCACGAGCATCGACGCCACGAACTACTACTCGGACTACGGCACCTCGGTGAACGTGACAGCCCCGCCCGCCTCCGCGACCCGGGACGCCGGAGCGATGATGAGCGGCGGCACCCGCCAGAGCTGACCGGCACCGGCCGGACTGCCCGGTGTCCGCCGGCGTCCGCCGGCGGCGGCTCCGCGTGCCCGGGACCGGATTTGCCGGTCCCGGGCACGTTCGCGTAGTCTCCACGTGAAGCCAAAGACCGCTGGTCGTCGTCGTGCGCGCTCAGAGCGCCGACGGCCGAAGGATCCGCTCGCTGCGGACGACCCGCGCAGGTGATTGAGGAAGAACTCCCGGGGCGCCGTGCGTGTTCCGGTCGAGATGACGCCCCATGCGCCTGCGCTGGGGCGTTTGTCGTGTTCAGCCCCTTCCGAGCGGTCCTCATCACCCGGAAGGAGGCCGAGGCTCATGGCGAGGGAACAGGTCGCTCCCGACAAGATCGCAGCCGTCGACGAGATCACGAACAAGTTCCGTGACTCCAACGCCGCTGTGGTCACCGCGTACACCGGACTCTCCGTGGCGCAGCTCAGGCAGCTGCGCCGTGCACTCGGTGAGAACGCTCAGTACCGTGTGGTGAAGAACACGCTGACCAAGATCGCGGCCAACGAGGCCGGGATCAACGAGCTCGACGAGTTCCTGACGGGCTCCTCGGCTGTGGCCTTCGTGACCGGTGACCCGGTCACGGCGGCGAAGGGTCTTCGTGACTTCGCCAAGGAGAACCCCGCCCTCGTGATCAAGGGCGGAATCGTCGACGGCACGCTGTACGGTGCCGACGACCTCAAGAAGCTCGCGGACGTCGAGTCCCGCGAGGTGCTGCTCGCCAAGCTGGCCGGTGGCATGAAGGCGTCCATGGCCAAGGCCGCGGCGACCTTCCAGGCCCCGCTCTCGAAGTTCGTCCGCACCGCGGACGCGCTTCGCAGCAAGGTCGAAGAGCAGGGCGGTGCCGACACCACGGCTCCCGCCGAGACCGAGTCCGAGTAGTTCCGGGCGCGGCCTGCCCGGTGGCCCGCTCCGGCGGGGTGCCGCACGCCGTTCGCCTCAGCTCACTCACCGTATTCGGTCACAGCGGGCCGTAAGCCCGCCGACATATTGATCCGGCACCAGCCGACTGAAGTGGAAGGACCACAACCATGGCGAAGCTCAGCCAGGACGAACTGCTTGCCCAGTTCGAGGAGATGACCCTCATCGAGCTGTCGGACTTCGTGAAGAAGTTCGAGGAGAAGTTCGACGTCGAGGCCGCCGCCCCGGCCGCCGCCGTCGTCGCCGCGCCGGGTGCCCCGGGTGCCGCCGCCGAGGCCGAGCCCGAGCAGGACGAGTTCGACGTCGTCCTGACCGGCGCCGGCGACAAGAAGATCCAGGTCATCAAGGTCGTGCGTGAGCTGACCTCGCTGGGTCTGAAGGAGGCCAAGGAACTCGTGGACGGCACCCCGAAGCCGGTCCTCGAGAAGGTCGCCAAGGACGCCGCCGACAAGGCCAAGGAGTCCCTCGAGGGCGCCGGCGCGTCGGTCGAGGTCAAGTGACCCGTACTCGCTGAGCCACCGGCTCACCGAGTCAGCACGGCAGACCGCGGGCTACTCCGCACGGGGTAGCCGTGCAGCGAAGGGCGATCACCCAGACGGGTGGTCGCCCTTCGCCTTTGCTCGACGGTCGCGTCCTGCGCGTGCCTCGGCGGGTATGGTGATCTTCGTTGTCCCTGAGGCCCTTGACGAACGGCACGCAGCGCGCAATTCTCGGGGCGCGTCGTCACATCGATCCGAACTCCGAGGCATGGATCGGCGGCGAAGCGGGAAGTGTTGCGGCAGGCACGACGAGCCGCGGCAGGCGCGTCCACCCTGGCGAATCGAGGCCGCCGGGGACCGGGCGGGACGGAGCAGAACAATCGCAGGAGGTGGAGACCGGGGCGTGAGCC
Organism: Streptomyces sp. WMMB303; assembly: GCF_029351045.1. Taxonomy (NCBI): domain Bacteria; kingdom Bacillati; phylum Actinomycetota; class Actinomycetes; order Kitasatosporales; family Streptomycetaceae; genus Streptomyces; species Streptomyces sp. WMMB303. Next base: position 6,261,640 of record NZ_JARKIN010000001.1, on the reverse strand, counting down.
GGTTTCCCGTCATCCTTACTGGACATCAGTGGGCCTTGTGGCTACACTGACCCTTTGCGCTGCCTATTAGCTGCCCCCTGCCCGTCACCAGGGGCACCGGTATGCGTGTAGAGAGTCCGAGCCCTCGGAAGGACCCCCTCTTGGCCGCCTCGCGCACTGCCTCGACTGCCAATTCGAACAACGGCGCCAGCACTGCCCCGCTGCGTATCTCTTTTGCGAAGATCAAGGAGCCCCTCGAGGTTCCGAACCTTCTCGCGCTCCAGACCGAGAGCTTTGACTGGCTGCTCGGCAACGAAGCCTGGAAGGCTCGCGTCGAGGCCGCGCTGGACAGCGGACAGAACGTTCCCACCAAGTCCGGTCTGGAGGAGATCTTCGAGGAGATCTCGCCGATCGAGGACTTCTCCGGGTCGATGTCGCTGACCTTCCGCGACCACCGCTTCGAGCCCCCCAAGAACTCGATCGACGAGTGCAAGGAGCGCGACTTCACGTACGCGGCTCCGCTGTTCGTCACCGCCGAGTTCACCAACAACGAGACCGGCGAGATCAAGTCGCAGACGGTCTTCATGGGCGACTTCCCGCTCATGACCAACAAGGGCACCTTCGTGATCAACGGCACCGAGCGTGTCGTCGTCACCCAGCTCGTCCGGTCCCCGGGTGTCTACTTCGACTCCTCGATCGACAAGACCTCCGACAAGGACATCTACTCCGCCAAGGTCATCCCCTCCCGCGGTGCCTGGCTGGAGATGGAGGTCGACAAGCGCGACATGGTCGGTGTCCGCATCGACCGCAAGCGCAAGCAGTCCGTCACCGTCCTGCTCAAGGCGCTCGGCTGGACCACCGAGCAGATCCTCGAGGAGTTCGGCCAGTACGAGTCCATGCGCGCCACCCTGGAGAAGGACCACACCCAGGGGCAGGACGACGCGCTGCTCGACATCTACCGTAAGCTGCGCCCGGGTGAGCCGCCGACCCGCGAGGCCGCGCAGACGCTGCTGGAGAACCTCTACTTCAACCCGAAGCGCTACGACCTGGCCAAGGTCGGCCGGTACAAGATCAACAAGAAGCTCGGCGGCGACGAGCCGCTGGACTCCGGCGTGCTGACCACCGCCGACATCATCGCCACGATCAAGTACCTGGTGAAACTGCACGCGGGCGAGACCGAGTCGCAGTCCGCCGAGGGCGACACGATCGTCATCGAGACCGACGACATCGACCACTTCGGCAACCGCCGGCTGCGCAACGTCGGCGAGCTGATCCAGAACCAGGTCCGCACCGGTCTCGCCCGTATGGAGCGCGTGGTGCGTGAGCGGATGACCACGCAGGACGTCGAGGCGATCACGCCGCAGACCCTGATCAACATCCGGCCGGTCGTCGCCTCCATCAAGGAGTTCTTCGGCACCAGCCAGCTCTCCCAGTTCATGGACCAGACGAACCCGATCTCCGGGCTCACCCACAAGCGGCGCCTCAACTCGCTGGGCCCGGGTGGTCTCAGCCGGGAGCGGGCCGGCTTCGAGGTCCGTGACGTGCACCCCTCGCACTACGGCCGGATGTGCCCGATCGAGACGCCGGAAGGCCCGAACATCGGTCTGATCGGCTCGCTCGCCTCCTACGGCCGGCTGAACCCCTTCGGTTTCGTCGAGACCCCGTACCGCCAGGTGGTCGACGGTGTCGTCAGCGACGAGGTGCACTACCTCACCGCCGACGAGGAGGACCGCTTCGTGATCGCCCAGGCGAACGCGCCCCTCACCGAGGAGATGCGGTTCGCCGAGGACCGGGTGCTGGTCCGCCGCCGTGGCGGCGAGGTCGACCTGATCCCGGGCGACGACGTGGACTACATGGACGTCTCGCCGCGCCAGATGGTGTCGGTCGCGACCGCCATGATCCCGTTCCTGGAGCACGACGACGCCAACCGCGCCCTGATGGGGTCGAACATGATGCGGCAGGCCGTGCCGCTCATCAAGGCCGAGTCCCCGCTGGTCGGCACCGGCATGGAATACCGCTGCGCGGTCGACGCCGGCGACGTCATCAAGGCCGAGAAGGACGGGGTCGTCCAGGAGGTCTCCGCCGACTACGTCACGGTGGCCAACGACGACGGCACGTACAACACCTACCGCGTCGCCAAGTTCACCCGCTCCAACCAGGGCACCTCCTTCAACCAGAAGGTGCTCGTGGACGAGGGCGCCCGCGTGATCGAGGGCCAGGTGCTGGCCGACGGCCCGTCCACCGACGAAGGTGAGATGGCGCTCGGCAAGAACCTGCTCGTGGCCTTCATGCCGTGGGAGGGCTACAACTACGAGGACGCGATCATCCTCAGCCAGCGGCTGGTGCAGGACGATGTCCTCTCCTCGATCCACATCGAGGAGCACGAGGTCGACGCCCGCGACACCAAGCTCGGCCCCGAGGAGATCACCCGGGACATCCCGAACGTCTCCGAGGAGGTCCTGGCCGACCTCGACGAGCGCGGCATCATCCGCATCGGCGCCGAGGTCGAGGCGGGCGACATCCTCGTCGGCAAGGTCACCCCCAAGGGCGAGACCGAGCTGACCCCCGAGGAGCGGCTGCTGCGCGCGATCTTCGGTGAGAAGGCGCGCGAGGTCCGCGACACCTCGCTGAAGGTGCCGCACGGCGAGACCGGCAAGGTCATCGGCGTCCGCGTCTTCGACCGCGAGGAGGGCGACGAGCTGCCGCCCGGCGTCAACCAGCTCGTGCGGGTCTACGTCGCCCAGAAGCGCAAGATCACCGACGGTGACAAGCTCGCGGGCCGGCACGGCAACAAGGGCGTCATCTCGAAGATCCTGCCGGTCGAGGACATGCCGTTCCTGGAGGACGGCACCCCGGTCGACGTGATCCTCAACCCGCTGGGTGTCCCCTCCCGGATGAACCCGGGCCAGGTCCTGGAGATCCACCTGGGCTGGCTGGCCTCCCAGGGCTGGAAGGTCGAGGGCTCCGAGGAGTGGATGCAGCGCCTCCAGTCCATCGGTGCCGACGAGGTGGACCCGAAGACCAACGTGGCGACGCCGGTCTTCGACGGTGCCCGCGAGGACGAGATCGCCGGTCTGTTCCAGGCCACGCTGCCCAACCGGGACGGCGACCGGATGGTCCAGCCCTCCGGCAAGGCGCACCTCTTCGACGGCCGCTCCGGCGAGCCGTTCCCGGACCCGATCTCGGTCGGGTACATGTACATCCTCAAGCTGCACCACCTGGTCGACGACAAGCTGCACGCCCGTTCGACCGGTCCGTACTCCATGATCACCCAGCAGCCGCTGGGTGGTAAGGCCCAGTTCGGTGGCCAGCGCTTCGGCGAGATGGAGGTGTGGGCCCTGGAGGCGTACGGCGCCGCGTACGCGCTGCAGGAGCTGCTGACCATCAAGTCCGACGACGTCACCGGCCGCGTGAAGGTCTACGAGGCCATCGTCAAGGGCGAGAACATCCCCGAGCCGGGCATCCCCGAGTCCTTCAAGGTGCTCATCAAGGAGATGCAGTCGCTCTGCCTCAACGTCGAGGTGCTGTCCTCGGACGGCATGTCGATCGAGATGCGCGACACCGACGAGGACGTCTTCCGCGCGGCGGAGGAGCTCGGAATCGACCTGTCCCGGCGCGAGCCGAGCAGCGTCGAAGAGGTCTGACGGAGTCGGCCGGGGCGCGCCCCGCGCGTCCCCGGCCCTCCCCGCGACCCCGTTCAGACCATTGACACACGACCCTGAGAGGGATTGACGAGAGTGCTCGACGTCAACTTCTTCGACGAACTGCGAATCGGCCTGGCCACCGCTGACGACATCCGTCAGTGGTCGCACGGCGAGGTCAAGAAGCCGGAGACCATCAACTACCGCACCCTCAAGCCCGAGAAGGACGGACTCTTCTGCGAGAAGATCTTCGGTCCGACCCGGGACTGGGAGTGCTACTGCGGCAAGTACAAGCGCGTCCGCTTCAAGGGCATCATCTGCGAGCGCTGCGGCGTCGAGGTGACCCGCGCCAAGGTGCGCCGTGAGCGGATGGGCCACATCGAGCTCGCCGCGCCCGTGACCCACATCTGGTACTTCAAGGGTGTTCCCTCGCGGCTGGGCTACCTGCTCGACCTGGCCCCGAAGGACCTGGAGAAGGTCATCTACTTCGCGGCGTACATGATCACGTACGTCGACGAGGAGCGCCGCACCCGCGACCTGCCCTCCCTGGAGGCGCACGTCGGTGTGGAGCGCCAGCACATCGAGCAGCGCCGGGACTCCGACCTGGAGGCCCGCGCCAAGAAGCAGGAAGGCGACCTGGCCGAGCTGGAGGCCGAGGGGGCCAAGGCCGACGTGCGCCGCAAGGTGCGCGAGGGTGCCGAGCGCGAGATGAAGCAGATCCGCGACCGTGCCCAGCGTGAGCTGGACCGGCTGGACGAGGTCTGGAACCGCTTCAAGAACCTCAAGGTGCAGGACCTGGAGGGCGACGAGCTGCTCTACCGCGAGCTGCGCGACCGCTTCGGGACCTACTTCGACGGCTCCATGGGCGCCGCCGCGCTGCAGAAGCGCCTGGAGACCTTCGACCTGGACGAGGAGGCGGAGAAGCTCCGCGAGGTCATCCGCACCGGCAAGGGGCAGAAGAAGACCCGCGCGCTCAAGCGGCTCAAGGTCGTCTCCGCGTTCCTGCAGACCAGCAACAGCCCCAAGGGCATGGTGCTGGACTGCGTGCCGGTCATCCCGCCGGACCTGCGTCCGATGGTGCAGCTGGACGGTGGCCGGTTCGCCACCTCCGACCTGAACGACCTGTACCGCCGGGTGATCAACCGGAACAACCGGCTGAAGCGGCTTCTCGACCTCGGTGCGCCCGAGATCATCGTCAACAACGAGAAGCGGATGCTCCAGGAGGCCGTCGACGCGCTGTTCGACAACGGCCGCCGCGGCCGTCCGGTCACCGGTCCGGGCAACCGGCCGCTCAAGTCGCTGTCCGACATGCTCAAGGGCAAGCAGGGCCGGTTCCGGCAGAACCTGCTGGGCAAGCGGGTCGACTACTCGGCCCGTTCGGTCATCGTCGTCGGTCCGCAGCTCAAGCTGCACCAGTGCGGGCTGCCCAAGGCGATGGCGCTGGAGCTGTTCAAGCCGTTCGTGATGAAGCGGCTGGTGGACCTCAACCACGCGCAGAACATCAAGAGCGCCAAGCGCATGGTCGAGCGCGGCCGCACGGTCGTCTACGACGTGCTGGAAGAGGTCATCGCGGAGCACCCGGTGCTGCTCAACCGCGCGCCGACCCTGCACCGCCTCGGCATCCAGGCGTTCGAGCCGCAGCTCGTCGAGGGCAAGGCCATTCAGATTCACCCGCTCGTGTGCACCGCGTTCAACGCGGACTTCGACGGTGACCAGATGGCCGTGCACCTGCCGCTGTCCGCGGAGGCGCAGGCCGAGGCCCGCATCCTGATGCTGTCCTCGAACAACATCCTCAAGCCGGCCGACGGCCGGCCGGTGACGATGCCGACGCAGGACATGGTCCTGGGTCTGTTCTTCCTCACCACGGACGAGGAGCAGCGCGTCACCAAGGGCGACGGCCGCTCGTTCAACTCCACCGCGGAAGCGATCATGGCGTTCGACGCCGGGGAGCTGTCGCTCCAGGCGAAGATCGACATCCGCTTCCCGGTCGGCACCACTCCGCCGCTGGGCTGGACCCCGCCGGCGCCGGAGGAGGGCGCTGCGTCCGATGGCGGCCCCGCCGCGGGCGAGTGGCAGCCCGGTGACCCGTTCCGGCTGCACACCTCCCTGGGCCGGGCGCTCTTCAACGAGCTGCTGCCCGAGGAGTACCCGTTCGTCGACTACACCGTGGGCAAGAAGCAACTCTCCCAGATCGTCAACGACCTGGCCGAGCGCTACCCCAAGGTCGTCGTCGCCGCGGCGCTGGACAACCTGAAGTCGGCCGGTTACTTCTGGGCGACCCGCTCGGGTGTCACCATCGCGATCACGGACGTCGTCGTCCCGGACGCCAAGCCGGAGATCATCGCCGGTTACGAGGCGCAGGACGAGAAGGTCCAGAAGCAGTACGAGCGCGGTCTGATCACCAAGGACGAGCGCACGCAGGAGCTCATCGCCATCTGGACCAAGGCGACCAACGAGGTCTCCGAGGCGATGAACGAGAACTTCCCGAAGACGAACCCGATCTTCATGATGGTGGACTCGGGCGCCCGAGGGAACATGATGCAGATGCGTCAGATCGCGGGTATGCGCGGTCTGGTGTCCAACGCCAAGAACGAGACCATCCCGCGTCCGATCAAGGCGTCCTTCCGCGAGGGCCTCTCCGTGCTGGAGTACTTCATCTCCACGCACGGCGCCCGTAAGGGTCTCGCCGACACGGCGCTGCGTACGGCGGACTCGGGTTACCTCACCCGGCGTCTGGTGGACGTCTCGCAGGACGTGATCATCCGCGAGGAGGACTGCGGGACCGACCGCGGCCTCAAGCTGTCCATCGCCTCCAAGGGCGAGGACGGTGTGCTGCGCAAGGCGGAGGACGTCGAGACCAGCGTGTACGCGCGCTGCCTCGCCGAGGACATCGTCGTCGACGGCATGGTGCTGGCCCCGGCCGGCACCGACCTGGGCGACGTGCTCATCGACGAGCTGGTCCGGCACGGCATCGAGACCGTCAAGACCAGGTCGATCCTCACCTGCGAGTCGCACGTGGGCACCTGCGCCATGTGCTACGGCCGTTCGCTGGCCACCGGCAAGCTGGTCGACATCGGCGAGGCCGTCGGCATCATCGCGGCCCAGTCGATCGGTGAGCCCGGCACCCAGCTGACGATGCGTACCTTCCACACCGGTGGTGTGGCCGGTGACGACATCACCCAGGGTCTGCCGCGTGTCGTCGAGCTGTTCGAGGCCCGGACGCCCAAGGGTGTCGCGCCGATCTCCGAGTCGGCCGGCCGGGCGCGGATCGAGGAGACGGAGAAGACCAAGAAGGTCGTCGTCACCCCGGACGACGGCTCGGACGAGACCTCTTACGCGGTCTCCAAGCGGGCCCGCCTGCTGGTGGGCGAGGGCGATCACGTCTCCGTCGGCCAGCGGCTGACCGTCGGTACGGAGAACCCGCACGACGTGCTCCGTATCCTCGGCCAGCGCGCGGTCCAGGTGCACCTGGTGGGCGAGGTCCAGAAGGTCTACAACTCGCAGGGTGTGTCGATCCACGACAAGCACATCGAGATCATCATCCGGCAGATGCTGCGCCGTGTGACGATCATCGAGTCCGGCGATGCCGAGCTGCTGCCCGGTGAGCTGGTGGAGCGCACCAAGTTCGAGGGCGAGAACCGGCGCGTGGTGCAGGAGGGCGGCCACCCGGCCTCCGGCCGTCCGCAGCTCATGGGTATCACCAAGGCGTCGCTGGCCACCGAGTCGTGGCTGTCGGCGGCGTCCTTCCAGGAGACGACCAGGGTCCTGACCGATGCGGCGATCAACGCCAAGTCGGACTCCCTGATCGGCCTCAAGGAGAACGTCATCATCGGTAAGCTCATCCCGGCCGGTACGGGCCTGTCCCGCTACCGCAACATCCGGGTCGAGCCCACCGAGGAGGCGAAGGCCGCGATGTACTCGGCCGTCGGTTACGACGACATCGACTACTCGCCCTTCGGCACCGGCTCCGGCCAGGCGGTCCCGCTGGAGGACTACGACTACGGGCCGTACAACGCCTGAGTCGCCTGCGCCCGAGTCACCGCCGGGTACGGCGGATGACGGAGGTATCCGCCGCGGGGCGGTCACCCCAGAGGGGTGGCCGCCCCGCGGTCGTTTCCCGGCCCGCGGTATCGGCAGCGGCCGAACCGTCCGCGGACCGTCCGCGTCATGGATGATGGAGGGGACGGTAAGCGAGCTGGGAGGTGGGGGCCGGTGGCGTACGGACCGTGGAATGCCCGGGGTGTCCCGGGTCAGGGGCAGCAGCCCGGTCTTGTCCCGAGTCAGGGCCACAGTCCGGGAGCCTTCGCGGCCCAGGGCCGGCAGGTGAGCCAGATGCGCGCCGCGCACACGGACCGGGAGCGGGCGATCGACGTGCTGAAGGCCGGCTTCACCGAGGGCCGGCTGGGGCAGGACGAGTACGAGCAGCGGCTGGCCCGCGCCTCGCACGCGCAGACGTACGGGGAGCTGAACATGCTCATCGCGGATCTGCCGCAGGGGCCGGTCCCGATGCCGTCGCAGCAGCCCGCCTATCCGGCGGTGCCGCGCACCTTTCTGCCGCCGCCCCCGCCGAGCACCAACGGTTCGGCGATCGGTGCGCTGGTCTGCGGGGTGCTGACGCCGATGTACGGGCTGACGGCGATCCCCGCGGTGATCCTCGGGCACAAGGCGCGGGCCGAGATCCGCAGGACGGGGGAGCAGGGCGCGGGTCTGGCGATGGCGGGTCTGGTGCTCGGCTGGGTGGCCATCGGGGTGTTCCTGGCCATCGTCTTCGGGGTGATCCTGGCGACAGCCTGACGGCTTCCGGAGCCGTCGGGGGGCCGGTGCGGGGCACACCGGTACGGCGCGTCGGCTCCCGGGGCGGCCCTGTGCCCTTCTTCTCGCAGGTCGGGGGCGCTATCGTGGCCGCCCCATTTGTTTTGACCCCAGCCCATGAGGTAGGTACCCTCAATTCCTGTGCCTGGGGTGTCCCCTGCGCTGTTGTCCCCCGCGAACGCGGTGACGGTGCGCGCAGCAGGTGATACCGGGATCTGCATGCTTCTCACCATGGAGAAGTCTTCCGCCCTCAGCGGGGATCTGCAGTCTTCGACACACCCGACCTCGTGGGTCGGGTATGGCCCAGGTTAGCTTTACCGAGACTGGCACACAGAAACCGGAGAAACGGTGCCTACGATCCAGCAGCTGGTCCGCAAGGGCCGGCAGGACAAGGTCGAGAAGAACAAGACGCCCGCACTTGAGGGTTCGCCCCAGCGCCGCGGCGTCTGCACGCGTGTTTTCACGACCACCCCGAAGAAGCCGAACTCGGCCCTGCGCAAGGTCGCCCGTGTGCGCCTGACCAGTGGGATCGAGGTGACCGCCTACATTCCGGGTGAGGGTCACAACCTGCAGGAGCACTCCATCGTGCTCGTGCGCGGTGGCCGTGTGAAGGACCTGCCGGGTGTTCGCTACAAGATCATCCGCGGCTCCCTCGACACGCAGGGCGTCAAGAACCGCAAGCAGGCTCGCAGCCGCTACGGCGCCAAGAAGGAGAAGTAAGAATGCCTCGTAAGGGCCCCGCCCCGAAGCGCCCGGTCATCATCGACCCGGTCTACGGCTCTCCTCTGGTGACCTCCCTCATCAACAAGGTGCTGCTGAACGGCAAGCGCTCCACCGCCGAGCGCATCGTCTACGGCGCCATGGAGGGGCTGCGCGAGAAGACCGGCAACGACCCGGTCATCACGCTGAAGCGCGCGCTGGAGAACGTCAAGCCGACCCTCGAGGTCCGCTCCCGCCGCGTCGGTGGCGCCACCTACCAGGTTCCGGTCGAGGTCCGCCCCGGCCGTTCCTCCACCCTCGCGCTGCGCTGGATCGTGGGTTACTCCCGCGCCCGCCGCGAGAAGACCATGACCGAGCGTCTGATGAACGAGCTGCTCGATGCCTCCAACGGGCTCGGCGCCGCCGTGAAGAAGCGCGAGGACACGCACAAGATGGCCGAGTCCAACAAGGCCTTCGCGCACTACCGCTGGTAGTCGCTACCCCCATCGAGACCGAGAGAAGACTGAAGCCTTATGGCTACCACTTCACTTGACCTTGCCAAGGTCCGCAACATCGGGATCATGGCGCACATCGACGCGGGCAAGACGACGACCACCGAGCGGATCCTCTTCTACACCGGTCGCAGCTACAAGATCGGTGAAGTCCACGACGGCGCTGCCACGATGGACTGGATGGAGCAGGAGCAGGAGCGCGGCATCACGATCACGTCGGCCGCGACGACCACTCACTGGCCGCTCAACGGCGTCGACTACACCATCAACATCATCGACACCCCGGGCCACGTCGACTTCACCGTTGAGGTGGAGCGTGCGCTGCGCGTGCTCGACGGTGCCGTGACGGTGTTCGACGGTGTCGCCGGTGTGGAGCCGCAGTCCGAGACGGTCTGGCGGCAGGCCGACCGCTACGGCGTTCCGCGTATCTGCTTCGTCAACAAGCTCGACCGCACCGGCGCCGAGTTCCACCGCTGCGTGGACATGATCGTGGACCGCCTGGGTGCGGTGCCGCTGGTCATGCAGCTGCCGATCGGCACCGAGGCGGACTTCAAGGGCGTCGTCGACCTGGTGTCGATGAAGGCCTTCGTCTGGTCACCCGAGGCGAAGATGGGCGAGATGTACGACACCGTCGACATCCCGGACACCCACGTCGAGGCGGCCGAGGAGTGGCGCGGCAAGCTGCTCGAGGCCGTCGCGGAGAACGACGAGGAGATGATGGAGCTGTACCTGGAGGGCGAGGAGCCCACCCAGGACCAGCTCATGGCGGCGATCCGCCGCGTCACCCTCGCCTCCACCGGCGCCGAGGGCACCATCACCGTCACCCCGGTGTTCTGCGGTACCGCGTTCAAGAACAAGGGCGTGCAGCCCCTGCTCGACGCGATCGCGCGCTACCTGCCGGCCCCGATCGACGTCGAGGCCGTCGAGGGACAGTCCCCCAAGGACGCCGACGAGGTCATCAAGCGTCGGCCCTCCGAGGAGGAGCCGATGTCGGCGCTGGCGTTCAAGATCGCCAGTGACCCGCACCTGGGCAAGCTGACCTTCCTGCGCGTCTACTCGGGCCGGCTGCACACCGGTACCCAGGTCCTGAACTCGGTGAAGGGCCGCAAGGAGCGCATCGGCAAGATCTACCGGATGCACGCGAACAAGCGTGAGGAGATCGAGTCGGTGGGTGCCGGCGACATCGTCGCCGTCATGGGTCTGAAGCAGACCACCACCGGTGAGACCCTCAGCGACGCGAGCAACCCGGTGATCCTGGAGTCGATGGACTTCCCGGCCCCGGTCATCGAGGTCGCCATCGAGCCCAAGTCGAAGGGCGACCAGGAGAAGCTGGGCGTCGCGATCCAGCGGCTGGCCGAGGAGGACCCGTCCTTCCAGGTCAAGACCAACGAGGACACCGGCCAGACGATCATCGCCGGTATGGGCGAACTGCACCTCGATGTGCTGGTCGACCGTATGAAGCGCGAGTTCAGGGTCGAGGCCAACGTCGGTAAGCCGCAGGTGGCCTACCGCGAGTCGCTCCGCAAGAAGGTCGAGAAGGTCGACTACACCCACAAGAAGCAGACCGGTGGTTCCGGTCAGTTCGCGAAGGTGCAGATCGCCGTCGAGCCGCTTGAGGGCGACGGGTACGAGTTCGTCAACCAGGTCACCGGTGGCCGTATCCCGCGGGAGTACATCCCGTCCGTGGACGCGGGCTGCCAGGAGGCCATGGAGTTCGGTGTGCTGGCGGGCTACCCGCTGACCGGTGTCCGTGTGACGCTGCTCGACGGTGCCTTCCACGACGTCGACTCCTCCGAGATGGCGTTCAAGATCGCCGGTTCCATGGCGTTCAAGGAAGCCGCCCGGAAGGCGAGCCCGGCCCTGCTGGAGCCGCTGATGAAGGTCGAGGTGACGACGCCCGAGGACTACATGGGCGACGTGATCGGTGACATCAACTCGCGGCGCGGCCAGGTCCAGTCGATGGAGGAGCGGGGCAACGCGAAGCTCGTCACCGGCCTGGTACCGCTGTCGGAGATGTTCGGCTACGTCGGAGACCTGCGCAGCAAGACCTCCGGCCGTGCGACCTACTCCATGCAGTTCGACTCCTACGGTGAGGTTCCCAAGAACGTCGCCGAGGAGATCATCGCGAAGGCCAAGGGCGAGTAACCCACTCGTCCGGGGGCGAGGAGGACACCCGTCCTCACCCCTTAGGCTGGAGCAAAGGCATTCGGGGCACTCCGGTACAGATCGCTCGGTCGCCGAAGCGGACTGTGCCGGGGCGCCCCGGCCGCCGGCCCACCCAAGCGAACAGGTCAAGGGCATCCCCCTCGGGGTCCTGACCGGTTCGGTACGACCACCTGAACCCCTCCGCAAAATGTGGAGGGTGTACAGCACCAGTCCACAGGAGGACCCCAGTGGCGAAGGCGAAGTTCGAGCGGACTAAGCCGCACGTCAACATCGGCACCATCGGTCACATCGACCACGGCAAGACCACTCTTACCGCGGCGATCACCAAGGTGCTGCACGACGCGTACCCGGAACTGAACCAGGCTTCGGCCTTCGAGAACATCGACAAGGCGCCGGAAGAGCGCCAGCGCGGTATCACCATCTCCATCGCGCACGTCGAGTACCAGACGGAGAACCGTCACTACGCCCACGTCGACTGCCCGGGTCACGCGGACTACATCAAGAACATGATCACCGGTGCCGCCCAGATGGACGGCGCCATCCTCGTGGTCGCCGCCACCGACGGCCCGATGCCGCAGACCAAGGAGCACGTGCTCCTGGCCCGCCAGGTCGGCGTTCCGTACATCGTCGTCGCCCTGAACAAGGCCGACATGGTGGACGACGAGGAGATCATGGAGCTCGTCGAGCTCGAGGTCCGTGAGCTGCTCTCGGAGTACGAGTTCCCGGGCGACGAGGTTCCGGTCGTCAAGGTCTCCGCGCTCAAGGCGCTGGAGGGCGACAAGGAGTGGGGCGAGTCCGTCGTCAAGCTCATGTCGGCCGTCGACGAGGCCATCCCGGCCCCGGAGCGCGACACCGACAAGCCGTTCCTGATGCCGATCGAGGACGTCTTCACCATCACCGGCCGCGGCACGGTCGTCACCGGCCGTATCGAGCGCGGTGTGCTGAAGGTCAACGAGAACGTCGACATCATCGGCATCAAGGACACCAAGACCTCGACCACGGTCACCGGCATCGAGATGTTCCGGAAGCTGCTGGACGAGGGCCAGGCCGGTGAGAACGTCGGTCTGCTGCTCCGCGGCATCAAGCGCGAGGACGTCGAGCGCGGCCAGGTCATCATCAAGCCGGGCTCGGTCACCCCGCACACGGAGTTCGAGGCGCAGGCGTACATCCTGTCGAAGGACGAGGGTGGCCGCCACACCCCGTTCTTCAACAACTACCGCCCGCAGTTCTACTTCCGCACCACCGACGTGACCGGCGTGGTGACCCTCCCCGAGGGCACCGAGATGGTCATGCCGGGCGACAACACCGAGATGAGCGTCCAGCTCATCCAGCCCGTCGCCATGGAGGAGGGCCTCAAGTTCGCCATCCGTGAGGGTGGCCGCACCGTGGGCGCCGGCCAGGTCACCAAGATCGTCAAGTGACCTCGCTGCGCCGGGTCCGCCCGGCGCATCCCGGCTTCGGCTGACAGCCGACTCCGGCCGGTGTATCGGCTTCGGCTGACGAGAGGGCCCGTACGGCAGTACTGCCGTACGGGCCCTCTCGCATGCGCGGCCGCGGGACGGACGGTGCTCGCGGCTCGCCCGCGGGCAGCCGTCGAAACGCCGTCCCGCCCGGATCAGGGGTAGGAGACCACCGTGGACGGCACGGTCGAGGTCCCGGAGGTGGGCGATCCGGTGTCGTTGATGACGCGCTCGTACTGGCCCTTGCCGCCCAGTGAGACCACCAGCAGGTCGTGGAACCTCACCCCTGAGGTGTTCGGGGCGGCGAAGCCGTGGTGCTGGACGATCGTCGGATCGACGTTGTAGTAGCAGTAGCTGCCCAGGCCCCACGCCTCGTGCGAGGTGACCGAGTCGGCGACCTTGTAGGCGGCGTAGCCCTTGATCGAACCGTTCTGGATCGCGGCCTGGTTCGGCGCGTCGTACGCCTTCTCGTTCTGGAAGAAGATCGTGCGGCCGCGCTGGCCGTTCCACTGCACGTCGTACTTGTTGAAGTGCTCCACGAACAGCCCGGTGGCCAGCACGTCGTCACCGTTGACGACGACGCCGTAGTCGGCCCGGTTCGTCTCCCAGCCGACGCCGGTGCCGTGGTCGGCCCGCCACACCCAGGTGTGGTCCACGATGGTGTGCCGACTGTTGACGACGATGCTGGTGGTGGCCTTGCCCGCGCCGCTGCCGCCGATGCGGACGAACACGTCCTGTACCGTGATCGGGTTCGCCGAGTGGTCCGCGGAGGCACCCCGCGGCCCGACCTCGACCAGCGTCTCGGAGTTGGTGGGTCCGGCGTCGACCAGGAAGCCGGCCAGCCGCACCCCGTCCACGTCGGCGACCCGGACCGCGGTGGCGCCCCCGTCCGGCACCAGGGTCGCGTAGCCCAGGCCCAGCACGACCGTCCCGGCCCGGTCGACCTTCAGCGGCTGGTCGAGGTGGTAGACGCCCGGCGTCAGCAGCAGGTGCAGCCCCTGGCCGAGTGCCTGGTTGAGGGTGGCCGCCGAGTCGCCGGGCCGTGCCACATAGAACCGCGACAGCGGCAGCGAGGTGCCGCGCGGAGTGCCGTTGCCCCAGGTGACGCCTCGTGCCGCGGTCCGCTTCTCCGGCAGGAAGACCCGGTAGTCGGCGCCGTCGAGGTAGAGGAACGGCTTCTCGCGGGAGATCGGCGTCGTGTTCAGCGTGGTGTAGGGCGGGTCGGGGAAGCTCTGCCCCGGAGCGCCCTCGACGCCGGAGAAGACCATGTTCCAGACGCCGTTGAGCCAGCCGCCCACCGCGCTGTCGCGGGTGTACCACTGCTGCTGGGAGTACGGCCCGACCTGGCCGTCGATCCGGCTGTCGGCGATGTAGCCGCCGCTCGCCCAGCCGTAGCCGGCCGGGGCGAGGTTGAGGCCGCCGCGGACGTGCATCCGGCGGAACGGCGCGGCCTGCGCGACGGCCCACCGGTTGGTGCCGCTGACCGGGACGAGCGCGAGGTTCTCCGCCGAGCGCCAGAAGTTCTGGGTGGCGTTCCCGTCGAACCATCCGGCGTCCACGGTGACGTCGCCGTTGATGGTCGTGTCGTCGGGGGAGAGGCCGAGCCCGGCGATCGAGGTGTAGAAGCCGAGTTGCGCGTTGAGTCCGTGGTAGGTGCCGGGTTTGAACAGCAGCGCGTAGCGGCCGCTGCCGAACTGTGCGGACTCCTGCTGCCGGAAGATCTCGTCCAGCTTCGCCTGGATACCGGGCGTCGAGGGATCGAACACGATGACGTTGGGGCCGAGATCGCCGCCGCCGGGCAGGTCCTGCGCGCCGTCGCCGATCCTCGGCCGCGCACGCGGTGCCGGGGTGGCCGAGGCGGGTGCGGACAGGCCGACGAGTGCCGTGGGGACGGCTGCCGCGGCGGCCCCGAGAACCGTACGGCGCCCGGGGGCGGGGCGATCGGCGGAAGTGTCGGAGGAACGGGCGGCGGAACTCTCGGAGGGACTGTCGGAGCAAGGGGACATGGGCGCTTCTCCTTGTTCATCAGATGAACGATGGGGGGTGAGGGAGCGCTCTCTCGCCGCTGAATGGTTCATCCGTGTGTACAGGACGTCAAGGGTTGTGACGGAATGCTGGCGCGTTCCGACGGATACCCGTTGTCGCCCATGTGGGCGCCGCGGTCCTGGAGTTCGGGGCTGACCTGTAGGAACGTGTGGGAGGAGCCGGCACGCCGCGAGGTGCGGAGCGGCCAGCCTGCTGATCCTTTGGTTCACTTCCTTGACACCTCTGCCGCGTGCCTCAACACTCCGGAACGGGAGAGCGCTTTCCGATCCAGCGGCGCGGCGACCCGCTCGCCGCGCCGCCCCCCACCCTCACCTTCAGGAGGGCTCCATGGCACGGAGATCGACGTACCGCTCGGGAACGCTGCTCGTGGTCGCGCTACTGCTGGCGGCACTCGGCGCGACCGGGACCGCGTTCGGAGCCGGACCCGCGTCCGGGGCCGAAACCGCCCCAGTTCAGCCGCCGCACCGCTACTTCCACGAGTTCCAGGCCAACTGCGCGGTCAGCCACACCGGCCCGGACGACCCGATCGTCTTCCCCGGACAGCCCGGCGCGTCCCACAACCACACCTTCATGGGCAACACCACCACCGACGCCGACAGCACCGCCGACTCGCTCGACGCGGGCGGCACCACCTGCAAGGCGCCCGGCGACAAGTCGGCGTACTGGATGCCCACCCTCTTCGACGGTGACCGGCCGATCCTGCCCGTCGGTCCGCAGACCATCTACTACAAAGCCGGTGTCACCGACTACACCAGCGTCCGCCCCTTCCCGAAGGGGCTGCGGTTCGTCGTGGGCAGCCCGGCGCAGAGCCCGCAGGACTTCCGCGACCACCCCGGGTACGTCGAGGGCTGGGAGTGCGGGGACAGCTACTTCAACACCGAGTTCCCCACCGACTGCCCCGACCGCGCGGACGTGCAGCTCAACATCCGCCTCCAGGCGCCGAGCTGCTGGGACGGCTCCTCCCTCGACTCCGCCGACCACCGCAGCCACATGGCGTATCCGGTGGTCAAGGAGGGCACGAACGACAACGTCTGCCCCGCCGACCATCCGGTCGCGCTGCCGATGATCGAGTTCAAGATGGCCTTCCCCGTCAACGGCGACCTCTCCGCCGCACGGCTGGCCAGCGGCCCCAGCTACTCCTTCCACTACGACTTCTTCAACGCCTGGGACGGCGCCACCCTCGACGCCCTGGTCGACCACTGCATCGTCGGCGGCCTCCAGTGCGACGCACGCGGCTACGACCAGACGCATCCCGAGGAAGGCGCGGCCCTGAACGAGGACTACGAACTGCCCGCGGAGGTGGCCGCACCATGACCGGATTCCGCATCCGCCGTGGGGCGGCCCCCGTCGCCCGCCGTCTCGTCCCGGCGCCCCTCGTCCGGCGTCTCGCGGCGCCGCTCGTCGCCGGGGCGCTGGCCGCCGGAGCGCTCGCACTGCCCGCGCAGCAGGCGCAGGCGGCGGGCAGCGTCGTCGAGGTGACCGGCGACCAGGGCGACTGGCAGTTGACCGTGGACGGCATCCCCTATCGGGTCAAGGGCCTCACCTGGGGGCCCGCCGTCTCCGACGCCGGGAAGTATCTGCCCGACCTGCGCTCCATGGGCGTCAACACGATCCGCACCTGGGGCACCGACGCCACCAGCAAGCCGCTGCTGGACGCGGCCGCGGCCAACGACATCAAGGTCGTCGCCGGATTCTGGCTCCAGCCCGGCGGCGGCCCCGGCAGCGGCGGCTGCGTGGACTACGTGACCGACGACGGCTACAAGAGCAGCATGCTGGAGGAGTTCACCACCTGGGTCGACGCGTACAAGGACCACCCGGGCGTGCTCATGTGGAACGTCGGCAACGAGTCCGTGCTCGGGCTGCAGAACTGCTACAGCGGCGTCGCGCTCGAAGCGCAGCGCGACGCCTACACCTCCTTCGTCAACGACGTCGCCGTGCACATCCACTCCCTCGACCCGGACCACCCCGTCACCTCGACCGACGCGTGGACCGGCGCCTGGCCGTACTACAAGGAGAACGCACCCGATCTGGACCTGTACGCCGTCAACGCCTACCAGGACGTGTGCGGTATCCGGTCCGCCTGGGAGCAGGGCGGCTACACCAAGCCCTACATCGTCACCGAGACCGGCCCACCCGGCGAATGGGAAGTGCCCGACGATGCCAACGGCGTCCCCCGGGAACCCACGGACCAGGCCAAGGCCGAGGGCTACACCGCGGCGTGGAACTGCGTGACCGGGCACCGGGGTGTGGCGCTGGGCGCGACGATGTTCCACTACGGCACCGAGTACGACTTCGGCGGGATCTGGTTCAACCTGCTGCCCGCAGGCCAGAAGCGGCTCTCCTACTACGCCGTCAAACGGGCGTACGGCGCCGCCACCGACGGCGACAACACCCCGCCGGTCATCTCCGGGATGTCCGTCGAAGGCGACCCCTCCCGGGTGTCGGCCGGCGGCGAACTGACCCTGGCGGTGCGGGCGACCGACCCGGACGGCGATCCGCTCTCCTACGAAGTGCTCAGCAACAGCAAGTACCTCGACGAGAGCAATCAACTCACCCCGCTGCCCGCGTCCGACCTCGGCGGCGGCCGGCTCCGGGTCACCGCACCCGACCGGCCGGGCGTGTGGAAGATGTACGTCAAGGCCACGGACGGCAAGGGCAACGTCGGCGTGGAGTCCCGCTCCGTACGCGTCGTCCCGCCGGACGTCGACGGCACAAACGCGGCCCTCGGCGCCCCGGCGACTGCCTCCTCGGAGCAGCAGGGCGGCGGCGACTGCCCCTGCACCGCCGCCGACGCCGTGGACGGCGACCTCACCACCCGCTGGGCGAGCGACTGGAGCGACCCGCAGTGGCTGAGCGTCGACCTCGGCGCCCGCACCGCGTTCCGGCACGTGCAACTCGTCTGGGAGACCTCCTACGCGACCGAGTACACCGTCCAGACCTCCGACGACGGCCGGAACTGGCGCACCGTACGCGAGGTCACCGGAGGCGACGGCGGAGTCGACGACCTCGACGTCTCCGGCACCGGCCGCTACGTCCGCGTCCACGGGACGCAGCGCGGCACCGGTTGGGGATACTCGCTCTACGAATTCGGCGTCTACACCTGACGAGGGGGAGGCGGCGGGGGCCGGGCAGGCCGGTGTTCCCTCGCGGGGCCCGCGGTCGCGGACGGCACCGGGGCAGTGGCGCCGGCATTCCGGAGAGCGCTCTATACGGCGGGTGCCTCCGCCGCTAGGGTGCCGGGCATGAGCAGCCGGGTTCCGACCTTGGAGGACGTCGCACGGGAGGCGGGTGTCTCCCGTGCGACGGTCTCCCGCGTCGTCAACGGCGTCCGCAACGTGGATCCCGCCATCCAGGACCTGGTCCGGCAGGCTGTCGCACGGACCGGGTACGCGCCCAACCGCGCCGCCCGCTCGCTGGTGACCCGGCGCACCGAGACGGTGGCCCTCGTCGTCTCCGGCGCCGGGGACGTCTCCGACGAGGCGCAGGACGCCTTCGCCTCCCGGGTGTTCTCCGACCCGTTCTTCGGCCGCGTGGTGGCGGGCGTCACCGGCTATCTGCGCCCGCGCTCGATGTACCCCGTCCTGATGTTCGCCGAGACCCCCGAGGCCCGCCGGGACGTCGTCGCCTACCTGCGCCAGGGCCGCGCGGACGGTGCGCTGGTGGTCTCCACCCACGCCGAGGACGCGCTGCCGCCGCTGCTCGCCGAGGCCGAGCTGCCCGCCGTCCTCTTCGCCCGCCCGGCCCGGCCGCTCCCGCTCAGCTGCGTCGACCTCGCCCACCGGGACGGCGGACACCTGGCCGCCGAGCGACTGCTGGCCCGCGGCTGCCGCCGCGGCGTCACGATCGCCGGGCCGCTGGCCGTCGCCGCGAGCCAGGAGCGGCTCGCCGGATTCCGCGGCACGATGGCCCGCCGCGGGCACCCCAGCGTGCCGGTGGCCGAGGGCGCCTTCACGCTCGACAGCGGCAGAACGGCCATGGCGGCCCTGCTGGACGAGCACCCCGACCTGGACGGGGTGTTCGCCGCGAACGACCTGATGGCCCAGGGCGCCTGCGAGGTGCTGCGGGAGCGGGGCCGGCGCATCCCGCGGGACGTCGCGGTCGTCGGCCTCGACGACTCCAGCGCCGCCGCCACCTGCCGACCCCCGCTGACCACCGTGCGCCAGCCCGTCGAGCAGATGGCCGCCGCGATGGCCCGCCTGCTGGACGAGCACATCCGCGGCGACCGCACCGAACCGGCCTCCGAGATCTTCGCTCCGGAGCTGGTGGTCCGGGAGTCGGCGTAGGTCCCAGCAGGGCCCTCCCGCCGTGGGGCGCTGCCGCCGTCGGGCGCTGCGCGGCCGGGCGCTCTGCCCCTACCGCGTAGTACCCTGAACCCGACTCGACCACGGAACGCCCTTGACCTGCGGCACTGCGGGCAGGGAGCACACATCCTGGAGTGACGCCATGCTGCGCACGATGTTCAAGTCCAAGATCCACCGCGCCACCGTGACCCAGGCCGACCTGCACTACGTCGGCTCGGTCACGATCGACGCGGAGCTGATGTCCGCCGCCGACCTGCTCCCCGGGGAACTGGTCCACATCGTCGACATCACCAACGGCTCCCGGCTGGAGACCTACGTCATCGAGGGCGAACCGGGCTCGGGTGTCATCGGCATCAACGGTGCCGCCGCCCATCTGGTGCACCCCGGCGACCTGGTCATCCTGATCAGCTACGCGCAGGTCGACGACGCCGAGGCCCGCTCCCTGCAACCGCGTGTGGTGCACGTGGACGCGGACAACCGCATCGTGGCACTGGGAGCCGACGCCGGAGAGCCGTCGCCGGGCTCCTCCTCGGAACGTGCCCCGCACGCGGTGGCCAGGACCTGACCCCCGACGCCGACTCTCCACGGGGCGCCCACGCGGCGAAGTCGTCCTTCGGGCGGGACCGTTGTGCTCCGCTTCCCGCTGTTGAAGTCGCTGGGTGGGGTGCGGGGTGCGCTGCTACCGTCAGGTGCACGACAGTTACCTGATGCTACCGGGAGTTTGTTGTGCGTCCGACCCGTTCTGCTGTTCCGCTGGCCGCTGTCGCGGCGGCCGTCGCGCTGCTCGTTTCCGGGTGCGGTGGGGGTGACGGCGGTGACGGGAAGAGCGGCAAGATCGACGGTGCGGAGGACGCGGGGAAGAAGTCGCCGAGTGCCGCGCAGAGTTCGCCGGGTGAGAAGGATGCGGCGGGTGATTTCCGTACGTCCGACATCGAGTTGCCGGATGACCTTGAGATGGTGTTCGACTGGGACCAGCCGTCGGACCCGGACAAGGCCGCCGCGCTGGCCGGCGCCGCTGACTATATGCGGGCGATGAATCACGGCACTGTGAAGCAGGATCCTCAAGATCCGGTGCTGGCCCGACATGTGGTTCCGTTGCAGACAGCAGAGCAGGCTGCGGTCAAGAAGGTGAAGGCCGATGTGAAGGACAGTCTCTCCGTCACCGGCAAGGAACGCTTCTCCCACGCTGAGATCGGCGACGTAGCCAACTCGGGACTAGTTGAAGTTTCTTTCTGTATGGATCAGCGGAAGTTCTTCAGCAAGGAAATCAAGAGCGGGAAAGTTCGTCGCACAGAGGTGAGTGAGGGTGACTTCATGCGCCTCTCGTTGGTCATGCAGAAGCCGGAAGAACCTCAGGGGATCTGGAAGGCTCGGACGTTTGTCTTTGAGGGAGAGGGCAAGAAGAAATGCGAAGGCTGATTGCGTTGCGACTTCTCGCGATCTCCCTGGTAATGGGAAGTTTCGTCGGAAGTGTGTCGCCTGCTTGGGCTGGGGACGAGCACTCGAATTCTTCCCTGGGTAGCTTCAATAACGGTGAGGCGGCGGCTGGAGCTCGTGGGGGTCGGGAGGTCAGTTATTCCGGTAGTGGTGCGGGTGGCAGCAGTAAGGGTGGGGGTGGGAATCTTTCGGTTCCGGGTGGGGATTGGTCGCCGCCGCCGTGTTGGTATGCGCCGAGGTATTCTCCTGGGGAGTTGAGGGAGAAGATTGATGATTCGCCGTTTTCGGTGACGGGTCGGGATCCGGATAATGGTGGGCAGAAGCAGGATACGGATCTGGCGATTCGGGAGAAGTATGAGTCGCGGGATTACGACAACTATAATCTGGACAAGGAGGGGGAGGGGCAGTTCTGGGCGGCGGTGCCGAATCCGGATGAGAAGGATGCGGCGAAGGCCCAGTCCTGCACCGAGTTGCCGTTCTGGGTGGAGAACGGGGAGGTGCCGGATGTGGAGAACGCGATCAGTCCGCAGATCCTCTCGAAGCTGGCGTATGCGCGGATCAGGGTGCCGGATACGCGGGTGGAGATGAATCCGGCGGGTCGGCAGACGGTGAATCTGCCGACGTGGGTGTGGCTGGATGAGGGCCGCTACAGGAAGTTGTCGGTGCGGGCGTCGGTGGATCTGGGTGGGGGCCGGGAGATCTGGGCGCGGACGACGGTGGTGCCGGAGGCGCTGAGGCTGGATCCGGGCACGGACAGTGCGAGGCTGCATCCGGGTTCGGGTGAATGCGGAGTCGAGGATGACGGCAGCATCGGCACGGAGTATGTGAAGGGCAGTGGGAAGAAGGCGCCGCCGTGCGGGGTGACGTATCTGCAAGCCACTCGGGGCGGGGGGAGTTATACGTTGCGTTCGACGCTGACGTGGTCGGCGTCGTGGGAGGGCAGCGGCGGTGCGGGTGCCGAGGACTTGCCGAACGGCGAGTTCGGCGGCCGGCAGGACGTCACCGTCCAGGAAATCCAAGCCATCAACTGAGCTCGTGCTCTGGCCCCTGTGCGCTTGTGGCTTCGGGCGCCTCGCTGTAGGCGCGGGTTCCGGTCAGGTGGAAGGGAGCTGTTCGCGCACCCAGTCAGGACCGGGGTTGGTGTGCGGCCGGCCCGCCACTACGACGGTCGGCACGGTCTCGTTGCCGTCGTTGGCTGCTCTCACTGCTGCGGCTCCGGCCGGGTCGCGCCAGATGTTGACCCAGTGCAACTGGCGGGCGCTGCGGCCCAGCCGGAAGCGCAGCCGTATGCAGTAGGCGCAGCCCGGCCGCCAGAAGACGATCGGTCGGCCGTCGTCCGTGCTGCGGCGTCGTGCTTCCGGCTCGCCGATCGACCTGGGGAAGATCAGGAGCGAGTTCATACCGCCGAGCGCCAGGAAGACCAGCAGGATTGCTGCGGCGATGCCGGGGTCCCCCTCGAAGAACTGCGTCACTGCGACGACTGTGCCACTGAGCACGAACAGCATCGGCAGAATCCAAGAGCGCATCATGGTGACGCAGGCTACCGGCCCTTTTCGGGGGTGCCGATGCCGGCGAGGACAACGAAGAGGTCTCGTCCAGGGCGGCTTGCTACCTCGCTCCTGAGTCCGATTCGGGCCAGGGCCCGGGTCCGGGCCCTGGCGTGGGCGAGGTGCGCGGTCGGAGGCGCTCGCCCTGCGGCCCGAACATGATCAGGTATTCGACCGGGCCGCCGATGCCGGCGTTCGCGACCCCGTGCGGGGTGCGGGTGTCGAACTCGGCGACGTCTCCGGAACTCAGGACGAGGTCCTGGCCGCCGAGTGCGAGCCACAGCCGTCCGTATAGGACGCACAGCCACTCCCAGCCGTCGTGGGAGACCTGCCGGGGGCGTGCGGGCGGGTCCTGGACGGCGGGCAGGACGTGTTTGTGGGCGTGCAGGCCCCCGACGTACCGGGTCAGCGGCAGCACTGCCTTCTCGTCGCCGAAACGCCGGGCGGCGGCGGGCCGAGGCTCGGCGGCAGGGGCGGAGACGGGGGCGGTGCCGGCCAGTTCCTCCAGGGAGACGCCGTACTCCTTCGCCAACTGCAACACCACTTCCAGGGTGGGCTTGCGGCGGCCGGTCTCGATCCGCGACAGGGTGCTCGGGGAGATGCCGGTCGCGCAGCCGACGCCGGTGAGCGTGGCGCCGCGGTGTTCGCGCGCGGCTCGCAGCCGGGGGCCCATCGCCGCCAGTGCGTCGGCCACGTCGTCGCCTGCCACCTGCTCACCCCATCCTGACGCGCTGCTCCGCCTCTCTGCCCTGCAAGTTTGCCAGATTGGCAACGGTGATCGCGTCGGCCGGTCGCGGTGCCGCATGATCGGTCGTACCGGCGTCCGCCCGCGATCCGAGGAGAAGATCCGATGCCTTCCGAGCCGTCCGCAGCACTCCGCCACCGCACGGTCGAGGCCCCTGCCGGGCGCCTGCACCTGGTCGAACAGGGCACCGGCCCGCTGGTCCTGCTCGTGCACGGTTTCCCCGAGTCCTGGTACTCCTGGCGGCGCCAGCTCCCGGCCCTCGCCGCGGCCGGCTACCGGGCGGTGGCGCTCGACGTGCGCGGCTACGGTCGCTCGTCCAAGCCCGCGGCGACCGACGCCTACCGGATGCTCGACCTGGTGGCGGACAACGTCGCCCTCGTGCACGCCCTCGGCGAGGAGAACGCGGTGGTCGTGGGCCATGACTGGGGCTCCAACATCGCCGCCACGTCTGCCCTGCTGTACCCCGAGGTCTTCCGGGCCGTCGCGCTGCTCAGCGTTCCGTACGCGCCCCCCGGCGGTCCCCGCCCCACCGACATCTTCGGCCGGATCGGCGGCCCCGAGCAGGAGTTCTACGTCTCCTACTTCCAGGAGCCGGGCCGTGCCGAGGCGGAGATCGAGCCCGATGTCCGGGGCTGGCTCGCGGGGTTCTACGCAGCTCTGTCCGCCGACACCATGCCGGCCCAGGGCGAGCCCGACCCGCACTTTGTCACTCACGGCGGCCGGCTGCGTGACCGTTTTCCCGCCGCCACCCTCCCGGCCTGGCTTACCGAGGACGACCTGGACGTCTACGCCGCGGAGTTCGAGCGTACGGGGCTGACCGGTGCGCTCAACCGCTACCGCAACGTGGACCGGGACTGGGAAGACCTCGCCCCCCACCGCGGAGCGCCGATCGAGCAGCCGTCCCTGTTCGTCGGCGGCGCCCTGGATGCCTCCACCACCTGGATGTCCGACGCGATCGATGCCTTCCCCACCACGCTCCCCGGGCTGCACGGCTCCCACCTCCTGGAGGGCTGCGGGCACTGGATCCAGCAGGAACGCCCGGAGGAGGTCAACCGGCTGCTGACCGGCTGGCTCGACACCCTCGCGGGCTGAGCCGGGCTGAGCCGGGCTGAGCCAGGCTGAGCCGGGCTCAGCCCAGGTTGAGTCGGCAGACGCGGTCGGGCCGGGGTCGTTACGGCGAACCGGTCACGCCTGGTCCGTCGCCGCTGTCTCCATCTCCTCGCGGAGCGTGCGCTGGACGTAGGCCATGGCCTCCTGGGCGGCAGGGTCCGCGAAGCGTTCGGCGAGTTCCTCGGGCGGGACGTCCTCCACCCGCTCGTGCAGCCACCACAGGTGCCCTTGGGCGTCGCGGACGCGGGCGACGCGTTCACCGAAGGCGAGCAGGGTCGGCCGGGTCACCACCCGGGCACCGGCCTCGACGGCCCGTTCCACGGCCGTACCGGTGTCATCGACGTAGACGCGCAGGTGAGCCGGGGTCGCCGGCCAGCCGGGCTTGGCGTCGAAGAGCATGACGACGCTCTCGCCGATCTCGACCTCGACGTGGCCGATGTCGCCGTCGGGGTCGAGCATCCGGGAGCCCGGGGTCTCGACTGCTCCGAACGCCGACTCCAGGAAGCGCACTTCCGCGTCGGTGTCCTGGCTGATCACCCAGGCGTTGACGCGTGCGTAACGGGACGGCACCTGAACCTCCGGCTGCGGGTGCATGGGGGGATCATGTCAGGGGCCTCCCACGCCCGGTACCTGTTTCCCGCATCCGAGCGAAGCCGTGGGGCGGGGCCAGGAGCGCGGATGGCGCGTTGCGGTTGGTCCCGGTTCCGAGGCCGGCCCGCATCTGCGCCGTCCGGCGCTCTCAGTTGGGTCCCTCCTGCTGCCACTTCCGCCTGTCCCGCCATTCCGCGGCTTCTGCTGCTTCCGCCGCTTCGGCCGCTTCCGTGCGGCAGCTCCGGCACCGGCCGGGGACGGGGGCGCGGAAGGGGCGCTCGCAGTCGGGGCACTCCTGGAACGGGTCCGGGTGCGCGCCCGGCGGAGGGGAGTCGGGCAGCGGCACGGGCAGTCGGACGGTCAGCCGGTGGAGGAGCAGCGCGGCCGGGCTGCGGAGCGGTCCGACGGGCAGCTGGGAGGTCAGCGCATGGCGCACGGCTTCCGGACCGGCGTTCCGCGCCAGCCAGGTCTCGACGGCGGGGGAGAGGCGGGCCACGTCCCGTTCGGAGAGCAGCAGCCGGTCGTCGTCGCGGCGCAGGGCGGCGAGCACTGCGGCGGCGGGGCCGGCGTGGGAGGCGGCAGTCGGATCGGTCGGGGCGGGTGCCGTTCCTGCCGGTTCCGGTGCGGCGGCCCTGCGGGGCGGGTACGGGACGGACGCCGGGCCCGGGGCCGGGGCAGGGGCAGGTTTCGGCCCTGCGGCGGGTGGCGGCGGCGCGGGCCGCGGCGGTACGTGCGGTGACGTTGTTTCCGGCGCCGCCGGGTTGGCGTACGAGACGGTGTGCGTGACCATCCGCCCGCCGGGCGTGCGCTGCGGGGTGCGCGCCAGGTAGCCGTACGCCTCCAGTTCGCGCAGCGCGGCGGCGATCCGGGCCTCGCCCTCCGGGAATCGGGCGGTGAGCGACTTGATGTCGACGCGGGTGCCGTCCGGTACGGACTGGATGTGCACGCCCAGCCCGATCGCGAGGAGCGACAGTTCGCGGTGCTGGGCGAGATGGTTGCCGACGACGGTGAAGCGCTCGCGGTGCCGGTGCCGGACGTGCACGACGCCGGGACGTCCACGCCCCGGGTGTGGTGCGGCCAGCGGTGCGGTGTCCGGGCTCCGGCGACGATGATGAGGACGAGAGGTGCGATACGGCGGGCGCGCGGGCGCGGCCGCGTTAAGCTGCTGAACAGCCATCGGGAAGCGTCTTCTTCCTGGGTGGTCAGGCCCTCGATCGGGATTGCAGTCCCGGCCGGGGGCCGTTGCATGTGTGCGGTGTGCGGTGTGCGGTGTGCGGTGTGCGGTGTGCGGTGGTCGTACGGCGTGTGTGCGGTTGTCGTACGGATGATGCGGGTTTCTCGGCTGGAGCCTATGCCAGCCAACGGGTCCACACGCCAGTCGCGTTGGAGGCATTCACCTGTGCGGGTGACGGGAGGTCGGAGGGGCTTGGTGAGGTGCTTCGCGGGTTCCTTACGTCTCTGATGCCGTGGGGTACCGGAACGCGGCGGGCGGCGACCCGGTGTCCGCAGTGCCCCTGCCCCGGCCCGGAGGGCGACCTCGGCCCAGACGGTCTTGCGGGGCCACGGGCCGAGCGTGACGGCCCAGCGCTCGCCCAGCGTTCGCCCAGTGCTTCGACGAGCAGCAGCCCCTCCCACCCGGACTCGGCCTCGTGGGACGGCCGTTGGGGCGAGGTTGTGGTGTGCGGCGGCGTCTGTTCGTACCGAACGTCCGCCACTTCGACGCGGAGGACGTCCGAAACCTCGTCCGCTCGGATCCGGAGCCGGAAGCTGCGCCCGGGCACCCACCCGCCCGTGCAGCGCCGCGTTCGCACCCGGCGCGGCGACGAGCGCCGAGTCGCCGCGCGGGTGTCCCGGCAGGAGGGCGTTGAACGCGGCCCACGCTCACCTTTGTTCAGGAAGAGGCGACACGACGGCGACCGGTCCGGCGGTCCGGTCGTCCTGCGCACGCAACTGCAATGACTGCTTGAGCTGGCACAGTTGTGACATGTCGCAGTTCAGGTGACGAACACCTCATGTGAGGAGCACGCGGGAAGGCCGGTGGTCACCGTGTGCTCAAGCTGCCGGACGGCAAGACATCGGGGCATGCGGAAAGGCAGTTCGCCAACCGTCTGATCTCTGCCCCGAAGGAGGCGCAGACACTGGAAGCGTGGCATGGCATCCTGCGCTCTCTGGCGCTCACTCCGGCGGCCTGGACCGACTTCCTCGCGTACGCCGCCGCCGGCTGATGCGGAGCCGAACGGTGTCCATGCCCCATCGCGACGAGGGCGGGGGAGCGGCGGTGTCGGTTCGACGGGGTACCGCGTGGATGCGGCGTACTCCAACCTGGGCCGTGGCGGCGACGTGCGTCATGGCGGCGGCCCTGCTGTGCGTGGGTGCGGTCGCACACCTGGTGGACCTCGTCCAGCACGGTCTGTACCCGTACGGCTGGGCGCCGACCTGGCTCAACCTCTACTGGACCTCGCTGGCCGTCCTCGATCCGCTCGCCGCGGTGCTCCTGCTCGGCGGCAGGCGCCGTGGCGCGGATCTGGCCCGCGCCATCATGGTGACCGACGTCGCCGCCAACTGGTATGCCGTCTACGGCATTCAGCACAGCGGGCTTCTCGCCGAGCCCGGCCTCCAACGGCTCACGATTTTCGCGCTGTACGTAGTCGTCGTCACGCCCTTCCTCCGCAAGCACCTCTCCGCCTGAGACGAGACGACCGGGGCAACAGGCGCGGCAGTACCCTCCACGACGACCGGTTCCGCTCCACGGGGTGACCGGAGGCGGGGACGGAGGAACCGACGCCACGCGTGCACGGCGTGCGCGGTCAAAGGACCCTGGTCATGAAGGTGCTGTTCGGGTCGGGCCGGTAGTCCGCGAAGGGTTCGCACGGCTGGAAGCCGAACTTCTCGTAGAGCCTTCGGGCCGGCAGGAAGAACTCGGCGGAGCCGGTCTCCAGGCTCAGGCGCGTGAACCCCATGCCGGAGACCTCGCGCAGAATGTGGGCCAGCAGCGAGGAGGCGATCAAGAGACTGGACGCGGAGCACGCGGAACGTCACCTTCTGGTCGGTCGTGGACGGCGGCACCTTGGTGGGCTGCGGTGTGCTCCAGGTGTTCTGGTGCCCGTTCGACGCGCATGGAGGCGGCCACGACATGTCGCTCCATCTGCGCTGGCGGCGCTCGGCGGACGTGCGCCAAGTACGGGAAGAACAGCCGGAACCCGTGGTGGTCGGCCACGACGGGTACGTGCCCGAGCCCTGTGTCCTCCACCCCGAACGGGTCGTCGAGTACGAGTACATCGAGCAGCTTCCCGACGGCCTGGCCCGCCGTATCGCCGAGTGGGAGGGGCCCGAGGACGACTGGGAGCCGGACACGCTCACGTACGAGTCCGATCTGTCGATCGCCCCGGGCTGGAAGGTGGGCGGCTTCGCCTCCTGGCACACCACCGGCCCCGCGACGATCACTTGCGGGCCCTGCGGCCGGGCACTGGAGCCCCTGCTGACCGTCGCCAGCTCCGAATGGGACGGCGGCACCGGGAGCTGGACCCCGCTGGAGGACCGGCCGACGGCAGACGCCATGGACGCCAACACCCCCACCCATGTCACGGTCGGCCGCTGGGGAAGCCTCTTCATCCTCACCTGCCCCGCGTACCCCGAGCATCCCCACCATCTCGTCATCCAGTGACCCGGCGGTCGGAAAGCTCAGCCTTCCGGCGAGGTCGCGCGGGCCAGTGCGACGCCGCCCACGATCAGGGCGAGGGCGAGAAGGCGACCGGTGGTCACCGGATCCTTGTGCACGACGATGCCGAGGGTGATGGCGCCGAGGGCACCGATTCCGGTGAACGCGGCGTAGGCCGTCCCGACAGGCAGCCCCTGCATCGCCAGGGAGAGCAGGTAGACCGCGACGGCGGCGAGCGTGAAGCACACCAGCGTGGGAAGCGGACGGGTGAAGCCGGCCGTGGGTTTGATGCTCTGCGACCAGGCGACCTCGACCAGCCCGGCCGCGACGAGCAGCAGCCAGCTCACAGCGCTGCTCCGACCGTCCGGGCAGCGGCCAGCGCGGCGGCCCTGGAGGCGTCGTGGGCCTCGCGGCGGGCGGCGAGTGCGGGATCGGTGAGGGAGTTGACCAATTCGGTGCCGAGGAAGGTCATGTCCTCCTCGGGGACGGCGAAGTGGCCGGGGAAGAAGTCCCGCAGGTAGCGCTCCTGGTGGTCGTACGGCTGGCGCGGGGTGCCCGGCCCGTACGCACCGCCGCGTGCGTAGGCGACGACGAAGCGCCGGCCGGCCAGCGACATCTTGGGGAACGTCACCTGGTCGATCCACGCCTTGAGCGAGGCGGGGACGGAGAAGTTGTACATGGGCGCGGCGATCAGTACGACGTCGGCGGCGACGAGTTCAGCGAGCAGCGGCTCGACGATCGCCCAGGCGTCGGCCTGGGCCGGGGTGCGCACGGCTTCGCGGTAGCGGGCGGTGTCGGTGATCCGGTGTTCCAGTACGTAGTCGCACAGCTCGGTCCACGCCTCGCCTATCTGCGGAACGGGGGTGAGTGCGAGGTCGCGGTGGAGGTAGGTGCCGTCCGGGTGGGAGGACCGCCAGGCGTCGGCGACGGCGTCGCCGAGCTCGCGGCTGAAGGAGCGGCGGCGGGCGCTGGCGTCGAGGTGCAGCAGGGTCTGCGGAACGGGGGGCGTCGTCGGCCGGGTGGCGGTGGTGGACATGGGAAGGCTCCTGCCTCGGAAGAGGGAACCGGACACCGTGTCCGGTTCAGCTGTGGTCAGCATAACCGGACGCTCCGTCCGGTTATTCCGCCGGGCTGACGTAGGCTGATGCCGTGGAGACCAAGGAGCCCGAGCAGTCCGGGGACCCGGCGAGGCTCGGGGACCCGGCGAGACCGGGGGAGCCGAAACGGCCCAGGGAGCGCGCGGACGCGGCGCGGAACCGGGCGAAAGTCCTCTCCGCGGCGTCCGAACTGTTCGCAGAGGGGGATCCGCGCGCGGTCACGATGGAGGACATCGCCCGCACCGCCGGAATCGGTCGGGGCACGCTCTACCGGCGCTACCCGGACATCGCCTCCATCGCGGCGGCACTCCTGGACGAGCACGAGCACGCACTGCAGGGCGAACTGCTGCGGGGCGCACCGCCACTGGGCCCCGGCGCAGCACCGGGGGAGCGGCTTGCGGCCTTCCTGGCAGCCATGATCGACCTACTGGAGCAGCACAGCCATCTCGTCCTCGGGGCCGAGACCGGCGCCGAACGCTTCGCCGTCGGCGCCTACGGCTTCTGGCGCGCCCACGTGCTGGCGCTCCTGCGGGAGGCGGACACGTCCGACCCCGAGGCGCTCGCGGACACGCTCCTGGCGCCGCTGGCCCCCGAGGTCTTCCTCCATCAGCGCGGCCGAGGCATCTCGACGGCCCGCTTGAAATCTGCCCTCATCCGGCTCGCCCACGGGGTCACGGCCGGCACGGTCGTCACGGCCTGAGCCGGCGCGGCCATTTAGCCGTTCTTGGGGAGTACGAAGCTTGGAGCGATCTGGGATCGGAAGAGGTCGGCCGACGAGGGATGCGCCGATGGACTCCTGGGACGACTCAGCATCGCTCTTTCTGTTTCAACGTGACAACAGTGTATTTCGAGTCTCCATCAGCGCGAACCCCAGCAGATTCAGACCTTTCCACAGCGAGGGTGAAGAAGCTCGTTCGTCGTCCGCAGCCAAGCCAATGCCCCAGATGCGGTTTAAGAGGCTTGCTTCGACCAGTACGCGGTCCCGGGACTTCAGCAAGAAGTCGCGTATTTCTCTATCGGCGGAGAACTTTGCGAGGTTGCCGCGCAGAACGATTGTGTACCGGTGCTCGAGCCAAGTCTTCCTCGAAGCCTTCTACCTGACGGCCGAGTGTCTTCGCTGCACCGGGGTGGGCTGCAAGTGATCGGGGTGGAAATTGGTTTTCTGGTGTTCACCACGCCAGGCTCGGTATCGCACGTCTGTGCACCCTGCTTCTCGCAGGGTGAAGTAAGCAGGCGTCGGCCATCATGCCGTACCCTTTTAGCGCACGGAGGGTTATTGTTTTGTATTCAATTGTTCCCAGATGAGGGTGTGTAGAAGCTGATTCTTCTGTCTTCGTGAGAGTGTCTTCAGTTTTTCATAAGTGCGGGGTGCCACGTCCAGGCGATGGGGGATGCGGTAAAGGGTCGAGTGCTTCCTGCCCGCGACTGCTGGGTCATATGCCAGGAGAACGCAAATCCAGCTGTCGGTTGGGACACTCTCTGGGAGTACTGGCATGAGTAGATATCTGGTGTCTTCGCCTGTGCTTGTATCGATGCGTTTTCCGGTGCGACTGAAGCCGGCCTTCTCCGCTTCGGCGACTAGGCGCCGCAGCGTGCGAGTGTCAACGTGGCGGACTTCTCCCGGTACGGGCCAACCGAAAGGCGAGGCCACACGGGTTCGATCATGTACGCGCGGATGAAGTCTCCTCACGGGTTCCCTCCTCTTCCCAAGATCTGCACGATCGTCTCGGGGGTGATATTCGGATTGGCGGGGTCTCTCATCCGGGACAACGCCTCAGCGATGCGATGGTTTCCCTGAACTACCGCGTTGTCATGGACCGTCACCACGTGGCCGATCCCGTCGGGATCGTTGATGGCACGAAGAAGAGTCTCGTCATCCAGGCTTCGCAGCATGCCTGTTTTGAGCGGATCGCCTAGGTCTGGTGTGTCAATTTCGTTCAGATCGCCGAGTCGTGTGGGTTGGCGCTGAGCACGCATAATCTGGTCGGTTCGATACCCCTGGGGGCGAAATTTATCTTTTACCCGCTCAACGAACCCTGGGCGGTCCGGATAGTCGGGCGCAAGGCCGAGTGAGTCGAGCCAAACGGTCGGATTCATGACGTATCCGACCGGATTGGGAGCTGCCTCAAGCCCCAGCGGGTCGGGCGCCGTGTACCGCGCGGTTTCCGGGTCGTAGTACCGGAAGTAGTTGTAGTGGAGGCCCGTTTCCGGGTCGTAGTACTGGCCGGGGAAGCGGAGGGGGGTGTAGGCGGTGCTGTCGGTGTGCCAGGTGGTGGTGCCCCAGAGGGTGGACTGGGTGCGCCAGGCGATGTCGCCCGATTCGGAGACCAGCTCGGTCGGGGTGCCGACGAGGTCGGTGACGATGGCGTAGAAGCGGGAGTCGATTTCCTGCTGGGTGGACTCGTCGGTGCGGCGTTCCGTCTGGGCGAGGGGGGTGAAGCCCTTGTGGTCCCAGGTGAGGGTGACCGGGTGGGGGAGGTCGGGCGCGGCGGTGGTCTGCTCGATGAGGGTGGGGCCGTCCCAGGTGAAGAGGACCGATTCGGCCTGCTCACCGTCCGCCGTCATACGGTGCTTGGCCGTGCGGCGGCCCAGGGGGTCGTAGGCGTACTGCCAGACCGTGCCGTCCGGGGTGACGACTTGGGTGAGCCGGTCCTCGGCGTCCCAGGTGTAGTGCCAGGTGTCCGGTTTCTTCGAGAGGCGGGTCTTCTGGCGGAGGGTGGTGCGGCCCGCTGCGTCGTGTTCGTAGCGGACCTTGCCCGCTGTCCGGATCGAGGTGCCCTCATACACACGCGGGCCGATGGCCTCGGGGGAGGCGTGGGTGGCGGGCCAGCTGGCCTCGGTCTGGTTGCCCGCCTCGTCGTAGGCGTAGCGCTCCGTCCAGCCGCGAGCGTGGACGGCCGTGACGCGGCCGACCGCGTCCAGGTCGAAGGCCGCACGACCTGTCAGGAGGTCGTCAACGCTCGTCAGATAGCCGTCGGAACGGTATGCGTAACTGCGCTGCTGAATGGTTTCTTGAGCCGCTACGCATTGTGATATCAGGAGGCCCGCCGGGTCCCACACCTGGGAGAGGGTGAGGCCCTCCGTTCCGATGCGGCGCTCCGTCTCGCGGCCTGCCGCGTCGTGGGTGAAGTCCAGCGTGCGGCCTGAGGCCGTGAGCGAAGTGCGGTTGCCCGCCGCGTCGTAGGTGCTGGTGGAGACGGCGCCGGTCGGGGTGGTGCGACGGGTGCGGCGGCCCAGGGCGTCGTAGGTGTGGGTGAGGGCTCGGCCGTTGACCAGTTCCGTTTTGACTCGGCCCAACTTGTCGCGCTGGTAGCGCAGCTCCGCGTCCGGGCCGACGGCGTCCAGGAGGCGGCCTGCCGGGTCGTACGCGTACGTCGTCACCGCGCCCGCCGCGTCCTTGCGGAGGGTGCGGCCCAGTGCGTCCCGCTCGTAGCTGATCTCTTCGCCGAGCGGTGTCGTACGGCGGATCAGTTCGCCGGCCGCGTCCAGTTCGTACTGCTGCGTGCGGTCGTCGAAGTCCGTCTCCGCGACCAGGCGGCCCGCGGGGTCGTAGGTGTAGTCCCAGGTCAGGCCCTGGGGGTTGGTCACCCGCGACATGCGCAGCTCGGCGTCGTACGCGAACTCGTAGCGCACGCCGTCCGGGCCCGTGCGGGCCTCCAGCATGTCGAAGTGGGTGTACTCGTACCGGGTCTCGCCGCCCGCGGCGTCCACATGGAGGGTGCAGTTGCCCTCGCCGTCCCACTCCCAGCGCTCCGTGGCGCCGTCGGGTGTCGTGCGGGAGGCGAGCCGCCCTTCGGTCGTCCAGGTCAGCGTGGTCCGCGCGCCCAGCGGGTCCACCAGGCGCACCGGGCGGCCGAAGGCGTCGCGTTCGTAGCGGGTGGTCGCGCCCAGCGGGTCGGTGATCTCCAGCGGGAGGCCCACCGCGTCGCAGCGGATCCGTGTCGTCGCGCTGAGGGCGTCCGTCACCGTCGCCAGCCGGCCCCGGCCGTCGTAGGTGTAGTGGGTGGTGTGGCCCGCGGGATCGGTCACCGAGGTCCGGTTGCCGTACGCGTCCCACTCCAGGCGCCAGGCCGTGCCGTCCGGGCCGGTCGTGGTGACCGGCAGCCCCAGCGCGTCGCGGGTGATCGCGGTGCGCGTGCCGTCCGGGCGTGCGACCGCGGCGAGGTGGCCTGCCGCGTCGTACGTGAAGGACGTGGTGCGGCCCAGCGCGTCCGTGTGGGACAGCGGGCGGTTGTGGTCGTCCCGTTCCGTCCGCGTCCGGTGGCCCAGGGAATCGATCTCGCCGACCGCCCGGCCCTGCTCGTCGAACAGATGGCGGGTGGAGTGTCCGGCCGCGGTCGTCACCGTGGTGACCTTGTGGCCGGTTGCTTCGTCCACACCGTCGTAGTCGATACGGACCTGCATGTGGCCCGCTGTGCCGCCTTCGGCGATGACGCGGTGGAGGTTGTCGTAGACGTAGTCGTAGCGGCGGTCGTTGGTGTCGGTCCAGGACACCACGCGCTGCTCGTCGTCGTACTCGAAGCGCAGCGGCAGCCCGGAGGAGCCCGTGACGTCGGTCAGGTTGCCGTCGGTGTAGGCGTAGCGCAGCACCGTCGTGTCGGTCTCGGAACCGGCCAGGGAGAGCGCGGTCACCCGGTCGTCCTCGACCGTCAGCCGCACCACGTAGCCGCCGCTGTGGACGAGGCGCAGGGGCGCGCCGGTCTGTTCGTCGTACTCGAAGGTGATGCTGTTGCTGTTGCGGTCCGTGATCTGCTCGATCCGGGCCGTGCCGTCCTCCGAAGTGCCCCCTTGCGGCGGGGCGAAGTGCCGTACCCGGCCCGTCTCCCGTTCCGTCAGTGTGTAGCCGCCGTCCGGGGTGCGCTCCAGCGGCATCCGGGAGGAGCCCGCCGACGGCAGGGTGGGAACCCCAGGAGCTGGGTGCGGGAACGTGAGCAGGCGGCCGTCCTCCGCGATGAAGACGACACCTTCCGGGTCGACCTCCAGCCGCTGGTCCACCGTGGAGCTCCAGGACGGACCGAACCAGCGGCCGAGCGTGTAGCCGGACGCGACGTGGCGGGTGAACGTGAGCGGCAGGGTGCCCGGCAGGGTCAGGTCGGACTGCGGCAGGAACATCAGCCCTGTCGCCAGGTCGACGGGGTCGGTGCCGTTGGCGACGCGCTCCCTCGGAGGCGTGCTGGAGGGTTCCCTGCCCCTGCCTCTGAGAGCTCTTCGAGCCTCGCCGGCTTCCCGCGCCACCCGTGCTGCCCGAGCGGCCCTCGTTGCCATACCGGTGCCCTTGGTGCCGAACAGTTCCGGAATCAGGCGGCCCACGCCCTCGGCGGGGTCCCGTTGGAAGGTGTCCCACATCTGCCGGCCGGTGCCGACCGGGTCATTGGCGACGCGCAGCAGACCGGTTGCGGTCGAATTGAGGTTGGTGACGTACTCGCCGGGGTGGGTGATGTTGTAGGGGTCGGTGGGGTTGACGCTGCGGACGAAGTTGACCAGCCCGGCGGTACCTTTGATGACGCCGCCTGCGACGTGGTCGAGGTCAAGGCGCAGTCCGGTGAGGCCGTCGTTGGCCTGCTCCCAGTAGTCCGGTGTAGGTGGAGCAGCGTCCCGGGCATCCTTGACCGCGCTCTGGGCGACGCTCGCAGCGGTGTTGCGCTGAGTGCGGGCTTCCTTCAGCTGGTCCTCGGCGGCGTCTTTCTTGTCGTCCTTGTACTTGGCGATCGCCTCGCGCGCCTGGCCCTGGGCCCACTCCACCGTGCCGGCGAAGTCCTCCAGCGCTCCTGCTGCCTTCTCGCAGGCATCGGCGGCCTTGGTCCACTTGACCGGTTCCAAGCCGACCGCATCCCAGAAGGCGTCGGCGGCCCTTCCCCTCAGGGATCCCTTGTGTAAGCCCTTGAGGCCCTTGGCAACGTTGTCGAAGGCGCTCTTGAGGTTGGTGATGTGCTCGGCAGTCGAGCGGATCTTGCTCGGGCTGCCGTAGACCAGCTTCTTCGGGTCCGCCGTCTCGTCCAGTTGGAACTCGGCTACCTCGGCGCCCATCGCGTTCGCCGCCGAGCGGGACTGTTCCCGCACCCAGTCGCCGCCGCTCTCCCAGCCGACGTCGTCCAGCCGGTCGCCGGTCCAGTTGCCGGCGCCCTCGACGAGGTCGCCGGCGCCCTCGAGGAAGTCCTCGCCCGCGTCCTCCATGCCGTCGGGTATCAAATCGTCCCAACCCATCAGCCACGGCCCCCCTCATTCTCCGGCTGCGCGGCTGTGGCCCGTTCCTCCGGCGACGGGCCGAACCATGCGACCCGCTGCGCTTCGACCTCTTCGTCACTCACCCCGGTGAGGTTCTGTGCCCAGTCCGTGTACATGCCGCCGCGGCCCTCGGCAGTCAGTGCGCGCCCGGTGTCCTGCCAGTCCTGCCCGATGTCCGCTCTGGCCTGGCGTAAGGAGTCCATGCTGTAGTCGGGCTTGTAGGGCGCGACCAGGTCCCCCCACTCACTGTTGATGATCTCTTCCTCGGTGGCATGCGGATTGCCGGTCAGCGAGTTGAGGCCGATCTTGAGTGCCCCGGCCGCGTACTGGTCCTCCTCGTACGCCATGCCTGCGGAGAGGCCGAGCCTCTGGGCGAGGGCGTTGGCGTTCTGAACCAGGGCGCGTATGCCCCACTCCCACTGCTCGCAGAAGTCCTCGAAGCCGACGGACAGCTCGTGGTGGCCCATTTCCATGCCGGTCAGCGCCAGTTCCTCGAAGCCCGCGCCCTGCAGGGCATCCGTCGCGTCGCCGCCGGATGCCCTGAGCTCCTCGATGGCGCCATTGAGACCGTTCTCGATCAGATTCAGGGACTCTGTGTTCCAGTTGATGTCGTCCCTGCCTGTGCCGTCCCCCATCAGCGGTCTCCCCCTTCACCCGCGCCCTGCACCGCCGCGGCATCCGGCACGATCCCGGGCGCGGGTGGGAGGAGCATGGAGCCGTCCTCGTCCGCGATGTCGACCGCGACACCCGTGGGTCCGTCGAGAGCAGGGATGACGACATCAAGCAGCCGCGCGCCCAGTACGGTGACGTACTCCCCTTCGCGGCCCCCCGGTACGCGGCCCCTGCCCGGCGCCGTGGCGAACCGGGCCAGGGCCGCCTCGTCGGTGAACGCGAGAATCCAGCGCACTCCGCCGAAACTTCGGGTCAGCAGCCGTCCCCCGGCGGCTTTCGGCGCCAGTACGGCTGCGCGTCGGAACTCCCCCAGAAGCCTGCCGGGATCCCCCGTGCCCGCCCGCATCGCAGCGATCTCCTCGGAAATCATCCCCGTTCCCCCTCGGTGTGTGCGTCCCTGCGCTACCGCCTCGCTTTCCACTGAAGCAAGGACCGAATGGTGACGCAATGCCACACCCTCACTCCACTAGGTGATCAACTCCTTGCCTGTGCACGTCGGGGCGGAGGTCCGGCAGGCGGAGCCGCTGAGTGGATCGGCCGGGCCGCGGTCGGGAGAAGGGGGGCGTTGGATGGGAGGACGGGCCGGCAGGCACCCTGGCAGTCGGATGGCGTGACGCCCGGCGTCACGCCTCGGGCCGCTGCTCCAACTCCCGCTTGAGGTTGCGCAGCGTCCGCTCGATGTTGCGGATCTGGAAGGCGGCGAAGGTGCTGCCGCCGGTGGCGATCCGGTCGAAGACCCCGGCCACCGGGTCCGGCCAGGAGCGCCGGTCGTCGGTCCAGGTCTCGGTGACCTTCGTACCGCCCTCGGTGTGGTGGAAGCGGTACTCCCAGGTGGCGATGGGGGACTTCAGCTTCGGGTGCCGCAGGCCGATGGCGTGCACGCGGAAGGCGAAGCGGCGGCCCGGGTCGGCCTCGGTCACCGTGCAGCGCGTGGTCCAGCGGAAGACGCCGCGCTTGTTGCGGCCCTCGAAGACGGTGCCCACCTCGGCGGGCTCGTCCCCGCCGGGCACGGTCGCCCCCAGGTTCTCCGGGCTCCAACGGCCCATCCGGGCGGGCCGGCTGATCTGCTCGTACACGGCCTGGGGTGCCGCGTCGATGCGGATGCTGCGGGACACGGTGAATTCGCGGGGCATGGGCACTCCGTTCCTCGGCGGATGCCGGGGCGCGGACCCGGTGCGGGCCGTGTCGTCGGTCCGGCTCGCGTCGGCCCGACCGGTCCGCCGTGTAGACGTCGGGCCCGACCGGATCGGGTCGGGCCGGCGGGTATGTGGCGAACCGCCGCGCGGTGGTGCGGGCCGGCCGCGGACGGGTCTCCCGGCCCGCGTGACCCTACTTGCAGGTAGTCGCGCTGTCAGGGGTTCGCGGGAGTGCGGACTGCCCATGAGGGAGCGGGCCACCCCGGAAGAGGGTGGGTGCACCGAAGCGCCGACCGGTTCGAGAGTGCGCCCCGAGGCGCGGGCAGGTTGTGAAGCGCTGGGGCGTACGCGGGGCAGCCGGTACGATCGACAAGGCGTTCCGGATCTCCGGACGCCCCGGCACCCACCGATGTGCGGCACACCACGTGTGAGCTGCCCCTCATTCCGCAGTCCGGGGCCTGATGTGCTAGTGGCCCGATTGGCTACCGCTCTGGCCTCTGTGGCACACTGTCCAGGTTGCTCGGTTGAGTGCCGATGCTGCGCGCCTCCCGCCGGGAGGACCGGAAGCGAGTCCCAGGTATTCGTCGCCCCTCGTCAGGGGCGGAAGTACGGGAATCTTCCGGGAAGCGTAGGAGGGGCTTCCAGCCAGGCACCCGGTGGGATTCCTCCCCCGGCTCCTTCCTCATGTGGATCGCGGACGGATTGCGTATGCGTCCGCGGAACCTCGGCGGAGTACTGCTGCGGAGAACTGCGAGAAGGAAGCCGACACGCCCGACCGCGTGGGTCGAGTGAGGGTGGGAGCCCACGGGTTCCGGAGCGTTACGAGAGACAGGACTACGAAGTAGCCATGGCGGGACAGAAGATCCGCATCAGGCTCAAGGCCTACGACCACGAGGTCATCGACAACTCGGCGAAGAAGATCGTCGAGACGGTGACGCGTACTGGCGCGTCGGTCGCCGGCCCGGTGCCGCTGCCCACAGAGAAGAACGTGTACTGCGTCATCAAGTCGCCGCACAAGTACAAGGATGCGCGCGAGCACTTCGAGATGCGTACCCACAAGCGTCTGATCGACATCCTCGACCCGACTCCCAAGACCGTTGACTCGCTGATGCGCCTGGACCTCCCGGCCGGCGTCGACATCGAGATCAAGCTCTGAGGGGTGTCGTAGAGATGGCTAAGCAGATCAAGGGCGTCCTGGGCGAGAAGCTCGGCATGACCCAGGTCTGGGACGACAACAACCGCGTTGTCCCCGTGACCGTCGTCAAGGCCGGTCCGAACGTCGTGACCCAGGTCCGCACCGCAGACAGGGACGGCTACGAGGCCGTCCAGATCGCCTTCGGCGAGATCGACCCGCGCAAGGTGAACAAGCCCC
Organism: Streptomyces sp. WMMB303; assembly: GCF_029351045.1. Classification (NCBI taxonomy): domain Bacteria; kingdom Bacillati; phylum Actinomycetota; class Actinomycetes; order Kitasatosporales; family Streptomycetaceae; genus Streptomyces; species Streptomyces sp. WMMB303. Next base: position 6,222,434 of record NZ_JARKIN010000001.1, on the reverse strand, counting down.
TCAAGGGCCACTTCGCCAAGGCCGACGTCACCCCCCGCCGCCACCTGGTGGAACTCCGCACCTCCGACGCGTCCGAGTACACGCTCGGCCAGGAGCTGACCGCGGACACCTTCGAGGCCGGCATCAAGGTCGACGTCACCGGAAACTCCAAGGGCAAGGGCTTCGCCGGCGGCATGAAGCGCCACGGCTTCCGCGGCGGCAAGGCGTCCCACGGTGCGCACCGCATCCACCGCAAGCCGGGCGCCATCGGTGGCTGCGCCACCCCGGGCCGTGTCTTCAAGGGCACCCGCATGGCCGGCCGGATGGGCAACGAGCGGGTCACCACCCAGAACCTGACCGTCCACGCCGTTGACGCGGAGAAGGGTCTGCTGCTCATCAAGGGCGCAGTCCCCGGTCCGAACGGCGGCCTCGTCCTGGTCCGTACCGCGGCCAAGGGGGCTTGAGGAACCGATGAGCACCATTGACATCCTTTCGCCGGCCGGCGACAAGACCGGGACCGTCGAGCTCCCCGCGGAGATCTTCGACGTGCAGGTCAGCGTTCCGCTGATCCACCAGGTCGTCGTCGCCCAGCTGGCAGCGGCCCGCCAGGGCACGCACAAGACCAAGACTCGCGGCGAGGTCCGCGGCGGCGGCAAGAAGCCGTACCGCCAGAAGGGCACCGGCCGCGCCCGCCAGGGCTCGACCCGCGCGCCGCAGTTCGCCGGCGGTGGCGTCGTACACGGCCCGGTGCCGCGCGACTACTCGCAGCGGACCCCGAAGAAGATGAAGGCCGCCGCGCTGCGTGGCGCCCTCTCCGACCGGGCCCGCCACGGCCGCGTCCACGCCGTCTCCGGCGTGGTCGAGGGCGAGATCTCGACCAAGGCCGCGAAGAACCTGTTCGGCCGGATCAGCGAGCGGAAGAACCTGCTGCTGGTCGCCGAGCGCTCCGACGAGGCCGCCTGGCTGTCCGCCCGCAACCTGCCCCAGGTACACATCCTGGAGCCGGGCCAGCTCAACACCTACGACGTGCTCGTCTCGGACGACGTGGTCTTCACCCAGGCCGCGCTCGAGTCCTTCGTTGCTGGCCCGCAGGCCCACACCGAAGGGAGCGACGCCTGATGGCTACGCGACACCCGAGCATTGCCTCCAAGGCAGCGAAGGCCGCGAAGGCCGCCCGCGTCGCCAAGGCCGCCCGCCGGGCCGCCGACGGTCCGGGCCCGATCGCGCCGGCCGACCCGAGCAAGGTCTTCTCCGACCCGCGCGACCTGCTGATCAAGCCGGTCGTCTCGGAGAAGAGCTACGCGCTGCTGGACGAGAACAAGTACACGTTCATCGTCGACCCGCGTGCGAACAAGACCCAGATCAAGCAGGCCGTCGAAGAGGTCTTCTCGGTCAAGGTCGCCGGGGTCAACACGATCAACCGCCAGGGCAAGCGCAAGCGCACCCGCACCGGTTACGGCAAGCGCGCGGACACCAAGCGCGCCATCGTGACCCTTGTCGAGGGCGACCGAATCGACATCTTCGGCGGCCCGGCCTCCTGACGGGGGCCAGGTCGTTCAGAAGTCCGGAATCTTCCGAGGACTGAGAAATGGGTATCCGCAAGTACAAGCCGACGACTCCGGGCCGTCGCGGCTCATCCGTCGCCGACTTCGTCGAGATCACGCGGTCCACGCCGGAGAAGTCGCTGGTCCGCCCGCTGCACAGCAAGGGCGGCCGTAACAACGCCGGTCGTGTGACTGCGCGCCACCAGGGTGGTGGCCACAAGCGCGCCTACCGCGTGATCGACTTCCGTCGGCACGACAAGGACGGCGTGCCGGCGAAGGTCGCGCACATCGAGTACGACCCGAACCGCACCGCGCGTATCGCGCTGCTGCACTACGCGGACGGCGAGAAGCGCTACATCCTCGCCCCGCGCGGCATCCAGCAGGGCGACCGCATCGAGAACGGCCAGGGCGCCGACATCAAGCCGGGCAACAACCTGCCGCTGCGCTTCATCCCCGTGGGTACGACGATCCACGCGATCGAGCTGCAGCCGGGCGGCGGCGCCAAGTTCGCCCGCTCGGCCGGTGCCTCGGTGCAGCTGCTGGCGAAGGAGGGCCGGATGGCCCACCTGCGTATGCCGTCCGGTGAGATCCGGCTGGTCGACGTCCGCTGCCGCGCCACCGTCGGCGAGGTCGGCAACGCCGAGCAGTCGAACATCAACTGGGGCAAGGCCGGCCGCATGCGCTGGAAGGGCGTCCGCCCGACCGTCCGCGGTGTGGTCATGAACCCGATCGACCACCCGCACGGTGGTGGTGAGGGTCGTACCTCCGGTGGCCGCCACCCGGTTTCGCCGTGGGGTCAGAAGGAGGGGCGTACGCGCTCGCCGAAGAAGGCCAGCAACAAGTACATCGTCCGCCGCCGCAAGACGAACAAGAAGCGCTAGGAGGCGGGTTTAGATGCCGCGCAGTCTCAAGAAGGGGCCCTTCGTCGACGACCACCTCGCCAAGAAGGTGGACGGCCAGAACGACGCGGGCACCAAGAACGTCATCAAGACCTGGTCTCGCCGCTCGATGATCGTCCCGGCCATGCTGGGCCACACGATCGCGGTGCACGACGGCCGCAAGCACGTCCCGGTGTTCGTCACCGAGTCGATGGTCGGCCACAAGCTCGGCGAGTTCGCGCCGACCCGCACCTTCCGCGGCCACGTGAAGGACGACCGCAAGTCGCGTCGTCGCTGAACGGCTGGGTGCGAAGACTATGACTGACACCGAAGGGACAACCATGGAAGCCAGGGCCTCAGCGCGCTATGTGCGCGTCACGCCCATGAAGGCCCGCCGGGTGGTGGACCTTGTTCGTGGCATGGACGCCACGGAGGCTCAGGCGGTCCTGCGTTTCGCCCCGCAGGCCGCGAGCGTGCCGGTCGGCAAGGTGCTCGACAGCGCCATCGCCAACGCCGCGCACAACTACGACCACACCGACGCCGACAGCCTCTACATCTCCGAGGCGTACGTCGACGAGGGCCCGACCCTGAAGCGGTTCCGGCCGCGCGCCCAGGGCCGCGCCTACCGGATCCGTAAGCGGACGAGCCACATCACCGTGGTCGTGAGCAGCAAGGAAGGAACCCGGTAATGGGCCAGAAGGTAAACCCGCACGGGTTCCGGCTCGGCGTCACCACCGACTTCAAGTCGCGTTGGTATGCCGACAAGCTCTACAAGGACTACGTCAAGGAAGACGTCTCGATCCGCCGCATGCTCACTCAGGGCATGGAGCGGGCGGGCATCTCCAAGGTGGAGATCGAGCGCACGCGTGACCGCGTCCGCGTCGACGTCCACACCGCCCGTCCGGGCATCGTCATCGGCCGCCGCGGCGCCGAGGCGGACCGGCTGCGCGGCAACCTGGAGAAGCTCACCGGCAAGCAGATCCAGTTCAACATCCTCGAGGTGAAGAACCCCGAGACGGACGCGCAGCTCGTCGCCCAGGCGGTCGCCGAGCAGCTCTCCTCCCGGGTCTCCTTCCGCCGCGCCATGCGCAAGAGCATGCAGACGGCGATGAAGGCCGGTGCCAAGGGCATCAAGATCCAGTGCGGCGGCCGTCTCGGCGGTGCCGAGATGTCGCGCTCGGAGTTCTACCGCGAGGGCCGGGTCCCGCTGCACACGCTGCGCGCCAACGTCGACTACGGCTTCTTCGAGGCCCGTACGACCTTCGGCCGCATCGGTGTGAAGGTGTGGATCTACAAGGGCGATGTCAAGAACATCTCCGAGGTGCGCGCCGAGAACGCCGCGGCCCGCGCGGGCAATCGCCCGTCGCGCGGCGGTGGCAACGACCGTCCCCGTGGTCGGGGCGGCGAGCGTCGCGGTCGCAAGCCGCAGGGCCAGGGTTCGGCCGAGGCTCCCAAGACGGAGTCCGCGCCGGCCGGTGCCGCTGCCGAGCCGAGCGCTTCAGGAAAGGAGAGCTGACCCATGCTGATCCCGCGCAGGGTCAAGCACCGCAAGCAGCACCACCCGAAGCGCACGGGTATGGCCAAGGGCGGTACCGAGGTCGCGTTCGGTGAGTACGGCATCCAGGCTGTGACCGGTGCCTACGTGACGAACCGGCAGATCGAGGCCGCTCGTATCTCCATGACTCGTCACATCAAGCGTGGCGGCAAGGTGTGGATCAACATCTACCCCGACCGCCCGCTGACCAAGAAGCCCGCCGAGACCCGCATGGGTTCCGGTAAGGGTTCGCCCGAGTGGTGGATCGCGAACGTCAAGCCGGGGCGCGTGATGTTCGAGCTGTCCTACCCGAACGAGAAGATTGCTCGTGAGGCGCTCACCCGCGCTGCTCACAAGCTTCCGATGAAGTGCCGCATCGTGCGGCGCGAGGCAGGTGACGCGTGATGGCGGCCGGAACCAAGGCGTCCGAGCTGCGCGAGCTGGGCGACGAGGAGCTTGTCTCCAAGCTCCGCGAAGCCAAGGAAGAGCTGTTCAACCTCCGCTTCCAGGCGGCGACCGGGCAGCTCGAGAACCACGGCCGGCTCAAGGCCGTCCGCAAGGACATCGCCCGGATCTACACCCTGATGCGTGAGCGCGAGCTGGGCATCGAGACGGTGGAGAGCGCCTGATGAGCGAGACGAATGTGACTGAGACACAGCAGGAGCGCGGCTTCCGCAAGACCCGGCAGGGTCTTGTCGTCAGCGACAAGATGGACAAGACCGTCGTCGTCGCCGTCGAGGACCGCGTCACGCACGCCCTGTACGGCAAGGTCATCCGCCGTACCAACAAGCTCAAGGCGCACGACGAGCAGAACGCTGCCGGTGTCGGCGACCGTGTCCTCCTGATGGAGACCCGGCCGCTGTCCGCCACCAAGCGCTGGCGCATCGTCGAGATCCTCGAGAAGGCCAAGTAGGACCTCCCTTCTGGGGAGTCCCGGAGAAGCTGCCTGAGGGGGTATCCCCGCAGGTTCGTTCCGCCAGGCTCGGCAGGGATCGCGAGATCCCTGCCGGGAACCGGCAGACATACAGGAGATAGACGTGATCCAGCAGGAGTCCCGGCTTCGCGTCGCCGACAACACGGGTGCGAAGGAGATTCTCACCATCCGTGTGCTCGGCGGCTCGGGTCGGCGCTACGCGGGCATCGGTGACGTCGTCGTCGCTACCGTCAAGGACGCGATCCCGGGCGGGAACGTGAAGAAGGGCGACATCGTCAAGGCTGTCATCGTGCGCACCGTCAAGGAGCGCCGCCGCCCCGACGGCTCGTACATCCGGTTCGACGAGAACGCCGCCGTCATTCTCAAGAACGACGGCGACCCTCGCGGTACCCGCATCTTCGGCCCGGTCGGTCGTGAGCTGCGCGAGAAGAAGTTCATGAAGATCATCTCGCTCGCGCCGGAGGTGCTGTGACCATGAGGATCAAGAAGGGCGACCTGGTTCAGGTCATCACCGGCAAGGACAAGGGCAAGCAGGGCAAGGTCATCGTGGCCTACCCCCGCGAGGACCGCGTCCTGGTCGAGGGTGTCAACCGGGTCAAGAAGCACACCAAGGCCGGTCAGACGGCCCGCGGTTCGAAGACCGGCGGCATCGTGACGACCGAGGCCCCGATCCACGTCAGCAACGTTCAGCTGATCGTGGAAGCGGACGGCAAGAAGGTCGTGACCCGCGTCGGGTACCGCTTCGACGACGAAGGCAACAAGATCCGCGTTGCCAAGCGGACCGGTGAGGACATCTGATGACTGCCACCACCTCTGAGGCCCCCCGCCTCAAGCAGCGCTACCGCGCCGAGATCCAGGGCAAGCTGCAGGACGAGTTCGCCTACGACAACGTCATGCGGATCCCCGGGCTGACCAAGATCGTGGTCAACATGGGTGTGGGCGACGCCGCCCGCGACTCCAAGCTGATCGAGGGTGCCATCAAGGACCTTGCCACGATCACCGGCCAGAAGCCCGCCGTCACCAAGGCCCGCAAGTCCATCGCGCAGTTCAAGCTGCGTGAGGGCCAGCCGATCGGCGCCCACGTGACGCTGCGCGGCGACCGGATGTGGGAGTTCCTGGACCGCCTGCTGTCCCTCGCGCTGCCGCGCATCCGCGACTTCCGCGGTCTGTCGCCCAAGCAGTTCGACGGCAGGGGCAACTACACCTTCGGTCTCACGGAGCAGGTCATGTTCCACGAGATCGACCAGGACAAGATCGACCGGGTCCGGGGCATGGACATCACCGTGGTCACCACGGCGACCACCGACGATGAGGGCCGCGCCCTGCTTCGTCACCTCGGCTTCCCGTTCAAGGAGAACTGACCATGGCGAAGAAGGCCCTGATCTCCAAGGCCGGCCGCAAGCCCAAGTTCGCGGTGCGTGCCTACACGCGCTGCCAGCGTTGCGGCCGTCCGCACTCCGTCTACCGCAAGTTCGGCCTGTGCCGCGTGTGCCTCCGCCAGATGGCGCACCGTGGCGAGCTGCCGGGCGTGACCAAGAGCTCCTGGTAATCCCGCTCATTCTGTCGCCCGAAAGGCGCCCCACAGGGGCGGCGATCGGACGACGGGCGGGCCAGGACTCTCGGTAAGCTGAAAAGTCGCTTACTACGCCGTAGGTCCCCCGCGACGCACCCGTCCCGTCGTCGGCCGCAAGGCCGGCGGACGGGGAGAGGGACGACGCAGACAGGGAAACCCCGGCGAGAGAGGCCGAAGGCCATCACATGACCATGACCGATCCCATCGCAGACATGCTGACTCGTCTGCGGAACGCGAACTCGGCGTACCACGACGCCGTCGAGATGCCGCACAGCAAGATCAAGTCGCACATCGCGGAGATCCTCCAGCAGGAGGGTTACATCACCGGATGGAAGACCGAGGACGCCAAGGTCGGCAAGAACCTCGTTCTCGAGCTGAAGTTCGGCCCGAACCGCGAGCGCTCGATCGCCGGCATCAAGCGGATCTCCAAGCCGGGTCTGCGGGTCTACGCAAAGTCCACCAACCTGCCGAAGGTGCTCGGCGGCCTGGGCGTGGCGATCATCTCCACGTCGCACGGTCTGCTGACCGACAAGCAGGCTCAGAAGAAGGGCGTGGGTGGGGAAGTCCTCGCCTACGTCTGGTAACGGAAGGGAACGGAGGTAAAGCAATGTCGCGTATCGGCAAGCTCCCCATCCAGGTTCCCGCCGGTGTGGACGTCACCATCGATGGCCAGACGGTCGCGGTGAAGGGCCCGAAGGGCTCTCTCTCGCACACCGTTGCCGCGCCCATCGAGATCGCCAAGGGCGAGGACGGCGCGCTCGTCGTCACCCGTCCGAACGACGAGAGCCGGAACAGGGCCCTGCATGGCCTGTCCCGCACGCTGGTGGCGAACATGATCACTGGCGTGACCAACGGGTTCAGCAAGAACCTCGAGATCAGCGGTGTCGGCTACCGGGTCCAGGCCAAGGGCTCCGACCTGGAGTTCTCGCTGGGCTACAGCCACCCGATCCTGGTGGAGGCCCCCGAGGGGATCTCCTTCAAGGTCGAGTCCCCGACCAAGTTCACGGTCGAGGGCATCGACAAGCAGCGGGTCGGTGAGGTCTCCGCGAAGATCCGCAAGCTGCGCAAGCCCGACCCCTACAAGGCCAAGGGCGTGAAGTACGCGGGCGAGGTCATCCGCCGCAAGGTCGGAAAGGCTGGTAAGTAAGCCATGGCATACGGCGTGAAGATCGCCAAGGGCGACGCCTACAAGCGCTCCGCTGCCAAGCGCCGGCACATCCGCATCCGGAAGAAGGTCTCGGGCACGCCCGAGCGCCCCCGTCTGGTGGTGACCCGCACCAACCGCGGGATCACCGCGCAGGTGATCGACGACCTCGCGGGCCACACGCTGGCCTCGGCGTCGCACCTGGACGGTTCGGTCCGCGGTGGCGAGGGCGACAAGAGCGCCCAGGCCCAGCAGGTCGGCGCCCTGGTCGCCGAGCGTGCGAAGGCCGCGGGTGTCGAGGCTGTCGTGTTCGACCGCGGTGGCAACAAGTACGCAGGGCGGATTGCCGCTCTGGCCGACGCCGCCCGCGAGGCCGGGCTCAAGTTCTGAGCACGGTCCTGCAAGCGGACGTTAATCGAGAGAGGTAATTCCAATGGCTGGACCCCAGCGCCGCGGTGGCGGCGCCGGTGGCGGCGACCGGCGGGACCGTAAGGGCCGGGACGGCGGCGCCGCCGCCGAGAAGACTGCGTACGTTGAGCGCGTTGTCGCGATCAACCGTGTCGCCAAGGTTGTGAAGGGTGGTCGTCGCTTCAGCTTCACCGCGCTGGTCGTGGTGGGCGACGGTGACGGCACCGTGGGTGTCGGATACGGCAAGGCCAAGGAGGTGCCGGCCGCCATCGCCAAGGGTGTGGAGGAGGCCAAGAAGCACTTCTTCAAGGTCCCCCGCATCCAGGGCACCATTCCGCACCCGATCCAGGGTGAGGAGTCCGCGGGTGTCGTGCTGCTCAAGCCGGCCTCGCCCGGTACCGGTGTGATCGCCGGTGGCCCGGTGCGTGCCGTGCTGGAGTGCGCGGGCATCCACGACGTGCTCAGCAAGTCGCTCGGCTCGTCGAACCCGATCAACATCGTGCACGCCACGGTGGGTGCGCTCCGCGGGCTGCAGCGCCCGGAGGAGATCGCGGCCCGTCGCGGCCTGCCGCTGGAGGACGTGGCACCCGCCGCTCTGCTGCGGGCGCGTGCAGGGGTGAGCGCGTAATGGCTCGCCTGAAGATCACGCAGACGCGTTCCGTCATCGGGACCAAGCAGAACCACCGTGACACGCTGCGGACCCTGGGTCTCAAGCGCGTCAACGATGTGGCCGTCCGCGAGGCCAGCGACGTCGTTCGCGGTCAGGTGCACACCGTGCGCCACCTCGTGACGGTCGAGGAGGTCGACTGAGATGGCTGACTCCGAGAACCCGCTGAAGGTGCACAACCTCCGTCCCGCCCCGGGCGCCAAGACCGCCAAGACCCGCGTGGGTCGTGGTGAGGCGTCCAAGGGCAAGACCGCGGGCCGTGGCACCAAGGGCACCAAGGCCCGGTACCAGGTTCCGGAGCGCTTCGAGGGTGGGCAGATGCCGCTGGTCATGCGGCTGCCCAAGCTCAAGGGCTTCAACAACCCCGCCCACAAGCAGTTCCAGGTGGTGAACCTGGAGAAGCTGGCCGCGCTCTACCCGCAGGGTGGCGAGGTCACGGTGGCCGACCTGGTCGCCAAGGGTGCTGTGCGGAAGAACGAGCTGGTCAAGGTGCTCGGTGACGGCGACCTCTCGGTGGCGCTGACGGTGACCGTCGACAAGGTCTCCGGCTCCGCCAAGGAGAAGATCACCGCCGCCGGCGGCACCGTCACCGAACTCCTCTGAGTTCGTTGACCAGGTGAACGACAGGCCGGGGATGTCCCAACGGGACATCCCCGGCTGGTTGTTTGCGTAGCTGGTCGTTTCTCGGTGGTGCACCGGCCGGTAAGGTGGCACCACGTTGATAACTGTCGATCCTCAAGACCGTCACCTCTCGCGCCAGTAGATCGCGGGGGGCGCAGGAGGCACCGTGCTCACCGCGTTCGCCCGGGCGTTCCAGACGCCCGACCTGCGCAAGAAGCTGCTCTTCACGCTCGGCATCATGGTGCTCTTCCGAATCGGAGCGCACGTTCCCGTGCCGGGCGTCAGCTACGAGAACGTCCAAGCCTGTATGGACGAGGCCAAGGGCGCGCAGGGCCTCTTCGGCCTGGTCAACATGTTCAGCGGTGGCGCGCTGCTGCAGATCACCATCTTCGCGCTCGGGATCATGCCGTACATCACGGCGAGCATCATCCTGCAGCTGCTGGTGGTGGTCATCCCCCGGCTGGAGGCCCTGAAGAAGGAGGGGCAGGCCGGACAGGCGAAGATCACGCAGTACACCCGTTATCTGACCGTCGCGCTCGCCATCCTCCAGGCCACCGGTCTGGTCGCCACCGCGCGCAGCGGCAGCCTCTTCCAGAGCTGCAGTGTCGCCAGCCAGATCATCCCCGACCAGTCGATCTTCAGCACCATCGTGATGGTGATCACGATGACCGCCGGTACCGGTCTGATCATGTGGCTGGGCGAGCTGATCACCGACCGCGGGATCGGCAACGGCATGTCGATCCTGATGTTCGTCTCCATCGCGGCCGGCTTCCCCGGCGCGCTGTGGGCCATCAAGAAGCAGGGCAAGCTGGCCGACGGCTGGATCGAGTTCGGCGCGGTCATCCTCTGCGGCCTGGCCATGGTCGGCCTGGTGGTCTTCGTCGAACAGGCCCAGCGCCGTATTCCGGTGCAGTACGCGAAGCGCATGATCGGCCGGCGGAGTTACGGCGGCACCTCGACATACATTCCGCTGAAGGTCAACCAGGCCGGTGTGATTCCCGTCATCTTCGGCTCGTCGCTGCTCTACATTCCCGCGCTGATCGTGCAGTTCAGCGGATCCCAGGCGGGCTGGGCGCAGTGGATCCAGGCGCACTTCGTAAAGGGTGACCACCCGCTTTACATCGCGACCTACTTCCTGCTGATCGTCTTCTTCGCGTTCTTCTACGTCGCCATCTCCTTCAACCCCGAAGAAGTTGCCGACAACATGAAGAAGTATGGTGGCTTCATCCCGGGTATCCGGGCTGGTCGTCCCACCGCGGAGTACCTGAGCTACGTGCTGAACCGGATCACGTGGCCCGGCTCTCTGTACCTGGGTCTGATCGCACTGGTGCCGACCGTCGCGCTGATCATGTTCAACGCCAACCAGAACTTCCCGTTCGGCGGAACGAGCATCCTGATCATCGTGGGCGTCGGTCTCGAGACCGTGAAGCAGATCGAGAGCCAGCTTCAGCAGCGCCATTACGAAGGGTTCCTCCGCTGATGCGTATCGTCCTGGTCGGGCCGCCTGGTGCAGGCAAGGGGACGCAGGCCGCGTTCCTCGCCAAGAACCTCGCGATCCCGCACATCGCCACCGGCGACCTCTTCCGCGCCAACATCAGCCAGGGCACTCCGCTCGGGCAGAAAGCGCAGGAGTACATGCGGGCCGGCCAGCTGGTCCCCGACGAGGTCACCATCGGGATGGCCAAGGGACGCATGGAGGAGGCGGACGCGGCGGGCGGCTTTCTGCTCGACGGGTTCCCGCGGAACATCGCCCAGGCCCAGGCACTGGACGGCTACCTGGACGAGACCGGTCTGAAGCTGGACGCGGTGCTCGACCTGGAGGTCCCCGAGGACGAGGTCGTCAAGCGGATCGCCGGTCGGCGGATCTGCCGCAACGACAGCAGCCACGTCTTCCACGTCGAGTACAGCCCCGCCAAGACCGAGGGCGTCTGCGACGCCTGCGGCGGCGAGCTCTACCAGCGTGAGGACGACCGCGAGGAGACCGTGCGCAAGCGGCTCGAGGTCTACCACAGCGAGACCGAGCCGATCATCGACCACTACAAGGCGCAGGGGCTCGTGACCACGATCTCCGCGCTGGGCGCGGTCAGCGAGGTGACGGAGCGCGCGATGCGGGCGATCTCCGCGGAGTAGCAGGGGCCGGGCGCGCGAGAGCGGCGCCCGGGAACCCGGGGCGCGCGTGCCGCGCCCGGCATCGGCCGTTGCGACGGGGTCGGACCAGGGGTCCGGCCCCGTCGGCTGTTTCCCCCGGCTCCCGGGACCTGCACCGGCGGCCGCGTCTCCCGCGGCCGGCGGCCGGGGACGGCGTTCCCGGCTCGGGACCGGGGCTGGCAGACTTGGGGGGGGGCAGTTTTCGTACAGGGAGCAGTCGGCGGCGGGAGCCGTCGGCCAGGGAAGGCGGACGTCGGCATGGTCGAGATCAAGACCCCGGAGCAGATCGCGAAGATGCGCGAGGCGGGGCTGGTCGTCGCGGCCATGCACCGGGCGTGCGCCGAGGCCGCGGTGCCGGGCGCGACCACCAAGGACCTGGACGAGGTCGCGGCGAAGGTGCTGGCCGACCACGGCGCGAAGCCGAACTTCCTCGGGTACGGCGGCTTCCCCGGGAACATCTGCACCTCGGTGAACGAGGTCGTGGTGCACGGCATCCCCAGCAAGGAGACCGTCCTCAAGGCCGGTGACCTGCTGTCCATCGACGCGGGGGCGATCATCGACGGCTGGCACGGGGATGCCGCGCTGACCGTCTTCGTCGGCGACGGCCACTCGGCGGAGCTGCGTGAGCTCAGCCGGGTGACGGAGGAGTCGATGTGGGCGGGGATCGCCGCGATGCGCAAGGGCAACCGGCTGGTCGACATCTCCAAGGCGATCGAGAGCTACATCCGGCGGCAGCCGCGCCCGGCGGGCGGCAAGTACGGGATCATCGAGGACTACGGCGGCCACGGCATCGGCTCGCAGATGCACATGGACCCGCACCTGCTGAACTACGTCGAGCGGCGGCGCGGCCGGGGGCCGAAGCTGGTGCCGGGGATGTGCCTGGCCATCGAGCCGATGGTGAGCCTGGGCACACCTCGTACGCATGTGCTGTCGGACGACTGGACGGTCAAGACGAACGACGGCACCTGGTCCTCCCACTGGGAGCACTCGATCGCCCTCACCGAGCAGGGGCCGTTGGTGCTGACGGCCCCGGACGGCGGTAGGGCCAAGCTGGCCGAGCTCGGTATCGAGGCCGCACCGGACCCGCTGGGCTGAGCGTCCGGCCGCCGTCGGCGCCGGGCGATCGCCTCGGATCGCAGCTCGGTGGATTAAGCTGCGCGCGCCGCGGGGAGACTCCCCGATTCGTCTATTCGGGAGCAGTGTCGTAGACTGGCTCGTCGGCCCAGGTGTACCCGTTTGCCACTCGGAGAGCCAGGGCCTCCCAGGTAGCCGATCCCGGAAGGTGAAGCGCTCAAGCATGGCCAAAAAACAAGGGGCCATCGAGATCGAGGGCACCGTCGTCGAGTCTCTCCCGAACGCGATGTTCAAGGTTGAGCTCCAGAACGGGCACCAGGTCCTCGCGCACATCAGCGGCAAGATGCGGATGCACTACATCCGTATCCTTCCCGACGACCGGGTCGTGGTGGAGCTGTCTCCCTACGACCTGACGCGCGGACGGATCGTCTACCGCTACAAGTAGATCGACAGATCGTGCCGGCTTCCCCGCTCCCGTGGGGAGAAGGCCAGACCCGGAGAACCTCACACCATGAAGGTCAAGCCGAGCGTCAAGAAGATCTGCGACAAGTGCAAGGTGATCCGCCGGCACGGGCGGGTCATGGTCATTTGCGACAACCTGCGCCACAAGCAGCGCCAGGGCTGACTAGACGACCTGCCTTTCGCAGTTCCTTCGCGCGACGCGAGCAACAGTTGCATAAGCAGGACCCGGCGCCGTACGCGGTGTCGACACCCCCGGTCGGAGGCCGGGGACCTGTCCTCCGAAGGACGGGAACGGGACTGCTTCAGACCTCCGACGAAATCATCAGGAGCCACATCCATGGCACGCCTCGCTGGCGTCGACCTCCCGCGCGAGAAGCGCGTCGAGGTCGCCCTCACCTACGTCTTCGGCATCGGCCGCACCCTTGCCCAGCAGACCCTGCGCGAGACCGGGGTCAGCCCGGACACCCGCGTCCGGGACCTGGACGAGGAGCAGATGGTCAAGCTCCGCGAGTACGTGGACAACAACCTCCAGGTCGAGGGTGACCTCCGCCGTGAGATCCAGGCCGACATCCGCCGCAAGGTGGAGATCGGCTGCTACGAGGGTCTGCGCCACCGGCGCGGTCTCCCGGTCCACGGCCAGCGCACCAAGACCAACGCCCGCACCCGTAAGGGCCCGCGTCGCGCCATCGCCGGCAAGAAGAAGCCGGGCAAGAAGTAGTCCGCACCGGACACGCTGCAAGCGGTCCGCGTAGTAGGACCGACCACCTCACGGGAGTTATCTCTATATGCCTCCGAAGGGCCGTACGGCCGGCGCCAAGAAGGTGCGCCGCAAGGAGAAGAAGAACGTTGCCCACGGGCACGCTCACATCAAGAGCACGTTCAACAACACCATCGTTTCGATCACCGACCCGACCGGCAACGTGATCTCCTGGGCTTCCGCCGGCCACGTCGGCTTCAAGGGCTCGCGCAAGTCGACGCCGTTCGCCGCGCAGATGGCCGCCGAGAACGCGGCGCGCCGCGCGCAGGAGCACGGCATGCGGAAGGTCGACGTCTTCGTCAAGGGTCCCGGCTCCGGCCGTGAGACCGCGATCCGCTCCCTCCAGGCCACCGGCCTCGAGGTCGGCTCCATCCAGGACGTCACCCCCACCCCGCACAACGGCTGCCGCCCGCCGAAGCGTCGCCGGGTCTGAGAACTGAAGTAGGAGATCACCACACATGGCGCGTTACACCGGGGCCGACTGCAAGCGTTGCCGTCGGGAGAAGCAGAAGCTCTTCCTCAAGGGAGCTAAGTGCGAGAGCGCGAAGTGCCCGATCGAGATCCGTCCTTACCCCCCGGGTGAGCACGGGCGCGGGCGCACCAAGGACTCCGAGTACCTGCTGCAGAAGCGCGAGAAGCAGAAGGCCGCCCGTATCTACGGCGTGCTGGAGAAGCAGTTCCGCGGGTACTTCAACGAGGCCAACCGACAGCAGGGCAAGACGGGTGAGAACCTGCTGCGGATTCTTGAGACCCGTCTGGACAACGTCGTGTACCGGGCCGGCTTCGCCAAGTCCCGCGACCACGCACGCCAGCTCGTCAAGCACGGCCACATCGCGCTGAACGGTCGCAAGACCGACATCCCCTCGGCGCGGGTCTCCGTCAACGACATCGTCGAGGTCCGTCCGTCCTCCCGTAACCTGACCCCCTTCCAGGTGGCGGCTGCGGAGGCCGGCGAGAAGACCGTTCCCGCGTGGCTGGAGTCCATTCCGGCGAAGATGCGGATCCTCGTCCACTCGATGCCCGAGCGCCAGGTGATCGACACCCAGGTGCAGGAGCAGCTCATCGTCGAGCTGTACTCGAAGTAGCCGAGACGGCTGATCGTCGGGCGGGCCCGGGTCCTCCGGGCCCGCTCACCCGGGTGCGGGGCGGTTCCGGCCGGTTTCGGCCGGGCCGCCCGTACCCTTGCAGTACCGGCATCAAATAGCGGTTGCCGAAAACTGGAGGAAAACATCTCATGCTGATCGCTCAGCGCCCTTCCCTGACCGAAGAGGTCGTCGACGAGTTCCGCTCCCGGTTCGTGATCGAGCCGCTGGAGCCGGGCTTCGGCTACACCCTCGGTAACTCCCTGCGTCGTACGCTCCTCTCCTCGATCCCCGGTGCTGCTGTGACCAGCATCCGGATCGACGGTGTCCTGCACGAGTTCTCCACCGTGCCGGGCGTCAAGGAGGACGTCACCGACCTCATCCTCAACATCAAGTCCCTCGTCGTCTCCTCCGAGCACGACGAGCCGGTCGTGATGTACCTGCGCAAGCAGGGCCCGGGCCTGGTCACCGCCGCGGACATCGCGCCGCCGGCCGGTGTCGAGGTGCACAACCCGGACCTCGTCCTCGCCACGCTGAACGGCAAGGGCAAGCTGGAGATGGAGCTGACCGTCGAGCGCGGCCGCGGCTACGTCTCCGCCGTGCAGAACAAGCAGGTGGGCCAGGAGATCGGCCGGATCCCGGTCGACTCCATCTACTCGCCCGTCCTCAAGGTCACCTACAAGGTCGAGGCGACCCGAGTCGAGCAGCGCACCGACTTCGACAAGCTGATCGTCGACGTCGAGACCAAGCAGGCCATGCGGCCCCGCGACGCCATGGCGTCCGCGGGCAAGACGCTGGTCGAGCTGTTCGGCCTGGCCCGCGAGCTGAACGTCGACGCCGAGGGCATCGACATGGGCCCGTCGCCGACGGACGCCGCGCTCGCGGCCGACCTGGCGCTGCCGATCGAGGAGCTGGAGCTGACGGTCCGCTCCTACAACTGCCTCAAGCGCGAGGGCATCCACTCGGTGGGCGAGCTGGTGGCCCGCTCCGAGGCCGACCTGCTGGACATCCGCAACTTCGGTGCGAAGTCCATCGACGAGGTCAAGGCGAAGCTGGCCGGGATGGGCCTGGCCCTCAAGGACAGCCCGCCCGGATTCGACCCGACCGCCGCCGCCGACGCCTTCGGCGCCGACGACGACGCGGACGCCGGGTTCGTCGAGACCGAGCAGTACTGAGCGACTGCCGACCGACGGGGGCTCCGCCCGGAGCCCCCGTGAACCCCTCCCCGGTACCTCGAACGGCCGGGACTGCCTCCGGTGCCTGACACGGCCGGTGCAGTGACAACGAAGGAGAGACACCATGCCGCAGCCCTCCAAGGGTCCCCGTCTGGGCGGCAGCGCCGCGCACCAGAAGGCGATGCTGGGCAACCTGGCGACCGCGCTGTTCGAGCACGGCCGCATCACGACGACCGAGGCGAAGGCCCGCCGCCTGCGTCCGGTCGCCGAGCGTCTGATCACCAAGGCGAAGAAGGGCGACCTGCACAACCGTCGCCAGGTCATGCGCACCATCCTGGACAAGAGCGTCGTCCACACGCTCTTCACCGAGATCGGTCCCCGGTACGAGAACCGTCCCGGTGGCTACACCCGCATCACCAAGATCGGCCCCCGTCGCGGCGACAACGCCCCGATGGCGGTCATCGAGCTGGTGGAGCCGCTGACCGTGCAGCAGGCCGCGGTCGGCGAGGCCGAGGCCGCGACCAAGCGCTCCGCCAAGGACGCCGCCGGTGACGAGGCCGTCGCCGACCTGAAGAAGGAGTCGGCCGACGCCGAGGGCGAGTCCAAGGACGCCTGAGCACCGCACGGCTGACGTACGAGTGGGCCCGTTCCCCTGCCGGGGGCGGGCCCACTCGTCGTATCCGGTCCGGGCCGGATGAGAGGATCGGGCCGTGACGAACGACCTGGTGCGAGTGCGGCTGGATGTGTCCTATGACGGACGCGAGTTCTCCGGGTGGGCGCGGCAGCACGCCCGGCGCACGGTCCAGGGCGAGATCGAGGACGCGCTGCGGGTCGTCCTGCGGCGGGACGGGACTCCGGAGCTGACCGTCGCCGGGCGCACCGACGCCGGAGTGCACGCCAGAGGGCAGGTCGCGCACGTCGATCTGCCCGCCGGGGTGTGGGCCGAGCACGGCACGCAACTGCTGCGCCGGCTGGCGGGTCGGCTTCCGATGGATGTCCGGGTCCGCCGCGTCTGCTTGGCGCCGCCGCACTTCGACGCCCGGTTCTCGGCGATCTGGCGGCGCTACGCCTACCGGGTCACCGACCATCCCGGGGGCGCCGATCCACTGCTGCGCGGTCATGTGCTCTGGCACAACTGGCCGCTGGACCTGGACGCCATGAACGAGGCGGCCCGCGGGCTGCTGGGGGAGCACGACTTCGCGGCGTACTGCAAGAAGCGCGAGGGCGCGACGACCATCCGCACGCTGCAGGAGCTGGCGTGGGTACGCCGCCCGGACGGGGTGCTGGAGGCGACCGTGCGTGCCGACGCGTTCTGCCACAACATGGTGCGCGCCCTGGTGGGCGCCATGCTCTTCGTGGGTGACGGCCACCGTCCCCCCGAGTGGCCCGCGCAGGTGCTGGCCGCGGGCGTGCGGGACTCCGCCGTCCATGTGGTGCGCCCGCACGGCCTCACCCTGGAGGAGGTCGGCTACCCGCCGGACTCGGAGCTGGCGGCCCGCAACCTGGCATCCCGCAACAAGCGCACCCTCCCCCCGCTGCCGGGCCGCGGCGCCGCCGCGGGCTGCTGCTGACGTGGCGCGGCGCGGGCGCGGGTGGGTGCGGCCCGCCGGCTCAGGGCCGGACGCCGCGCGCCCGGTAGGTGCCCGCCGGGACGCTCCGGTGGTCAGTCCGACTCGGCGGACTTCTCCGCCTCCGGGGACTTCGCGGCCGCCTCGGACTGGTCCTTGCCGCGCTTGAGGACCCGTGCATAGGCGTAGTTGGAGCCGTCGAGGGCGGCCTGCTGGGCCTTCTTGTCGCCCGCTCCGGAGGGTTGGCCGTCGGTGCGGCCGGCGATGGTGAAGTACGCGTACCGGCCCAGCGAGTTGGCCGTGGTGCGGCAGGTGACCGTGCGGCAGAAGTCGGGGACGCCGCCGCCGGGGAGTGCGACCAGGTTGGGCTGGTACTGCTTCTTGACCTTCTCGGCGGTGGCGGCGTCCTTGAAGACGGCTATCCCCACCGTGACGGCGATGCCGTCGCGGGTGTAGGTGGCGCGGAAGAGGGCGGTGCAGTTGTTGCGGGTCAGCACCGGTCCCAGCCCCGCGTGCGCGGCCGCCGCGCAGTCCTTGTCGGAGTCGGTCCTGGTCAGCTTGTAGGGGCGGTCATTGATGGTGACGCGGCGGGTGGGGTAGAGCGTCTTGGCGCTCAGCGGGGCCTTGTCCCGGGAGGCGTCCGAGATGAAGTCCCGCGGCGGTGCCGGGGGCGGCGGCTCGTCCTTGAAAGTCGGTTCCGGGTCCTTGTCACCCGGCGGGACGCTCGAGGAGGGCGGCAGGCTGTCCGAGGGCTTGTCGGAGGCCTGCGAACCGTTCTCGTTGACGACGGCCACCGCGACGATGCCCGCCACGGCGGCGGTCGCCAGGGCTCCGCCGCCCGCCATCAGCCAGCGCCGCCGCCGGGTGCGGCTGCGCTCGGCCTGCTCGGCGAGTGCCGCCCAGTCGGGGCCCGATCCGCGGAGGTGCCCGGAGTTGTGCTCGCCGGGGCCGCCGCCCCACTGCCCGTCGGGTCCGCCTTGGGAACCCCACGGAGGTCCCCCCTGCCCAAAGCTCATGGCCGTATCCTATTGCGCGCGATATTCGCTTGGATCGGGCGTCGTCGGACCGTGACAATCGGGTTCATGGGACATGTCGAGGTCGCGCATCTGGATTTCCTGCTGCCCGACGGGAGAGCGCTCTTCGACGACGCGTCGCTGCGCGTGGGCGAGGGCTCCTCGGTGGCGCTGGTGGGAGCGAACGGCGCGGGCAAGACGACGCTGTTGCGGCTGATCGCCGGGGAGATCACCCCGGACGGCGGCACGGTGACCGTCAGCGGCGGCCTGGGGGTGATGCCGCAGTTCGTGGGCAGCGCCCGGGACGAGAGCACGGTCCGCGATCTGCTGGTCTCCGTGGCGCATCCGCGGATCAGGGCGGCGGCGCGGGCGCTGGACGACGCCGAGTACGCGGTGATGACCGTCGACGACGAGGCGGCGCAGATGCGGTACGCGCAGGCGCTCGCCGACTGGGCGGAGGCACGCGGGTACGAGGCGGAGACGCTGTGGGACGTGTGCACGGTCGCCGCGCTGGGCGTCCCCTACGAGAAGGCGCAGTGGCGGCAGGTGCGCACTCTCTCCGGCGGGGAGCAGAAGCGGCTCGTCCTGGAGTCGCTGCTGCGCGGCACGGACGAGGTGCTGCTGCTGGACGAGCCGGACAACTATCTGGACGTCCCGGGCAAGCGGTGGCTGGAGGACCGGCTCCGCGAGACGGCCAAGACGGTGCTGTTCATCTCCCACGACCGGGAGTTGCTGGCCCGCGCCGCCGATCGCATCGTCAGCGTGGAGCCGGGCGCTGCGGGCAGCGACGTGTGGGTGCACGGAGGCGGCTTCGAGACGTACCACGCGGCGCGCCGGGAGCGGTTCGCGCGGTTCGAGGAGTTGCGGCGGCGCTGGGACGAGGAGCACGCGAAGCTCAAGCGGCTGGTGGTCATGTACAAGCAGAAGGCCGCCTTCAACTCCGACATGGCCTCGCGGTTGCAGGCGGCCCGCACCAGGCTGCAGAAGTTCGAGGAGGCGGGGCCGCCACTGGAGCCGCCGCGTGAGCAGGACATCCGGATGCGGCTGCGGGGCGGCCGTACCGGGGTGCGGGCGATCACCTGCGCCGGTCTGGAGCTGACCGGCCTGATGCACCCCTTCGACCTGGAGGTCTTCTACGGCGAACGGGTCGCGGTGCTGGGCTCCAACGGGTCGGGCAAGTCGCACTTCCTGCGGCTGCTGGCGGGTGGGGACGTGGCGCACACGGGTGCCTGGAAGCTGGGCGCCCGCGTGGTGCCGGGCCACTTCGCGCAGACCCACGCCCACCCGTCGCCCGGCCACCGCCCCTCTGCGGCGGCGCCGGGCGCCGGCGTCCCCTCGTTCGAGCTGGAGGGCCGCACCCTGCTGGACATCCTGTGGAAGGAGCACGCCCGGGACCGCGGCGCCGCGATGTCGGTGCTGCGCCGGTACGAGCTGACGCGGCAGGCCCAGCTGACCTTCGAGCGGCTGTCCGGCGGGCAGCAGGCGCGCTTCCAGATCCTGCTGCTGGAGCTGGCCGGGGCGACGGCCCTGCTGCTGGACGAGCCGACGGACAACCTGGACCTGGAGTCGGCGGAGGCGTTGCAGGAGGGGCTGGAGGCGTTCGAGGGGACGGTGGTGGCGGTGACGCACGACCGCTGGTTCGCCCGCTCCTTCGACCGCTATCTCGTCTTCGGTGCCGACGGCCGGGTCCGGGAGTCCGCGGAGCCGGTGTGGGACGAGGGCCGGGTGGTGCGGAAGCGGTGAGTTCGCTGGAGGTGCCGCCCGAGGCCCTGGGGTGAAGGCCGCGGCTGGCCGTGGGGTGAAGCCCGAGGCCGTGGGGTGTCCCGGTCGGGGCGGCGGATCCCGGCGCCCCGGGGCGGGGTGCGGAGGCCGTCCGGGGGCTGTTTTGACCCTTGCGGGGGAGGGTCGGTATCCTGCTGGTTCGTTGTGTGTATTGGCTTGCCTGTTCTCACGTGGGGGGTCTATACACCGGCCTACCGGTCGATGACCAGCGATCAGCATGCGGATGCGTCACCGCATGCGATCTTGCCTGTCGTGATCTGCCTGGTTGGCCCTGTCAGGACCCAATCACTGAAGAAGCGAAGGCTACGACCGTGCGTACGTACAGCCCCAAGCCTGGCGACATTCAGCGCCAGTGGCACGTCATCGACGCCCAGGACGTCGTCCTCGGCCGGCTGGCCTCCCAGGCCGCCACTCTCCTGCGGGGTAAGCACAAGCCCGTGTACGCGCCCCACGTCGACACCGGTGACTTCGTCATCATCATCAACGCCGACAAGGTGCACCTCTCCGGCAACAAGCGCACCCAGAAGATGGCCTACCGCCACTCCGGGTACCCGGGTGGTCTGCGCTCCGTCCGCTACGACGAGCTGCTGGAGAAGTCCCCGGAGAAGGCGGTGGAGAAGGCCGTCAAGGGCATGCTCCCCAAGAACACCCTGGGCCGTCAGATGCTCTCGAAGCTGAAGGTCTACGCGGGCGACCAGCACCCCCACGGTGCTCAGCAGCCCGTGCCGTTCGAGATCAGCCAGGTCGCGCAGTAAGTCCGGCCACCCCTAAGACTGAAGAGAAGCTGAGGAGAATCGTGGCCGAGACCACCGCCGAGACCCCCGTCGAGGGCGTCGAGGAGTACACGACCGAGACCCCCGAGGCCCCGGAGGAGTACACCTCCGAGTCCCTCGCCTCCC
This sequence comes from Streptomyces sp. WMMB303, assembly GCF_029351045.1. Lineage (NCBI taxonomy): Bacteria > Bacillati > Actinomycetota > Actinomycetes > Kitasatosporales > Streptomycetaceae > Streptomyces > Streptomyces sp. WMMB303. The sequence goes on along the minus strand of NZ_JARKIN010000001.1, from coordinate 6,201,192 downwards.
GCTTCGGCGACCCGCAGCCGGCCGCCGGCACCGGTCGCCGCAAGAACGCCATCGCCCGTGTCCGGATCATCCCGGGCTCCGGTCGGTGGAAGATCAACGGTCGCACCCTGGAGGGCTACTTCCCCAACAAGGTGCACCAGCAGGAAGTCAACGAGCCGTTCAAGGTGCTGGAGCTGGACGACCGCTACGACGTGGTCGCCCGCATCTCCGGCGGCGGCATCTCCGGCCAGGCCGGTGCGCTGCGCCTGGGTGTGGCCCGTGCGCTGAACGAGGCGGACGTGGACAACAACCGCGGCCCGCTGAAGAAGGCCGGCTTCCTCACGCGTGACGACCGTGCGGTCGAGCGCAAGAAGGCCGGTCTCAAGAAGGCCCGCAAGGGCACGCAGTACAGCAAGCGCTGACCCGGCGCTCGCTGCTGCGAGCTTTCCGGATGCCCCGTCGGCACCTCTCTTCGGTGCCGACGGGGCATCGGTCGTTCGGGCCGGTCCCGACTCTCGGCCCGGCACCCGGCCGCATCCGGTAGGACATCCGGCGCGGTGACGGCGGCGCCCGCGCGGCCACGCCGGCCACGCCGGCCACGGGGCGTATACCTGGTGTGCCGGGCCTCCGGGGTCCGCCCGGTGAACAACGCGCACCATCCCGCACAACGCCCCCAGAACTCGGAGGAACGACTGTGGCACGACTCTTCGGAACCGACGGCGTACGCGGCGTCGCCAATGAGGGGCTGACGGCCGAACTGGCGCTCGGGCTGTCCGTCGCGGCGGCCCATGTGCTCACCGAGGCGCAGACCGGCGCCGAGGCGGAACGGGAGAGCTCCCGGCCGGTCGCCGTCGTGGGCCGGGACCCGCGGGCCTCGGGCGAGTTCCTGGAGGCCGCCGTCGTGGCGGGGCTGGCCAGCGCCGGGGCCGACGTGCTGCGGGTCGGCGTGCTGCCGACGCCCGCCGTGGCCTATCTGACCGGCTCCCTCGGTGCCGACCTGGGCGTGATGCTGTCGGCCAGCCACAACCCGATGCCCGACAACGGCATCAAGTTCTTCGCCCGCGGCGGCCACAAGCTGGCCGACGAGCTGGAGGACCGGATCGAGGCCCTGCACCGCGAGCACACGGCCGGCGAGCCGTGGGCGCGGCCCACCGGTGCCGGGGTGGGCCGGGTCAAGGACTACGACGAGGGCTTCGACAACTACGTCGCCCACCTGGTCGGTGTGCTGCCGAACCGGCTCGACGGGCTGAAGGTCGTCATCGACGGGGCGCACGGCGCCGCGGCGCGTGTCTCACCGGAGGCGTTCGCGCGGGCCGGGGCCGACGTGGTCACCATCGGCACGGATCCCGACGGTCTCAACATCAACGACGACTGCGGCTCCACCCATATCGACGGGCTGCGCGAGGCCGTCGTGCGGCACGGCGCGGACTTCGGTGTGGCGCACGACGGCGACGCCGACCGGTGCCTGGCCGTCGACGGGGCCGGGCACGAGGTGGACGGCGACCAGATCCTCGCCGTGCTCGCGCTCGCCATGAAGGAGGCCGGGCAGCTCCGCAAGGACACCGTCGTCGCGACGGTGATGTCCAATCTCGGCTTCAAGCTCGCCATGGAGCGGGCGGGTGTCGAACTGCTGCAGACGGCGGTCGGCGACCGGTATGTGCTGGAGGAGATGAAGCGTGGCGGGTTCTCGCTCGGCGGCGAGCAGTCCGGGCACGTGATCGTGCTCGACCACGCCACCACCGGCGACGGCACGCTGACCGGTCTGATGCTGGCGGCGCGCGTCGCCGCCAGCGGCAGGCCGCTGGCGGAGCTGGCCGGGGTGATGGAGCGGCTTCCGCAGGTGCTGGTGAACGTGCCGGACGTGGACAGGGCGCGGGTGGCGACCGCGCCCGAGCTGCTCTCCGCCGTCGCGGAGGCGGAGCGGGAGCTGGGGGAGACCGGCCGGGTGCTGCTGCGCCCCTCCGGGACCGAGCCGCTGGTGCGGGTGATGGTGGAGGCCGCGGACATCGAGCACGCGCGCGCGGTCGCGGGGCGGCTCGCGGATGTGGTCAAGCGCGCACTGGGCTGACCGGAACCGCGGGGCAGGGGGCGGGGCGCGGCGCGTCCCGCCGTCCCTCCGGTCTCGTCGGCTGTCCCCGGTCACCGGCTGCCCGGGGCCACGCCCGGCCCCGGCGCCACTCCTGCCCCGCTGCGGGTCTCGCCTGTCCCGGGGTGGTCACAGCTTGCGCAGGGACAGCCGCTGCACCGTGTGGTCGGCCGCCTTGTGGAGCTGGAGGGTGGCCCGGCCCCGGGTGGGCACGGTGCCATTCTGCGCGGGTGGCGCGGGGTGCCGGCGGCCGGGGCTGTGGACCTCCGGTAACCCCCTGGGGCCGCTGTCGTCCGCCGTTCCCGGTGGCTGGGGCGCAGCGTCGCGGGTCGCAGGCGTGCTCCGTGGACGGCTGCCGGTCATATCGGTCGGACAATCTGCGGACAAACGGTGTACGTGGTGTGCCGATGGGGGCTATGTTCCGCCCATGTCGCACCCCTTGAGTCGCATACGTCGCCCTCGCCTCCGCCGCACCTCCGATGCCGCTGCGCTGACCGGCCACGCCGGGCACGTCTACAGCGACCTGGCCGACGGCCTCCCCGACGAGGACCTGACCGAGGACCTGACGGACTCGCTGGAGCTGTACGTGATGGGCAGCAAGCCGCGCTGCGAGGAGTCGGAGTACCTGGAGTTGATGGAGGACGCCATAGAGCGCATGGCACGGGGCGAGTGATCCGGCGGGGGAGAGCGCGTTCCGCGCCGTCGCGGCGCGTACCCTCACCCCGTCGGTGACGCGCGGCGCGGTCGCGGCAGGACGGCGATACGGCGGTGCGGCGGTACGGCCGGGATGGGTGTGCGGAAGTGGGACAGCAATGATCATCGGGGTGGGGATCGACGTCGCGGAGATCGACCGGTTCGCCGCCTCGCTGGCGCGGACCCCCGGTATGGCGGACCGGATCTTCGTCGACCGCGAGCTGTGGCTGCCCAGCGGCGAACGGCGCGGCACGGCCTCGCTGGCCGCCCGGTTCGCGGCGAAGGAGGCGCTGGCCAAGGCGCTGGGCGCGCCCGGCGGACTGCGCTGGACCGACGCCGAGGTGTGCACCGCCGACTCGGGGCGGCCTTATCTGCGGGTGCGCGGCACGGTCGCGCGCAGCGCCGCCGAGTTGGGAGTGCGAGGCTGGCATGTCTCCCTCTCGCACGACGCCGGGGTCGCCTCGGCCGTCGTCGTCGCGGAGGGCTGAGCCCGCCCCCGAGGCGCGAGGGGATGAGACGGACGCCACACTGGGGGCATGAGGACTGGTTACGGGGTGCAGACCGTCCGTGCCGCCGAGGCGGCGCTCATGGCCCGGCTGCCGGAGGGCGCGCTGATGCAGCGTGCCGCCGCCGGGCTGGCGGCGGCGTGCAGGGGCCTGCTGGGGCGGACCTACGGAGCCCGGGTGGTGCTGCTCGTCGGCAGCGGCGACAACGGTGGGGACGCGCTCTACGCGGGTGCCCGGCTGGCCCGGCGCGGCGCGGGGGTGACGGCGGTGCTGTTGGCGCCCGAACGCACGCACGAGGGCGGGCTGGCCGCGCTGCGGGCCGCCGGGGGGCGGGTGCTGCCCGCGCCGGGTGCGGTGGTGGAGGGCGTCGCCGCGCCGGTGGCTCCCCTGCTGGCCCGGGCCGATCTGGTGCTGGACGGGATCGTCGGAATCGGCGGCACGGGCGGACTGCGGCCCGCCGCCGTCGAACTGGCCGACCTGGTGCGGGAGGCGGGGGTGCCGGTCGTCGCCGTGGACCTGCCCAGCGGGGTGGCCGCCGACACCGGCGAGGTGCCGGGTCCGGTGCTGCCCGCCGGAGCCACGGTCACGTTCGGCGCGTACAAGCCGGGCCTGCTGGTCGACCCGGCCCGCGAGCTGTCCGGCGCCGTCCGGCTGATCGACATCGGTCTGGAGCCGCACCTGCCCGCCGTCCCGGACGTGGCGGCCCTCCAGCACGCGGACGTGGCCCGCCTGCTGCCGAGGCCGCAGGCGGAGAGCGACAAGTACCGGCGTGGCGTGGTCGGCGTCGTCGCGGGCTCCGGCCGCTATCCGGGGGCCGCGGTGCTGGCCGTCTCCGGGGCGCTGCGCAGCGGCGCCGGCGCGGTGCGGTACGTGGGGCCGGGCACGGAGGCGGTGGTCTCCCGCTATCCGGAGACCCTGGTCTCGGAGGGGCCGCCCGGGCACGCCGGGCGGGTGCAGGCGTGGGCCGTCGGCCCCGGGCTGGGCGACGAACCGGCCGCCCGCCAGGCCGTGGAGGAGGTGCTGGCCGCAGATGTACCCGTGCTCGTGGACGCGGACGGGCTGCGGCTGATGGACCCGGACGCGGTGCGCGCCCGTACCGCCCCCACCCTGCTGACGCCGCACGCCGGGGAGGCCGCGGCGCTGCTCGGCACGGCCCGCGAGGAAGTCGAGGCGGGCCGGCTGGCCGCGGTGCGCGAGCTGGCCCGGCGCACCGGGGCCACCGTGCTGCTCAAGGGCTCCACGACGCTGGTCGCCGAACCGCCCGGCACCGACGAGGCCCCGATGTCCCCCGTGCGGGTGAATCCGACCGGTACGGGATGGCTGGCGACGGCGGGCAGCGGCGATGTGCTCACCGGGCTGGCCGGAGGACTGCTGGCGGCCGGGCTCTCCGCGCTCGACGCCGGCTCCGCCGCCGCCTATCTGCACGGCCTCGCCGGTCGGCTGGCCCCCGACCCGCCCGCCGCGACGGACCTCGCCGAGACGCTGGCCCCCGCGTGGCAGGACGTCCTGCGGGAGGCGTGAAGGACCTGCCTCTGCCGCGCTGGTGCTGCACTCGGCCCGCCCCCGGGGCGGGCGGTCCGCTCCGGCGCGTCGGGTCGGTGGCCTACTCCGGCGCGTGTGTCGGCTCCGGCGGCGGGACGGGCACCGGGGTGAGCTGCTTGCCGAACCAGTGGTCGGCGTAGGGCGAATCGTTGAACGGGGCGATCTCCGCGTACCCGAGCCGCGCGTACAGCCGCCTGGCCTCCACCAGGTCGTGCCGGGTGTCCAGCCGTACCCTCGCGGCACCCATCCGTAGCGCGGTGCCCTCGACGGTGTTGACCAGCAGCTTGCCCAGACCACCCTTGCGGGCGTGCGGGGCGACCCAGACGCGGCGGATCTCGGCCGTCGTGGGCGCCACCATCAGGACGGCCGCACAGCCGGCGACGGCGCCGTCGGTGTGCGCGCGGGCCAGCAGGAAGGCGCCCTCGGGCGGGGTGAGTGCGTCGTCCGGCTCCGCTGCCAGCGCCGCGTCGATCTCCTGCTCGGTCGCCGGGCGGCCGTAGTACCGGCCGGCGATCTCGCCGATGTAGGCGCGCACGGTGGCGACCGCGGCCGGGCTCCGCACGGGTTCGGGGTGAATGGTCCACGTCACAGGATCATTGTCCGAGCCTCGTCAACGGCTTTTTGCCGGCCGGGGCCGCCCTGCGTCGGCGATCCGGCCAGGCGTGTCCCCAGAGCTCCGGCAGGCCCGCCGGGGACGCCGACCCGGCTCCTATTGGCTGTCAGTGGGCGGTGCCACACTCCGGACATGAGCGAACAGAGCGCCGCGGGCGCGATGCCGACCGCCTTCTCCGTGCCGTGGGCGGACGACACACGGGAACCCCTGCCGCTGGTCGGGGACGAGCGGGAGCTGCTGACCCGCTATCTCGACCACTACCGGGAGACACTGCTGCTCAAGTGCACGGGTGTGCCGGCCGAGGCGCTGTCGGAGCGCGCGGTACCGCCCTCGGGGCTGACCCTGCACGGACTGCTGCGGCACCTGGCCGGGGTGGAGCGCTGGTGGTTCCGCATCCAACTCGCCGGGGAGGACGTGCCGCTGCTGTACTACTCGGACGACGACCCCGACCAGGACTTCGACTCCCTGGCGGGAGACCCGGCCGAAGCGCTGGCGGTGTGGCGTGCGGAGTGCGAGCGCTCCCGCGAGATCGTCGCCGCCAGGGACCTGGACGCGACCGGTACGCACGCGCGCACGGGTGATCCCGTCTCCGTCCGCCGCGTGCTCCTCCATCTGATCGGCGAGTACGCACACCACTGCGGTCACGCCGACCTGCTGCGCGAACGCATCGACGGAGCCACCGGTCACTGAGAGCCGCGCCGATGCCGGCACCTGCGACACTGAACCCGTGAACGACGTGCCACAGGTGTCCCGCCCCACCCGTCTGCCCGCCTCCGGCGGGGCCCCCGCCGAACCCGGCCGGGCGTGTGCCGAGATCGATCTCGGAGCCGTGCGGGACAACGTGCGGACCCTGCGGGGTTACGCGCCGCGTGCCGAGCTGATGGCCGTGGTCAAGTCGGACGGTTACGGGCACGGTGCGGTGCGCTGCGCCCGGGCCGCACGGCAGGCCGGGGCGGGCTGGCTGGGGGCCGCCACCCCGCAGGAGGCCTTCGCGCTGCGGGACGCCGGGGACACCGGCCGGCTGATGTGCTGGCTGTGGACGCCGGGCGGGCCGTGGCAGGAGGCCGTCGAACGGGACATCGACGTCTCGGCGAGCAGCCACTGGGCGCTGGCGGAGGTCGTGGCGGCGGCCCGCGCTGCGGGGCGCACCGCGCGGGTGCATCTCAAGGTGGACACCGGGCTCGGGCGCAACGGCTGCCAGCCCGCGGACTGGCCGCGGCTGGTGGCGGCGGCGCGGGCGGCCGAGGCCGAGGGCGCGCTGCGGGTGACCGGGGTGTGGGCGCACTTCGCCTGCGCCGACGAACCGGGCCACCCCGCCAACGCCGCGCAGCTCGACGCCTTCCGGGAAGCGGTCGCGGTCGCGGAGCGCGCCGGGCTCGACCCCGAGGTGCGGCACCACGCGAACTCTCCCGCGACCCTCACTCTGCCCGAGTCCCACTTCGACCTCGTCCGGACCGGCGTCTCCGTCTACGGTCTCTCCCCGTCCCCACAGGTCGGTACGGCCGACAGTCTCGGACTGCGCCCGGCGATGACGCTCAGCGCCTCACTGGCGCTGGTCAAGCAGGTGCCCGGCGGCCACGGGGTCAGCTACGGGCACGCCTACACCACTCCGGGCGAGACGACCCTGGGGCTGGTTCCGCTCGGCTACGGGGACGGCCTGCCGCGGCACGCGTCCGGGGCAGGCCCGGTGCTGGTCGCCGGGAAGTGGCGGACAGTCGCCGGCACGGTGGCCATGGACCAGTTCGTCGTCGACCTGGGCGGCGACGAGGCCGCGGCGGGCGACCGCGCCGTCCTCTTCGGCCCCGGCGACGGGGGCGAGCCGACCGCCGAGGACTGGGCCCGTGCCGCGGGCACCATCTCCTACGAGATCGTCACCCGGATCAGCGCGCGGGTACCCCGGGTATACGCCAATGAGCAGGCCGAGGGCTGAGCCGGGCGGCAGCACGCCGGTCGGCCGCGGACCCCGGTGACGGGCGGGACGGAACCGGGCGCAGGGGACGGACGGGGGCGGCATGAGCGACAGCAGCAGCACACAGGACGCGGTCGGGGCGGTTGCCGGCGGCGGTTTCGGCGGGCCCGGAGGCGGGGGCTGGAGCCGCCGGGCGGGTGTCGCGGGCGCCGCTCTCGGCGCCGTCGCGGCCGGGGTCGCGCTCGAACGCCTCACCGTGCACCGTTCCGTCCGCCGCAAGGCGCGGCTGGCGCTGGATGCCGCGGGGCCCTACGGCACGTTGCGGGGGACTCCGGGCCGGGTCCGGGCCGCGGACGGTACGGAGCTGTACTACGAGGTCGACGAGCCCGCCGACTTCCCGCTTCCGGGTACGGACCCCGCGGCGCCCGCCCCCGGGTCCGGCGACGGGCTGGGCGGCCCCGAGGTCAGTCCGGTCCCGCTGCCCGGGGCGCAGTCGGCTTCGGGGCGCGGCCTAGGGGCGGCCGAGGGCGCTGCCGGGCCGGTGGCCGGATACTGGGCGCGGCTGGTGGAGCTGGTGCGGGGCCGGGCCGCCGGCACCGGCGGCGCGCCGCTGACCGTGGTGTTCTCGCACGGTTACTGCCTCAGCCAGGACGTGTGGCACTTCCAGCGGGCCGCGCTGCGCGGCGCCGTCCGGTGCGTCTACTGGGACCAGCGCAGCCATGGCCGCTCCGCGCGGGCCGCGGCCGGCGAGCCGGTCTCCATCGACCTGCTGGGACGCGATCTGAAGGCCGTCCTCGACGCCGCCGCCCCCGAGGGGCCGGTGGTGCTGGTGGGTCATTCGATGGGCGGGATGACGCTGATGGCACTGGCCGAGCAGTACCCGGAGTACGTCGAGGAGCGCGTCGCGGGTGTGGCACTGCTGGGCACCAGCGCGGGCGGGCTCGGCGAGGTGACCTACGGGCTGCCGGCCGCCGGGGTGCGCACCGTGCGCCGGGTGGTGCCGGGGGTGCTCCGCGCGCTGGCGGCCCAGTCCGACCTGGTCGAGCGCGGCCGCCGGGTCACCGCCGACCTGTTCGCCGGGGTCGTCAAGCGGTACTCGTTCGGCAGCCCCCGTGAGGTGGACCCGGGTGTGGCGCGGTTCGCGGAGCGGCTGATCGAGTCCGTGCCGGTCGACGTCGTCGCGGAGTTCTATCCCGCCTTCGCCGAGCACGAGAAGGCCGCCGCGCTGCCCGCCTTCGCCGACCGTCCGGCGCTGGTGCTGGCCGGGGACCGCGACCTGATGACGCCGAGCGAGCACAGCGAGCGGATCGTGGTGGCGCTGCCGGGCGCCGCGTACGTGCTGCTGGAGGCGACCGGTCACCTGGCCATGCTGGAGCGCCCGGAGCCGGTGAACGAGCACCTGGCCGAGTTGCTGGCGCGTACCATCCGGACCCATGGAAGCACCGCACGACCAGCACCCCGCTCCGCCTCCACAGGCTCCTCCCGGCGACCGCACCGGCGCTGACGGCACCGGCAGTACCGGCAGTACCGGCAGTACCGGCAGCACCGGCAGTTCCGTCGGCGCTGCGGAGAGCCTGCGCAACGAGACCACCCTCACCGTGCCCACGGCCGAGGCCATGCGGGCGCTCGGCCTGCGGCTGGCCGGACTGCTGCGCGCCGGTGACCTCGTCCTCCTGACGGGTGAACTCGGCGCCGGGAAGACCACCTTGACGCGCGGCCTGGGCGAGGGCCTGGGTGTGCGCGGCGCCGTGACCTCGCCCACCTTCGTCATCGCCCGGGTACACCCGCCGCTGGCGGACGGCCCGCCGCTGGTGCATGTGGACGCCTACCGGCTGGGCGGCGGCCTGGAGGAGATGGAGGACCTGGACCTGGACGTCTCGCTGCCGGATTCGGTGGTCGTCGTGGAGTGGGGTGAGGGCAAGGTCGAGGAGCTCACCGAGCAGCGTCTGCACGTCGTCCTCACCCGTGCGACAGGCCGGGCCGCGCCGTCCGGCGACGACGGCCCGCCTGTCGGCGAAGGCGACGGCGACACCGGTCCGGAGGCGGCCGAGGACGTGCGGACGGTCACCCTCGTGGGGGTCGGACCGCGCTGGGCCGCGGCGGACTTCGGAGCTCTCGGGTAGCCGCCCGGCGCCGCGCTCCGGCGCCGCGGTGTGCCGACATGGTGTCGGCAAGATGTTGCGCGGTCGGCGCGGACCGTGGTCCCATGGGAGGTGAGAGCACGGTTAGGTATGCCTAAGTGCTACCGTGCCGACGCCCCTGGAGGAGCCATGACCGCACAGCAGTCCCAGCAGCGAGCGCCGCGGGCGCCGCACGCGCCTGCGCGGGACGAGTCGGCGTCCGCCGGTGGACACACCCCGCACGGCACGCCGCCCATGAGTGAGCTGCTCGCGTCCTGCGCCGCCGCGGCCGCCGTCTCCAGCCCGCCGTCGGACGCCGGAACCTCCGACGAGGAAGCCACCCCGGCCCGGCGCACCCGGTCCGCCCGCCGCTGAGGGCTGTGCCCGATCCCGGCCGGCTGCGTCCGGAAGCCCGGTCGAGGGTGACGGGGAACGGGAGTCGCTAGCGCACCACCACGACGCGGGTGCCGATGGGCGCGTGCAGCCACAGCGCCTCACCGTCGGTGCGCTTCTCGCGGATGCCGCCCGTCCTGCGGGAGGCGTCCGGCTGCGGCCTCGACCCGTCGAGTGCCGCGCTGAAGCCGACCGTGACGCCGTCCACGTCGGCGAACCGCACCACGTTCTCGACCGGAACACCGTCCGAGCCGGTCACATGGGAGGCGCGCGAGGTGACCTTGTAGGCGCCCGGCTCGGGGTCGACGGTGCTGGGGAAGACCTCGAAGGTCCTGGTGGCCTTGCCGTTCTTGCCGACGAGCCATACCCGCTGCCGCTTCAGCGCGTAGACGACGCGGTGGCCCCGACCCGAGTCGCCGGGCAGCGCGGTGTCCCGCTCGGCGGGGGTGCGGCCCTTCCCGTCCGAGGAGCCGGGGGAGGGCTTGGCCGACTTCGCGGCTGACGGCTTCTCGGAGCGCTCCTGGGCGGCCGACGCCTGGTAGGCGAAGAAGCCGACCACGGCGAGTGCCGCCGCCGTCAGCCCGGCCACGATCACTCCGGCGCTGCTGCCGCTGCTGCGTGCCACCGTGCGCTGCCACCTCTCCTGCCCGCGTGCTCCTGCGGCGGACTGCCGTCCGTCCCGTCCGGGAGCCGACCTCGGGTCGACGGTAGCAGCAGGTGCGCCACGCACGGTTCGGGGCGGAGCACAGGGCCGGTGGGCAGCGGTCGGAGGAACGCCGGGCGGCGGGAACGGGAACTTGGAGTAACGTCCGCGCTTGTGTTCGCATAAGCCGATGACCCCCCACGGTTCATCGACAAACTCCACAACCCCCATACCGAGAGTTCCCGAACACCAGGACCAGCAGGACCGGTTCCGGATGCACGGGGACCGGTCCGCGGCCGGTCGCGGCGGGGACGGCCTCCTGGGCCGGGACGGTGGCCCGGAGCACCCCCACGCTCCGGCCAACCCCTACGACGAACTGGCGTCGCTGGCCCCGGCGGACACTGCTCCGCCCGGCATCCCCGCCCCCAACCCGTACGAGGCGCTCGGGGACGGCGCGGGGAGCGCGGACGGCGGATACGGCGTGGCGGGGTCCGCGGCCGCCGGGTCCGAGGCGCCCCACGAGGGCGGACTGCGGGGTCTCGGCCTGCGCTCCGACTACGACGAGCCCGCCTATGAGGACCGGATGCCGTATCTGCGGGCCGTCCGCAGGCGCCGCCGCTCCCGGCTGTCCCGCACCGTCAAGCTCGGCGTCGCCTGCTGCGCGCTGCTGGCGTTCCTCGGCGTCGCCGACCGGTGGGCCGCGCTCTACGCCGAGGGCAAGGCCGCCGACCAGGTCCAGAGCGCGCTGAAGCTGCACGCGCGCCCCGAAGTGCATATCAACGGCTTCCCCTTCCTCACCCAGGTGGCGCGGAACCGGCTGGACGATGTGGAGGTGGCGATTCCTGATGTGCCGGCGGGGCGGGTCTCGGTGGCCCAGGTCAGCGGCCGGGTCGAGGACGTGCGGATCGTCGGCGACGCGCCCTCCTCCGTCCGCGGCGCGGTGCTCGGCCGGATGAAGGGCGATGTGCTGCTCGACTTCGACGACCTCGACCGGGAACTGGGCACCTCGCAGGTGACGTTCACCCCGGGCGGTCCGCACACCGTGCTGGCGGCGGGCGAGCTGCCCGTCGCGGACACCGAGGTCAAGGTGCGGGCGCGCGCCCGTCTCGCCCGTACCGGTGATCACGGCGTGGGCACCACGGTGGACGACATGCGGCTGGTCGTGCCCGAGCTGTTCAGCTTCACCCCGGGCACCGGCGAGGAGGCCGGACTGCGGCTCTCCCGTCCGCTGGCCGAGCGCATCCAGCACGACCGGGACAAGGCGCGGGCCCTGTTCGGGGTGCGGTCCATCGCGCGGCGGTTCGGCATGACGCCCGAGCAGGCGCGGCAGGCCCGGCACAGCGACCGGGAGCTGAGCCGGGTGACGGGGACGCCGGACTTCGTGGACAAGGTGATGCGGCTCAACCTGCTCGACGTCGCCGTGCGGCATCCGAAGCTGCTGGAGAAGGCGGGAATCGACCCGGCCCTGGTGGCGGCCCTGGAGAAGATCGAGGAGCCGAAGCTCGCGGACAAGCTCGCCCTCCGCGTCACGCTGCCCGACCTGCCCGGTGACGTGCGGCTGCGCGGCGTCTCGGTGGCCGAGGAGGGCATCCGCGCCGAGCTGACCGGGGCTGACGTCCCGTTCGGCTCGTCGAGCTGACCGGACGCTGACGTCCCGTCCGGCGAGGGAGCCACGAACGAGGGAAACGCCGCGGGAACGTCGAAGGGGAGGACGGGCGGCAGAGCGCGCGGCGGGCAGCCCACCGGCGGGACGCAGGGGCGCGCGAGGTGCCGACGAGCGCGGGAACGGCGCCGACGAGCGCGGGAACGCGGCGATGCACCCGGAGGAGCACCTGGTGCCTCACCGGTGACGCACCAGGTGCTCCACCGGGCGGGGATCTCAGAGGTACGGCTCGGCCCGGCCGCCGGACAGGGGCGGCGGGCCCGCGCGGGTGAGAGCGGGCCGTGCGGGCGCCGTAGGCTGGTCGGGTGTTGATGCTCGCGCTGGATACCGCCACACCCGCCGTCACCGTCGCACTCCACGACGCGGACGGCGACCGCACGCTCGCCGCCGCCCACCAGGTCGACGCCCGCCGCCACGGCGAACTGCTGCTGCCCTGCGTGGACGCGGTGCTGGCGGAGGCGGGCCGGAAGCTGGCCGAGGTCACCGACGTGGTGGTCGGCGTCGGACCGGGCCCCTACACCGGCCTGCGGGTCGGCCTGGCGACCGCGGAGGCGTTCGCGGCGGCGCTGGGCCAGCGGATGCACGGTGTGTGCACGCTCGACGGCATCGCGTACGCCTCCGGCTTGGCGGAGCCGTTCGTCGTCGCCACCGACGCGCGCCGCAAGGAGGTCTACTGGGCCCGGTACGCCGACGCGCGCACCCGCAGCACCGACCCCGCGGTGGACCGGCCCGCGGAGATCGAGGCCCGCGAGGAGGAGATCGGCGCACTGCCCGCCGTCGGCGCGGGCGCGGTGCTGTACGAGTCGGTCTTCCGGGGCGTACGCCACGACCTGCCCGCCGACCAGTCGGCCGCGGCGCTCGCCCGGCTCGCGGCCGAACGGCTGGCGCGCGGCGAGGAGCTGCTGCCGCCGCGCCCGCTGTACCTGCGGCGGCCCGACGCGCAGGTGCCCGCCAACTACAAGGTGGTCACCCCGCGGTGAGCGCCGCCGACCATGCCGCCGGCCCCGCGCGGGCGGGTGGCCCGGAGGGCGGGGAGGGCCGCGTCGGACTGCGCGAGATGCGCTGGTGGGACATCGAGCCCGTGCTCGCGCTGGAGCAGCAGCTCTTCCCCGAGGACGCCTGGTCGGCCGGGATGTTCTGGTCGGAGCTGGCGTACGCACGGGGAGCGGACGCCACCCGGCGCTACCTCGTCGCCGAGGACACGGCCCCCTCTCCGGCGTCCCCGGTCTCCCCGGCCTCTCCGGCGTCCCCGGTCTCCCTCGCCGCGGGCGGGGGTCCGGCGGGCAGCCTCGTCGGCTACGGCGGTCTGGCGGCTGTCGGCGGCACGGGGGACATCCAGACCATCGGCGTGCTGCCCGGCCACCGGGGCACCGGCCTGGGCGCGCGGCTGCTGCGGGCGCTGTTGCGGGCCGCCACGGACTTCGAGTGCGCGGAGGTGCTGCTGGAGGTGCGAGTGGACAACGCGCCCGCGCAGCGCCTGTACGAGCGCTTCGGCTTCGTACCCATCGGCATCCGGCGCGGCTACTACCAGCCCACCGGTACCGACGCGCTGGTGATGCGGCTGGCCGACCCCGCCGCGTACGCGGCCGCCGCCGACACCTCGGGGGACGCTCCCGCGAACACCCTTCCGCACCCGAACCCGAACCCGCACCTGCACCCGCACCCGCACCAAGGAACGAAGAGCCATGGTTGACGAACCGCTCGTTCTCGGCATCGAGACCTCCTGCGACGAGACCGGCGTCGGAATCGTGCGCGGCCACACGCTGCTGGCCGACGCCGTCGCCTCCAGCGTGGACACCCACGCGCGGTTCGGCGGCGTCGTCCCCGAGATCGCCAGCCGGGCGCACCTGGAGGCGATGGTGCCGACCATCGAGCGCGCCCTGAAGGACGCCGGGATCACCGCCTCCGACCTGGACGGCGTCGCCGTCACCGCCGGCCCCGGGCTGGCGGGGGCGCTGCTCGTCGGCGTCTCGGCGGCGAAGGCGTACGCGTACGCGCTGGGCAAGCCGCTCTACGGCGTCAACCATCTGGCCTCGCACATCTGCGTCGACCAGCTCGAACACGGCGCGCTGCCCGAGCCGACGATGGCGCTGCTGGTCTCCGGCGGCCACTCGTCGCTGCTGCTGGCGCCCGACATCACCGCCGACGTCCGGCCGCTGGGCTCCACCATCGACGACGCGGCGGGCGAGGCGTTCGACAAGGTCGCCCGGGTGCTCAACCTGGGCTTCCCCGGCGGCCCGGTGATCGACAAGTACGCGAAGGAGGGCGACCCGGCGGCCATCGCCTTCCCGCGCGGGCTGACCGGACCGCGCGACGCGCCCTACGACTTCTCCTTCTCCGGCCTCAAGACCGCGGTCGCCCGCTGGATCGAGGCGAAGTGGAACGCGGGCGAGGAGGTGCCTGTCGCCCACGTCGCCGCCTCCTTCCAGGAGGCCGTCACCGATGTGCTGACCCGCAAGGCCCTGCGCGCCTGCCGGGACGAGGGCGTGGACCATCTGATGATCGGCGGCGGGGTCGCGGCCAACTCCCGGCTGCGGGCCATGGCCGAGGAGCGGTGCGCCGAGGCGGGCATCACCCTGCGGGTCCCCCGGCCCAAGCTGTGCACCGACAACGGCGCCATGGTGGCAGCCCTCGGTGCCGAGATGGTGGCACGCAACCGCGCCGCTTCCGCCTGGGACCTGCCCGCGGACTCCTCGCTCCCGGTCACGGAACCGCATGTGCCGGACCCGTCGGCGGCCTCGGACCACTCCCACGGACATGACCACGACCATGTGCACGAGCTGAGCAGGAAGAACCTCTACGCCTGATGCCGACCGTCGCTCTCATGTGGGAGGCCAAGGCCGCCCCCGGCCGCGGTCCCGAACTGCTCTCCTGGGTCCGCGGCCGGGAACTGCCCCCGGACGCCCGCTGCGAGCGCCGCGAACACTTCACAGCGCCGGGCGACCGGGTCCTGGTCATCACCTGCTGGGCGGGCGGGTACGACGCGGACGTCCCCGAGCTGCCCGACCCTCCGGCGGAGCTGTCCGCCCGCCCGGTGCACCGGTGGCGGTTCGAGCGGGTCTGACGGCGCTCCGGACCGTCGCCGGGCCTCGAGCCGGAGCGCCGTACGTCCGGCACGCGGAGCCGCTGCGTGAGGCGCACCCCCTGCGCCGGATGTGAACCGATGTACGCGTGGGCCGGATGTGCTCACGGTGTGTCACCCGGCAGGATTGTGCGGGCCGGGAACGACGTCGGAAGCGGGGACGCGGATGGCCAGGGGGGCGGGACACTCCGGACGGTGGCGTGTGTGGAGCACGGCCGTGCTGCTCACGGCCATGGCCGGACTCGGGGCGGCCTCCGGGACGGCGGCGGCCGCCGGACCGGCGACGCCCGCCGCCTACCTGGCCGAGAAGTTGCGCGAGAACCCCGTCCACCTCTCCGACCAGCTTCCGCGGACCAACCCGCTCTCCGCCCGGTCCGCCTTCGCCCGGGCGGCGAAGCGCACCGGCGTGCCGACGTATGTGCTGGTGCTCCCCGGGACCGGGCCGGCGCGCGACGAGGGACTGCTGGCGGCCGTGCACGACCGGCTCGGCGAGGACGGGCTCTATGTCCTGCTCGGCGAGGACGGCGGGAGCCCGCGCACCGAGACGTTCGGGGTGGACGTACCGGCCCGGGACGCGGCCACGGCGACCCTCTTCGAACTGCCCTACGACGCGGGCACTCTGGAGGTGTTCCGGCACTTCGTGGACGTCCTGCGGTCCGGCGACGCGGTGCGGCGCGCCGAGCGCGGACTGGAGGCGAGCCGCGCCGGTGAGGAACCGGACAAGCTCCACACCAGCCGCACCGACCGCGAGAACCAGGGCTTCCTCACCGGCGTCCTGCTCACCGGGGTACCGGTCTTCCTGGTCGCCACCGGCTGGTACATCCGGCGCCGGCGGGGCGGGAAGGGGCCGCGGCTCCGGCTGCTGGTGCCCGTCGCCGCCGGAACGGCCCTGGTGATCGGCGCCGGTGCGCCGCTCGTCTTCGACGACACCCGCTCCGACGCCGACAAGCCGCCCACCGCCGCCGACCTGCGCGCCAGGACCGTGCGAGTCGCCCAGGGGCTGCGCGCCGACCCCGTCTACGTCGACCCGCTCGGGGCCGGGCTGCTGAGCCGGAGCCAACTCGACCGGCTGCGGGAGCGGGTGGCGCGCCTGGACGTTCGGGTCCGGATCGCCGTCGTTCCCCTCGTCACCGCGGACGAGTCGGCCGGGGACGGCGCCCGCTTCGCCAAACGGCTGCACGACCGGCTGCACGACCGGATGGGGAAGGACGGCGACGGCCTCTACCTGATCGCGGGCGCCTCCGAGGACGGCGACCTCGAACTCGTCAACTACGGCGCCCGGCTGGACAGTGCGGCGCTCCGGGACACCACGGGGGACCTGCGCTTCGACGGGGCCGGTGCGGAGGACTCCGGGGACTCCGAGAACCAGGGGCTCTACCAGCGGCTCGACAGCGTGCTCCGGGCCGTCGGCCGCGCCCCGCACGGCCCGCCCGGGCGCCCCTACCTGGAGCCGTCGGCCGCGGACGATCCGGTGACCGAGGACGTACTGCCCTCCCTCTACGCGGAGGACTTCACGCCCGGACTGCTGATGGGAGGGGTGGGGGCCGCTGCCGCCTTCGGGGTGACGGCCGCCGGTCTCGCCGCCGCAGGACGGATACGCACCGCCGTACGGGCCGCGCCTGCCGCCCGGGCGAGCGGCGCGGGCGGTATCCCCTCGCAACTCCCCGCGCGCCTTCCGGCCGGGCGGCTGCGCCGGACGGCACGGTGGGAACTCGGCGAGCTGAACGACGCCTTCGAAGCGGTCCCCCACGGGCTGCCCGACGCCGTACGCGCCCAGGTCTGGGACTGCCTCGACGCCGCGACCCTCCTCCTCGACCAGGAGGGCGACAACCGGGTGGACGCCGACGCCGACGCGCCCACCCTCGCCGCCGGTCTCGCGCTGATCCGGGTCGCCCGCGCCCTGCTGGAGCGCGGCGCCGCACCCGCGGCCCGCGGCGCCGGCCGGACCCGGCTGTGCACCCTCGACCCGCTGCACGGACCGGCGCCCGCGTCCGGACGGCTGAAACTCCCCGGTGAGACCGGATCCGCACGGTCCCGACCGCTGTGCGCCGAGTGCCGTGCCGCGCTGCCGACGGCCGGCTCGCGGCCCGCGCGGGCCGCCGAGACCGTGGCCGCGCGGGTGCTGCGCCTGCCCGTACCCGGTGCCGCACGCTCCGCACCGTACGAGCCCTACCACCGCATCCCCGGTCCGCTCGCAGCGCAGGGCACCGGCCGCAGTGCGGAGCTGACCGCCGATCTGATAGTCCGCCGAGTCCGGGAGCAACTGGGTGTCCACTGAACGACGCACCGCGCGCGGCGCCGATCCCGCGGCGGGTCCGAGGTGGTCCCTCGCCGCCGTCCTGGTGTCCGTCCTCACCGCACTGGTGCTCGCGCTCGCCGCCGGCGCACCGGCCCGGGCCGACGACGATCCGGGTGCGGCCTCCGACGCCGGTTCCGCGGGGCAGCGGATAGCCGACGGGCTGCGCACCTCGCCCGTCTACGTCGACCCCTCCTACCGGTCGGCCTTCCCGCCCGACGAGCAGCGCCGGCTGGCCGCGAAGATCAAGAAGTCGGGGCTGCCGGTCCGGGTCATCGTCGTCCCGCTCATCTCCGGCGACGCATGGGGCGGCGACCCGAAGAAAATGGTCGACGTCGTGCGCTACCGGATCGGGGAGGGCTCGAAGACGAAGGCCGTCTACATGACCCTCAGCACCAACGAGGGCTTCCTGGACGGCTACGAGTTCCCCCGCGACGGCCGGTACGAGGCGTTCTGGGGTGTTGCCGCGGTCGGCCACCAGGACGACATGAAGGACCGGAGCCTCTACGTCAAGTTCTCCCGTGCGCTGGAGATCGTGCGGTCCGGCGACGGCAGGAAGCAGTACGAGAAGGCCACCGCGGACCTGCACGACGACGACCCGGCGGAGCGCGACGGCGGTGCGGACCACAACGGCGCGGACGGCGGCGCGGACCACGGTGGCCCGGACGGCGGCAGCGCGGACCCGGGCCCCTCCCCGCTGCTGCTCGCGGTGCTGATCGGGTCGGCGGTGGCGGTGGCGGCCGCCGCGGTGCTGGTCTCCCGCACCGTGCGGCGGCGTGCGCGTACCTCGGCGCGGGCGCCGTTCACCTCGCCGCGTTCCGTCTTCGCCACCGCGCGCACGGCGGGCGTGCGCGACCTGCGCAAGCGCGCCCAGCGCGAACTCCTCGCGTACAACGAGAAGCTGATCGCCCACGAACCCGGCGAGCACGCCGACAGCGATCTGCTCCAGCTCTCCCTGGACGCCTACGCCGCGGCGTGCACCGTGCTGGACGAGGCCCGCGACACCCCCGACCTCGCGGGCGTCCTCGCGCTCCTGCACGAGGGCGAGGACGCGCTGGGGCGGTCCGAGCCGGCTCCCCGCAGTCGCCGCAAGGCCCGGACCGCTGCGCCGACGCTGCCGCTGTGCTTCTTCGACCCGCTGCACGGCGCCGCCGCCGAGCGGATCCGCTGGCGACCGCTGGGCCGCCGCGAGGCCCTGCGCGTCGCCGCGTGCCAGGAGTGCTCCGCGGCGGTCTCCGAACGCCGCGCGCCGGAGGTCCTCACCCATAAGCACGACGGCCGCCGAGTCCCGTACTTCGAGGTCCCGCCCGAGCACAGCCTGTGGGCCGCGACCGGCTACGGCTCGCTGACCGAGGAGACGCTCACCGAACGCGTCCTGCGCGGCGACTTCACCCGCACCCGTACCCGTCAGGGGCGCTGAGGCCCGCGCGGTCACGCCAGCGGATGCCCGAGCAGCATGCCGGGCGCGCCCGCGATCCGGGTGAGGAAGACGGTGCAGGAGCCGCCCGCCGTCTTCGGGTCCAGCTTCAGTTTCCGGCGCAGCTCCTCGGGCTCGACCGCCGAGCCGCGCTTCTTGACGGTGACGACCCCCACGCCGCGCTCCCGCAGCAGGGCGCGCAGCTTCTTGACGTTGAACGGCAGCGCGTCGGTGATCTCGTACCCGGTCGCGAACGGCGTCGGGTGCACCGCGTCGGTGGTCACGTACGCGATCGTCGGGTCGATCAGCCGTCCCGCCACCTGCCGGGCCAGCTCGGCGACCAGATGGGCGCGGACGACGGCGCCGTCCGGCTCGTAGAGATACCGGCCCACCGGTCCCGTTTCCGGGTCGGGCAGCCCCTCCCCGGCGAGGGTCTCCCCGGCGGGCAGCAGCGTCGCGCGCACCCCGCCGGTGCCCGTCCGGCCGCCGCCGAACCACAGCACCGCCTCCTTGACGTCGCCGCCGCAGGAGACCCACTCCGCCTCCGCCTCCGCGGGCACCGCCTCGTGCGGGATGCCGGGGGCCACCTTCAGCGCGGCCAGCGGCGCGGTACGGGCCGCCCGCACGGCCCAGCTCAGCGGCGGCGAGTAGCTCTCCGGATCGAAGACCCGGCCCCGTCCGGTGCGGCGGGCCGGGTCGGCGAAGAGCGCGTCCCAGCCGGCGGTGTCCACCTCGGTGACGTCGGCGCACCGCACCTCGACCAGCTCCGCGAGCCCCAGGGCCGCGGCGTTGGCGCGGGCCACCGCGCAGGTGAGCGGCGAGCGGTCGACGGCCAGCACCCGGATGCCCTCCCGGGCCAGCGCCAGCGCGTCGGCGCCGATGCCGCAGCACAGGTCCACGGCGCTGCGGACGCCGAGGTCGCGCATCCGCCGGGCGCGGTGCCGGGCGACCGGGGTGCGGGTGGCCTGTTCGAGCCCGTCCGCGGTGAAGTAGAGGGCGTGCGCGTCGCCGGGGCCGAACTTCGCCTCGGCGCGGGCGCGCAGCCGGCTCTGGGCCAGCGCCGCCGACACCAGCGCCGGTTCGTGCCGCTGCCGCAGCCGCGTCGCCACGGCGAGCTCCTGCGCGGGCTCGACCCCCCGTACTTCCCGCAGCAGTGCCTGCCCCTCGTCGGAGAGCAGCTCCGCGAACACCTCACGATCCACCCGCCCATTGTCCCGTGCCGCTCCCGCGTCCCGTGCGCCGGGCCGCCCCGGAAGTCCTGCTCGGGGCCCTGGAGAAGGCCGAGCACCTGCTGGGCGCCTGGAAGGGCGCGGGGAACCGCGCGAGTGACCAGGACGGCGCCGCGCCCGGCGGACAGCCGCGGTTCCGCGGCGAATCCCCGCGGAGAGCGAGTGAGGGGGGCGCCCTCTCACATCGGCGCGAGCCGGTGCGGCTAGCACTCCGCTTGACCGAGTGCTAAGCCAGGCATAATCTCGACCTTGGCACTCTCCCCGTGTGAGTGCCAGCAGTACGCGACGGGCAGATCCGGCACCCGCGACGACGGATCTACCAGGTCGCCACTCCAGACATAAGCCCTCAGTTTGACGTATTGAGATCTCCGAAGGGGGAGGTCGGATCGTGACGACCGCCAGCTCCAAGGTTGCCATCAAGCCGCTCGAGGACCGCATCGTGGTCCAGCCGCTCGACGCCGAAGAGACCACGGCCTCGGGCCTGGTCATCCCGGACACCGCCAAGGAGAAGCCCCAGGAGGGCACCGTCCTGGCCGTTGGTCCGGGCCGCTTCGAGGACGGCAACCGCCTGCCGCTCGACGTGTCCGTCGGCGACATCGTGCTCTACAGCAAGTACGGCGGCACCGAGGTGAAGTACAGCGGCGAGGACTACCTCGTCCTCTCGGCCCGCGACGTTCTCGCGATCGTCGAGAAGTAGTACGGCGAGAAGCAGTACGGACTACGGACGCGGCAGCTTTCCGAAGCCGCAGCGTGCAGTCGATACGCGCCCTGGTGCCCGCTCCTCGCGCGAGGTAGCAGGGACCAGGGCGCGGCTCGTACCGGCCGACACGGGCGCGTACGAGACGTGCGAGACGTGTGAGAGGACACAACAGCTTCCATGGCGAAGATCCTGAAGTTCGACGAGGACGCCCGTCGCGCCCTTGAGCGGGGCGTCAACAACCTCGCCGACACCGTGAAGGTGACCATCGGCCCCCGCGGCCGCAACGTCGTCATCGACAAGAAGTTCGGCGCCCCCACCATCACCAACGACGGCGTCACCATCGCCCGCGAGGTCGAGGTCGAGGACCCGTACGAGAACCTGGGCGCCCAGCTCCTCAAGGAGGTGGCGACCAAGACCAACGACATCGCCGGTGACGGCACCACCACCGCCACCGTGCTGGCGCAGGCGCTGGTCCGCGAGGGCCTGCGCAACGTCGCCGCCGGTGCC
The DNA here is from genome assembly GCF_029351045.1 of Streptomyces sp. WMMB303. Taxonomy (NCBI): domain Bacteria; kingdom Bacillati; phylum Actinomycetota; class Actinomycetes; order Kitasatosporales; family Streptomycetaceae; genus Streptomyces; species Streptomyces sp. WMMB303. The sequence goes on along the minus strand of NZ_JARKIN010000001.1, from coordinate 6,179,814 downwards.
TCCCCGGCCGCCCTGAAGAAGGGCATCGACGCCGCGGTCGCCGCCGTCTCGGACGAGCTGGTCAAGACCGCGCGCCCGATCGACTCCAAGGAGGACATCGCCTCCGTCGCCGCCCTGTCCGCGCAGGACAAGCAGGTCGGCGAGCTGATCGCCGAGGCGATGGACAAGGTCGGCAAGGACGGCGTCATCACCGTCGAGGAGTCCCAGACCTTCGGTCTGGAGCTGGACTTCACCGAGGGCATGGCCTTCGACAAGGGCTACCTCTCGCCGTACTTCGTCACCGACCAGGAGCGTATGGAGGCCGTCCTCGACGACCCGTACATCCTGATCCACCAGGGCAAGATCAGCTCCATCCAGGACCTGCTGCCGCTGCTGGAGAAGGTCATGCAGGCCGGCTCCAGCAAGCCGCTGCTGATCATCGCCGAGGACGTGGAGGGCGAGGCGCTCTCCACCCTCGTCGTCAACAAGATCCGCGGCACCTTCAACGCCGTCGCCGTCAAGGCGCCCGGCTTCGGCGACCGCCGCAAGGCGATGCTCGGCGACATGGCGACGCTCACCGGCGCCACCGTCATCGCCGAGGAGGTCGGCCTCAAGCTCGACCAGGCCGGTCTCGACGTGCTCGGTTCCGCGCGCCGCGTCACCGTCACCAAGGACGACACCACGATCGTCGACGGTGCGGGCAAGGCCGAGGACGTGCAGGGCCGCGTCGCCCAGATCAAGGGCGAGATCGAGGCGACCGACTCGGACTGGGACCGCGAGAAGCTCCAGGAGCGCCTCGCCAAGCTGGCCGGCGGCGTGTGCGTGATCCGCGTCGGCGCGGCCACCGAGGTCGAGCTGAAGGAGAAGAAGCACCGCCTGGAGGACGCGATCTCCGCGACCCGTGCGGCGGTCGAGGAGGGCATCGTCTCCGGTGGCGGTTCCTCGCTCGTGCACGCGGTCAAGGTGCTGGAGGGCAACCTCGGCAAGGAGGGCGACGAGGCGACCGGTGTCGCCACCGTCCGCCGCGCCGCGGTCGAGCCGCTGCGCTGGATCGCCGAGAACGCGGGCCTGGAGGGCTACGTCATCACCGCCAAGGTCGCGGAGCTGGAGGCCGGCCAGGGCTTCAACGCCGCCACCAGCGAGTACGGCGACCTGGTCAAGGCCGGTGTCATCGACCCGGTGAAGGTGACGCGCTCCGCGCTGGAGAACGCCGCCTCGATCGCCTCGCTGCTGCTGACGACCGAGACCCTGGTCGTCGAGAAGCCGGCCGAGGAGGACGAGGCCGCCGGCGCGGGCCACGGCCACGGGCACGCCCACTGAGGCATCCCGCCGTCCGGTGAGGGCGCACCCCGTCGCGGGGTGCGCCCTCGCTGCTTTCCCCGGCTCCTCCGCGGCGGCCCGCGCCGCCCGGTCCCGCCGGGTGCGCCCCCGGTCCTGCCGGATGCCGCCTCGGTCCTACTTCGGGCCGTACTTGCGTCCCGTGGTCGAGGACGCCTTGGCCAGCACGCCGCGCGGGATGAGCCGGGAAGCGCCCAGCAGGGCCTTGTACCGGGGGTCGGGGACCGAGACCACCTTGCCGCGCGCGAGGTCCCGCAGCGCCGTCTCGACCACCTGGTCCGCGTCCAGCCACATCCACCGCGGAATGTCGGCGGAGTCCATCCCGGCCCGGTCGTGGAACTCCGTGCGGACGAATCCGGGGCACAGGGCCATCAGCCGCACGCCCTGACCGGCCAGGTCCTTGGCGGCGCCCTGGGTGAACTGGGTGACCCACGCCTTGGAGGCGCCGTAGGTGCCGCGGGGGAAGAAGGCGGCCACGGAGGCGACGTTGATGACCCCACCGCGCCCCCGCTCGCACATGGAGGCCGTCGCCGCCGAGGTGAGCCGCAGCACGGCTTCGCAGTGCACCTTGAGCATCGTCAGCTCGTCGGCGACGGACACCTCCAGGTAGCGGCCCTTGTTGCCGAACCCCGCGTTGTTCACCAGCAGGTCGACGGGGTGTTCCCGGGAGTTCAGCCGGTCCTCGACCGCGGCGATGCCCGCTTCCGTCGCCAGGTCGGCGGTGACGACGTCGGCCTCCACCCCGTGCCGGTCGTGCAGTTCGGTCGCCTCCCGCCAGAGCCGGTCGGTGTTCCGCGCGGCGAGCACGAGGTGGTAGCCGCGGCCGGCCAGCCGCCGGGCGAAGGCGGCGCCGATACCGGCGGTGGCTCCCGTAATCAGTGCAGTCGTCATGCGGCCACGCTATCGGCCCCGCACGGCTGCTGATGCGCCGTCCGGCCGCCTCGGCGAGGGTAGGGCACCCGTACGACCCTGTCGTACCGCCACCGCCGGACGAGGCTCCGCCGCCGGACCGGTCCGCGGCTCGCTCGACCACGCCACGGCCGGACTGCGGCCCGGGCGCCGCGTCGTGGCGGGCCGTCAGCCTCGCTTGGCGGCTCGTCAGCCGGGGACGGTGGTCCGTCAGCCGGGGATGCGGCGCAGCGCGTGCTCCCGCGCCTGCGGGTCCAGCGCCTCGCCCGCCGCCAGCACGCGCGGCAGCAGCTCGGGCTCCCGGGTCAGGGCGCGGAACACGAAGCTGACCGAGACCTCGTGGTCGGGGCGGTGGACGACGGTGACGGGGTCACCCGCGCGCACCGCGCCCGGCTCGACGACCCGCAGATAGGCGCCGGGCATCCGGCGGTCCGTGAACCGTTTGACCCAGCCCCGTTCGCTCAGCCAGCCCGCGAAGGTGCGGCAGGGTACCCGCATGGAGCACACCTCCAGCAGCGGTCCGGTGCCGGCTGTGCCGAGCTGCCAGCGCTCCCCGATGCGCGCGTCGTCGACCTGGACGCCCCGGGTGGTGAGGTTCTCGCCGAAGACGCCGTTGGGCAGCGCCCGGCCCAGCTCGCCTTCCCAGAAGTCCAGCTCCTCGCGCGCGAAGGCGTAGACCGCCTGCTCCTCGCCGCCGTGGTGGCGCAGATCGCCGATGGTGTCGCCGGCCAGCCCGCTGCCCCCGGTGCCGCGCGGGCCGGGGGCGGTGACGGTGACGGCGCCCTCGACGGGCTGCTTGTCGATGCCGGTCAGACCGCCTTCGGCGGCGGTGTGCTCCGAGCGGTGGGGTCTGGCGAGGTTGACGGAAAGCAGCTCCATGCGCCGAGGCTACCGAGGAGCGCTCCAAGGCGCGAGCGGGTTCCGGCGGCGATCCCCAAGGCAGGCTTATGCCCGCCTATGCTCGGGAGCATGATCGAGGCCCGTCATCTGCGCGTCCTGCGCGCGGTCACCCGAACCGGTTCCTTCTCCGCCGCGGCGCGCGAGCTGGGCTGTACGCAGCCCGCGGTCAGCCAGCAGATGAAGGCGCTGGAGGCCGCCGCGGGCACCCCGCTGCTGGTGCGGACGGGACGGGAGACGCGGCCGACCGAGGCGGGCGAGGCACTGGTACGGCACGCCACCGGGATCCTGGCGGGGCTGACGGCCGCCGAGGAGGAGGTGGCGGCGCTGGCCGGGCTGCGGGCCGGGCGGGTGCGGCTGGTCTCCTTCCCCAGCGGCAGTTCCACGCTGGTGCCCACCGCCGTCGCGGCGATGCGGGCCGCTCATCCGGGCACCCGGGTCTCGCTGGTCGAGGCGGAGCCGCCGCGCTCGGTGGAGATGCTGCGGGCGGGGGACTGCGAGATCGCGCTGGCCTTCCGCTACGACCCGGTGCCCGGGGAGCATGTCCCGGCCGAGGACTGGGAGGCGGACGACCTGGTGGTCCGGCCGCTGCTGACCGACCGGCTGGTGGGGCTGGTGCCGGAGGGGCACCCCTTCGCGGACGCGGAGGAGGTCGGCATCGGCACCCTCGCCGAGGAGCCGTGGATCGCGGGCTGCCCCCGCTGCCGGCGGCATCTCGTCCAGGTGTGCGAGGCGGCGGGGTTCACGCCGCGGATCGACTTCGCGACCGATGACTATCCGGCGGTGGTGGGTCTGGTCGGCGCGGGTCTGGGGGTCGCGGTGCTGCCGGAGCTGGCCGTGGAGTCGGTGCGTCCGCGGGGGACACGCGCCGTCCGGGTGGTGCCGGCCGTGCAGCGTGAGGTGGTCGCGCTGACGCTGCCCGACCTCGCGCGGGTGCCCGCCGTCGCCGCGATGCTGGACCGGCTCGTGGCGGCCCGCGGCTGACGGCCGCCCGGTCGGGCCCGGGGTCCTCCGAGCCCGGCCGGGTGGCTGGTCGGGTGGTGGTGTGCCGCGTGAGGGAACGTTTCCGCGGAGCCGTCCGGGTTCCTCGGGGCCGCGTGGTGCCCGGGGTCCGGTCGGCCGGGCGGGAGCCGAGGGGGCGCGCTCACATCTCGCCGACCGGTTCCACGGCGTGCTCGCTCGCACCTTCGTGGGCGGACGTACCGTCCGGAGCCTCCGTACCGCCCCGGGGTGCCCCGTCCGGAGCGGCTCCGCCAGGAGTCGACGGCCGCTGATCCTGCGCGGGGCTGTGTGTGGTCACCAGCCGGTTCCGGGCCCGGCCCAGCAGCTCCTCGCGCTCGTCCTCGGTGAGCCCGCCCCACACCCCGTAGGGCTCGCGTACCTGGAGAGCGTGCGCCGCGCACTCGGCGCGCACGGGGCAGCGCATGCACACCTCCTTGGCGGACGCCTCCCGCGCACTGCGGGCGGCGCCGCGCTCCCCCTCGGGGTGGAAGAACAGCGAACTGTCCACCCCCCGGCAGGCGGCCAGAAGCTGCCAGTCCCACAGATCCGCGTTGGGTCCAGGAAGGCGGGAGAAGTCTGCCATCGCGTCTCTCCTGAGTGCTGCTGGAGGTGATCTGACACTCGTGCGTAAATATGACTCTTTCGCGAATCTAGCGATCAAACTCGCAAAACGGAAGTAATGCATCTGAATAGGGCACTTCAGGATTAATGGTGCGTCGGTCGCCACAAAGGCGGGATGTTGCTGATCTGTGCACAGGCGCTCACGTAGAGTGCTGAGAACGGCGGCTGGAAGCCGTAACTCTTTCGGGTGACCGTCGTTGAGAGAGCGAAAGCGATTGGTTCGGAACCGGCCCGGGGCGCAGGCCGCCGCGGCCGTCAATCGCGCAGGTGACGATTCTCAAGCAGCCTGGAGGCTCAAGGTGATGCGCATCAGCAGCGGAGGGCGGCCATGACATCCGTCCTCGTATGCGACGACTCCCCGCTCGCCCGAGAGGCCCTGCGCCGCGCGGTCGCGACCGTGCCCGGCGTCGAGCGTGTGACGACGGCGGCCAACGGCGAGGAAGTCCTCCGCCGCTGGGGCGCCGACCGGTCCGACCTGATCCTGATGGACGTCCGGATGCCCGGCCTGGGCGGAGTGGAGACCGTGCGGCGGCTGCTCTCCGCCGACCCCGGCGCCCGCATCATCATGCTGACGGTGGCCGAGGACCTGGACGGCGTCGCGCTGGCCGTCGCGGCCGGCGCCCGCGGGTACCTGCACAAGGACGCCTCCCGCGCCGAGCTGCGCGCGACCGTCACCCAGGCGCTGGCCGACCCCACCTGGCGGCTCGCCCCCAGGCGGCTGCGGTCGGCCGAGATGGGCGCGGCGCCGACCCTCACCGCGCGGGAGATCCAGGTGCTGGAGGGCATGAGCCACGGCCGCTCCAACGCGGAGATCGGGCGTGAGCTCTTCCTCTCGGAGGACACCGTCAAGACGCACGCCAGGCGGCTCTTCAAGAAGCTCGGTGCCTCGGACCGCGCGCATGCGGTGGCGCTCGGATTCCGCTGGGGCCTCGTCCGCTGACCTGGTGCCGGGTGTCCGCCCGGGGGCACCTCCCGGCCGCAGGCCGAGCACGTCCCGTCTCGCACGGCAATCGCCCGTCCGCCCGCTCGTCCGCGCCCGGAACCGGTCGCCGACGAGTGGGACGGCGGCCCCGGCCGGTCCGGTGTTCCCGCGGATTTCCCCCGCGGCTGCCGAGAAATCTCGCGCGTGCCGCATGCTTGTTGTATGGAGTTCCTCGGGGACCTGTCGGTCAGGCGTGAGGGGAGGGCGTGGACATGAGGGCCAGTGCGCCTGCTCATAACGCTTCGGCTCACTTCTACGAGCGCGGTGCGGCGAACCGCGCGGCGTCGGTGCACCATGGACCGATGCGCGACGACGAGAGCGGTCCGCCGCCGACCGGGGCCGCGGAGGCGGCCGAGGTCGCCAAGGTGGGCAAGCTCGTCCAGCGCGCTGTCGAGGGCGACAGCCAGGCCACGCACGATCTGCTCGCCCATGTGCACCCGCTGGCCGTGCGGTACTGCCGTACGCGGTTGACCCGACTGCCCGGTGACGCGCGTCACTTCGTCGACGACCTCGCCCAGGAGGTCTGCATCGCGGTGCTCTGCGCGCTGCCGCGCTACCGGGACACCGGCAAGCCGTTCGAGGCGTTCGTCGTGGCCATCGCCCAGCACAAGGTCGCCGACCTGCAGCGGGCCGCGATGCGCGGGCCCGGCTCCACCGCCGTGCCCTCGGACGAGATGCCCGAGCGGCCCGACGACTCCCTCGGTCCCGAGGAGCGGGCGCTGCTCAGCAGTGACGCGGAGTGGGCCAAGAAGCTGCTGGCGAACCTGCCCGAACACCAGCGTGAGCTGGTGCTGCTGCGGGTCGCCGTGGGGCTGACCGCGGAGGAGACCGGGCAGCTGCTGGGAATGTCACCCGGAGCCGTCCGTGTCGCCCAGCACCGGGCCCTCAGCCGGCTGCGGGCCCTGGCCGAGCAGTAGTTCCGCCGCACGTGAGCGACGTGCGTGGGGGTTTCCCGCGCACGCGGGCACCCGGGTCGCCCGGGGGCCGGAGGTTGTCCACAGGCGGTCCGGTCACCCGTCCGGGCCCGTTAGCATGGACATCCGGCCGGGGCAAGCATGGGAAAGGTGTCATGACTGAGAACGTCGACGGAGTGCCCGCAAAATTCGCCACTCTGGGCCTGACATACGACGACGTACTGCTGCTGCCAGGCGAGTCGGACATGGCACCGCAGGACATCGACACCGCGTCGTACGTCTCGCGCAACGTACGGGTCAACGTGCCGCTGCTGTCCGCCGCCATGGACAAGGTCACCGAGGGCCGGATGGCCATCGCGATGGCCCGGCAGGGCGGCGTGGGCGTGCTGCACCGCAACCTCTCGATCGAGGACCAGGCCAACCAGGTCGACCAGGTCAAGCGGTCCGAGTCCGGGATGGTCACCGACCCCATCACCATCCGCCCCGACGCCACCCTCCAGGAAGCCGACGCGCTCTGCGGCCGGTTCCGCATCAGCGGCGTCCCGGTCACCGACGCCGCGGGCAAGCTCCTGGGCATCGTCACCAACCGCGACATGGCCTTCGAGCTGGACCGCAGCCGCCAGGTCCGGGATGTCATGACGCCGATGCCGCTGGTCACCGGCGAGGTCGGGATCTCGCGGGACGCCGCGATGGAGCTGCTGCGCCGCCACAAGATCGAGAAGCTGCCGCTGGTGGACGGCGGGGGCACGCTCAAGGGCCTGATCACCGTCAAGGATTTCGTCAAGGCGGAGCAGTACCCGAACGCCGCCAAGGACGCCGAGGGCCGGCTGGTCGTCGGTGCCGCCGTCGGGGTCGCGGGCGACGCCTACGACCGGGCCCAGGCGCTGATCGAGGCGGGTGTCGACTTCGTCGTCGTCGACACCGCGCACGGCCACTCGCGGCTCGTCGGCGACATGATCGCCAAGATCAAGTCGAACCACCCGCGCGTCGACGTCGTCGGCGGCAACATCGCCACCCGCGACGGCGCCAAGGCGCTGATCGACGCCGGTGCCGACGGTGTGAAGGTCGGTGTGGGCCCCGGCTCCATCTGCACCACCCGCGTCGTCGCCGGAATCGGTGTCCCCCAGGTCACCGCCATCCACGAGGCGTCGCTGGCCGCGCGGGAGGCCGGTGTCCCGGTCATCGGCGACGGCGGTCTGCAGTACAGCGGCGACATCGCCAAGGCCCTGGTCGCCGGCGCCGACACGGTGATGCTCGGCAGCCTGCTCGCCGGCTGCGAGGAGTCGCCCGGCGAGCTGCTGTTCATCAACGGGAAGCAGTTCAAGTCCTACCGCGGCATGGGCTCGCTCGGCGCGATGCAGACCCGCGGTGACAGCAAGTCCTACTCCAAGGACCGTTACTTCCAGGAGGGCGTCAGCGGCGACGACAAGCTGATCCCCGAGGGCGTCGAGGGCCAGGTCTCCTACCGCGGCCCGCTCGCCGCCGTGGTGCACCAGCTCGTCGGCGGGCTGAAGCAGTCCATGTTCTACGTCGGCGGCCGCACCGTCCCCGAGTTGCAGGATCGCGGGCGCTTCGTCCGCATCACCGCGGCCGGGCTCAAGGAGAGCCACCCGCACGACGTGCAGATGACGACCGAGGCTCCGAACTACTCCCGGAGCTGACCCCGGCGCCGGCGCGCGGGCGCCGGGCCGGCCCGTCCCCGAGCCCGCGGCCCTCCCGGAGCCGCGGGCTCCGGCGTGTCGGCGATACTGGACCGCGGCACACCAGAGTGAGAGGCAGCAGACGTGACTGAGATCGAGATCGGGCGCGGCAAGCGCGGACGGCAGGCGTACGCCTTCGACGACATCGCGGTGGTGCCCAGCAGGCGCACCCGCGACCCGAAGGAGGTCTCCATCGCCTGGCAGATCGACGCCTACCGCTTCGAGCTGCCGTTCCTCGCCGCACCGATGGACTCGGTCGTCTCCCCGCGTACCGCCATCCGCATCGGAGAGCTGGGCGGGCTCGGGGTGCTCAACCTCGAGGGCCTGTGGACCCGGTACGAGGACCCGGAGCCGCTGCTGCGGGAGATCGGGGAACTCGACGAGGCGACAGCCAACCGGCGGATGCAGGAGATCTACGCCGAGCCGATCAAGGAGGAGCTGATCGGGCAGCGGATCAAGGAGGTCCGCGATTCCGGCGTGGTGACTGCCGCCGCGCTGTCTCCGCAGCGCACGGCGCAGTTCTCCAAGGCCGTGGTGGACGCGGGCGTGGATCTGTTCGTCATCCGCGGCACCACGGTCTCCGCCGAGCACGTCTCCGGCGCCGCCGAGCCGCTGAACCTCAAGCAGTTCATCTACGAGCTGGACGTGCCGGTCATCGTCGGCGGCTGCGCCACCTACACCGCGGCGCTGCACCTGATGCGCACCGGCGCCGCGGGTGTCCTCGTCGGCTTCGGCGGAGGCGCAGCGCACACCACGCGGAACGTGCTGGGCATCCAGGTGCCGATGGCGAGCGCCGTCGCCGATGTCGCCGCGGCCCGGCGCGACTACCTGGACGAGTCCGGTGGGCGCTATGTGCATGTCATCGCGGACGGCGGCGTCGGCTGGTCCGGCGACCTGCCCAAGGCGGTCGCCTGCGGCGCCGACGCCGTGATGATGGGCTCCCCGCTGGCCCGGGCCTCCGACGCGCCCGGCAAGGGTCACCACTGGGGCATGGAGGCCGTGCACGAGGACGTGCCCCGCGGTCGCCGCGTCGACCTGGGTGCGGTCGGCACCATGGAAGAGGTCCTGCTCGGCCCCTCGCACATTCCCGACGGTTCGATGAACTTCTTCGGCGCGCTGCGGCGGGCCATGGCGACCACGGGGTACTCCGACCTCAAGGAGTTCCAGCGGGTCGAGGTGACCGTCGCCCGCTCCCGCTGACCCCTGCGGGGGCGACTCCCTTCGCGGGGAGCGTGTCCGCGGGAGGGGTCCGGAGTGCTCCCGCAGCCGAAGGCCCTCCGGCGCTCGTCGGATGCGGGAAGGCGCGGGGGAGTTCTCGGGTGCCTGGGCTACGGGACGGTTCACCCGCCCTCGGCGGGCGGGTGAACCGCCGCGGTCTCACCGCGAAGGTCAGAGGATCGTGTCGTGGCAGTGCGAGCCGGTCGTGGTGCAGCTTGCGATCACCTGCGGCGGCTCCTCGATCTCCTCGATCTCGAAGACCTCGGCTTCCAGCCTGGTCAGTTCGTCAGCGAGCATGTGCCCCAACTCCCTCTCGAATCACATGAGTTACTCGGGTGCCCGTCATTGTGGAGACGTGCGTTCGTCAGGGTCAAGAGCCGTCGCCGAGCAGTCGGAGTACCGTCACCCACGTTCGGCCAGGGCGCGGCGCAGCATGGCGGCCAGGTAGTCCTCGCTGCTCGCGGTCACCCCGAGCCGGTTGCACAGCATGTGCGTGAAGAGGGCCAGCAGCACGTTGCGGGCCGCGTCGGGGTCAACCGACCCGGCGCGTGTGTCGGAGACCAGTTCGCCGCGCCGGGCGGCTTCGTCGATGCGGGTCCGCAGTGCGCCGCCGTGTTCGGCCCAGCGGCGGAGGTATCCGGTGAGGCGCTCGGGTCGTCCGCCGAGTATGCCCGTGCACAGTGTCGCCACCTTGTCGCCCAGCGGGCCCGCCATGCGCCGGTAGGCGTCGTCGTAGCTGCTGTAGCGCTCGTGGAACAGCGTCTGCCAGGCGGCCATGCGGTCGTCGAAGAAGGCCACGGCACGGTCGGTGTCCTGGAGCACCGACAGCGCGAGGGCCGCCATCAGCTGTGCGGCGGTGCCCAGCCGTGCGCTGCCGCTGCGGGTGGCGGCGGAGGCCAGCAGGTCGAGGACGAGGTCGCTGGAGTGCTCCGCGTGCCATTCGGCCAGCGCGACGCCTGCGGGGCCGCGGTAGCGTGCCAGTTCGGGTTCGTAGTCGAGGTAGGCGAGTGTGTTGTCGGGGCGGCGCGGCATGCGCGTGGCGTCCGGACCGTAGCGGGCGTTCCACTGGGCCTCGGAGAACTCGAGGTGGAAGCGCCGGCGGTAGAGGTCGTCGCTCAGTTCGGTGCGGGGGTCGTGGACTGCGGGGTGGCGGTGCAGGTAGGCGCCGACGTCTTCTTCGACGATGCGGGTGAGGGCGGGTACGGCGTCGAGGTCGACAGGCTGTATCCGCAGCCGTAGGTGGGCGCCCTCCAGCCAGTGCCGCAGGAAGTAGCAGCCCTGGGCGAGGCCCTCACGCCGCAGCCGGGCGAAGAGGGGGCGGACGCAGTCGGCCAGCAGCGGGTCGCGGTCGGCGGAGTAGTAGAGGTGTGCGGACAGCCACTGTCCGGGCCGCAGTGCGGTGGGTGAGCGGTCGTCGACGTTGAGAGGCGTGACCCGTCCGTGCTGCCGGGAGGGCGTCGTCATCGGGAGATCTCCTTCCCGGGTGCGGGGTCGGTGTGCGGAGTGGTGGGCGCGGCGTCCAGTTCGACGCACACTTCTGAGACGTGGCTGCTGCCGTCCAGGCTCAGCGCTGCTTCGTCGATGTCGGGGAGGAGCTCGGTGAAGACCGCCTGGGAGCAGCCGCGCAGCCGATGGTCGAGCAGGGCGAGGGAGAGCGGGCTGTCGGCGTCCACGGCTTGAGGTTTGGTGTCGGTGTCCGTACGGGCCATGACCCGTGTCGGCAGCCCGGCCGCCTGCCACCAGCGCCGCCGGGCCAGGAGGCCGTGTGCGCTGTCGGCCGGGGGCTGCGCGGGCGGCAGCCCGGCCCGCTCGAAGTGCCAGGAGCGGCGGGTCAGCACCAGGGGCCCGCAGCGTACGCGCGGGCGGTGGGCCGGCACCGTGGCACGGTCGAGGCACTGCCATACGTCGCCCGCCATCGGCATGGACGCCGGTGAAAGCGTCAGCAGCGTGCGCTGGATGCGGGGCAGCGCCATGGGCACCAGACCGCCCAGCCACAGGGGTACGACCCGCTTGCCCAGGCGCGCCGAGCGCAGTTGCAGCTCTCCGCTCTCCTCGTCGTCGACCAGGGTCAGCTCTTCGACGGGGAGGCGTCCCGACGGCGGCCCGTGCCCGGTGTCGGCGGGACCGACGAGGCGGTACGGCGCCAGGGCGGGGCGCAGCGTGACGTTCGAGGTGTCGTAGCCACCGCTCAGGTCCGCGAAGACGGCGCCTGGCGGCGACAGTTCCTCGTGCCGTGCACGCAGTGCCTCGGTCACCGCGTGCTCGGTCTGCGGTCGGGGCGTGAAGGAGCGGGCGAAGCGGGCGAGGGGCTGCCCGAGGCCGGTGTGCACCCAGTTGAGCACCGCGCGCGGTGTGTGCGGGGTGGACCCGGCCCACTGGAGATAGCACGCGTAGCTTCGCGGCAGGGTGCCGCTCTCGGGCGGCAGCAGGGCCGTCGCCCGCTCCAGCGCCTCGTCGGGCAGGACGACTTCGGGCGCGTCGGGTGGGTGCGCGTCGAGGGCGGTACGCACGGTGCGGGCGAACTCCTCGTGGGCCGCGCTCAGCGCCGCGATGTCCGGGGCCGCGAGCGGATTGGCGCGCGGCTGGTAGGTGCCGTCCGCCGTGAGCGTGCCCAGCGGCGTGCGAAGGTCCGACAGCAGGTGGCCGCACGTCCGGTAGAGGTCGTGTGCGAAGCCCGGCACGTCCTGGCAGGTTCCGCCGGGGCCGTGGCGGGACCGGAAGTGTGCGCGGGCCAGCAGCCGGTCGCCGAGCAGCAGGTCGAAGGCCGGTAGCAGCCGGGCGAACCGCCGTAGCGCGGGCAGCGGTCCGTCCTCCCACGCGGCACGGCCGGCGATTCCCGACCCGGCGAGCACGGCGTCCTCGTAGACGGCCGTGCGGGGCACGACGGGCTCCGCCCGGCCGAGTCTGCGCTGGGTGGCGGCGGTCGCGGCACGCAGTGCTGCCGTGCGCCGGGAGCGTTCCTCGGGTGGTGTCAGGGGGTGCGCGCCGGCGAGGGCCCCGAGCCGGTCGAGGTCTTCGGCGAGCAGGGCGGGCGCACCGGTCGGCCCGTGCAGTTCGCGCAGCCGGGAGGCCAGTGCCGCCACCGGGTCGGGGTGGTGGACGTCGAGGGCGAGCGCGGGGGTGACCAGCAGGCCGCATTCCACCAGCCGGTCCAGGTAGCGGAAGAGCTGGTCGCGGGGCCTGCGGTCGGGATCGGCCCGGTGCAGGGCGTCGACGAGTTGCGGGAGGGTGAGCCCGTCGCCCGGAGCGATCTCGAGGAGTTCCAGCGCCTCCTCCAGGACGGGGCCCGCCGGAAGCCGGAACGGCTCCTCGTAGAGGATTCCCGGGGCGGCCAGGGTGATGCCGGGGTCGACTTCGCGGTAGCGGCGGCGCGTGTAGTGGAGCCGCCCGCCGGCCTTGCGCCGCCCGCCCACCGCACGGAAGGGCAGCGCGGCGCGCGTGGCCGGGTCCTCGAGAGCCGCGCGGGCGATTTCGTGGACGGCGGTGAGGTTGGGCCGGGCCCGCAGCAGGGGCCGCACGTCCTGCCCTTTCGGCGGCGGACCGAGCCGCAGGGCCTCCCCCGATTCGGTGAAGCGGCCGCGGGAGAGGGAGGTGAAGGTGCTGAAGGGGCTGGTCTTGAGCGCCGCCCGGTAGACGTAGGAGACCAGGGCGCGCTCCGCCTTCCTGCGACGCTTGTCCCCGGGGGTGGTGGCTTCGGAGGCCAGATATGCGGGCAGGGCGGCGTCGAGGGAGGGGGAGGCCGCTTGGATGCCGGCGCGGAGGACCGGGTCGCGGGCGAGAGTGTGCAGCCAGGAGCGGGCTGTGGCGAGTTCGCCGGCCAGGGCCCGTTCGGCGGCGGCGAGTGCGTCCTCGTAGCGGCTGCGCACCGACAGCCAGCGGGTGACTGGCGGTGGTACCGGACCGGCGGCCCGCTCCGTCCGGGGTGTGCGGGCGTTGTGGATGTCGCGGCGGAGCGCGAGCAGTTCGCGTCTGACGGCTGCCCGGCCGGCCTGGGCGACGGCCTCCGCGAGGGCGTCCTCCGCCTCGGGTGCGAGCGCCGCCGCCTCGTCCTCCAGCGTGAGCGCGTGCCGCAGCCATGCCTCGGTGTCCCGGGCGCGCAGCGGGCCGAGGGCCGACAGTGGCAGCCCGGCGACGCGGAGGACGAAGTCGGGGGCGAGGACGAAGGGAGCGGGGGAGGGGATGGCGGGCGTCACAGGTCGGTCCCCTCCGTGCGGGGGCTGGGGCTGCGAGGGGTGACGGGTGCGTCGAAGCGGGCCCTGCCGGGGCGTTCGTGCCCCGCCATGAGGAGCAGCAGTGGCCAGGTGCCGGTGCCGACGGCGGGTGCGAGGGCCGTGTGCACGGCCTCGTAGTCGAAGCCGAGCGCGGCACCGCAGCCGGTTCCGAGGGCGGCCGCGGCGAGGTAGACGGCCTGGGCGACGGCGCCTGCCTCGGCGTTGAGCAGCCGGTAGCCGCGCGGTCCCGCGGCGGCGATGACGGCGTGCGGGCGGGCCAGGACGAACAGGGCGACGGCGGCCTGTTCGAGGTTGTAGTTGGTGAGCGTGTAGGCCCGTTGCAGGAACGGGTGCGGTGCCGGGCCGGGCAACGGGACGAGGGCGTGAGCCGCGGGGTCGTGCAGGTAGGGACCGGCCGGCACACCCGCCACGTGCTGCACGAAGACCGCCGCCCGGGTCAGCGGAGCCTGGCCGGTCCCCAACCGGCGTCCGGCGGCGGCCGCGCTCAGCAGCGCCGACAGCTCCTCGGTGCCGAGCGGGCGGTGCGCGCAGAACCGGCCGAAGCTGCTGCGCCGGTCGGTGAGCGCCGCTGCGACACCGCCGGAGAGCGGGGCGGGCTCGGGCAACGGGACGGTGGCGGTCAGGGAGTCCGGCCTGCCGGGGGTACCGGATGTACCGCGCGTACCGGGCCCGGTCCGGGCGGGAGTCACGTGTGCCGCCTCGGCCAGTGTCTCGGGTGCCGGGAACGGCCGAAGGTCGTGGACCGCCGCGAGGTGGGCCGCCTCGGCCGCGGGGAATCGCCTGACGGTAGAGGACCGTTCGGCCACGTCTGCCGTGACGGCCGGAGGGCGCGGGGGCGCCGGGCGCGGGTCCGGGCCGTCGTGGGCGCCCTCCTCGGGTACGTCGTCGGCAGGGCGCCGCCAGGGCAGTGGCACCACGGCGAGGACGCTCTCGGTGGCGGGGTCCAGGCCCAGCAGGTGATCCAGTCGCGGTTCGTCGTGGCACAGCAGCGGCCGCAGTTCGATGCCGCAGGCGGCTGCCCAGGTCTGCCAGGTCCGCAGCAGGCAGCCGAGGTCCATGGTGACGCAGTGGTAGCCGAACTCCCCGTATTTGAAGGCGTTCTGCCACAGCCGGGTGGTCACCAGGAGGAACTGCTCCGCTGTGTCCGCGCCGAGTCCCGACGCGGCACGCACCTGGGACGAGAGCGGCGCGGTGGCGACGCGGCGGAGGGAGTGGGTGGGCTGTTCGTAGTGGTACACGCCCGGCAGCGGGCCGCCGCCCCGGCCGCACACCCAGTACAGCTCGCACGGGTACAGACCGCCACCGGCCGCGCTGCCACGGGCCCACTCCGCGTTCGAGTAGGCCGCCTGGCCGCGCCGACCGGGGTTGGGGTCGATCCGGAGACGACGGGAGAGCCAGCCGTAGGAGTGGCGCAGCATGCCCGCGAGGAGCGGCAGGGTGAACACCGCCTCCCCGTCAGGACGGCGTCCGGGACGCCGGTCCAGGAGGACCTCACCCAGCTCCAGCGGGGGCTGCGGCACCCGCTCGGGCAGCGGGAATCCGGGCGCTCCGCGGTAGACCTTGTGGCTTCGGGGCCGGTCCTGCCAGTCCGGCTCGAAGGGCTCGGCCTCCATCGGGACCGAGGCGCGCCGCAGCACCGCGTCCAGATAGCGGGTGACGGTCGCGGCACCGCCGTCCATGGCCGGGCCGGGCTCCGGACTGTCGGGCACCCTGTGCACCATTCCCCCTTCCCTCTCATCCCTCACATGAACGGGTGCGGAGCCGGGTTGAGCCCTTCCGCGGTCAGGTCGTGGTCGCGCAGCCCGGCGCTGCGCAGCGCGGTGCGGGCTCGGGCCATACCGGGCGCCCGGTGTCGCCGTGCGCCGAAGTCGATCGGCAGCAGTCCGGGCACCAGCACCCGCACCACGCTGGTTCCGGTCGCCCGCTGTTCCGGCCCCGTCTGGTCGACGACGATCGTGTCGAAGCCCCGGGCCGCGAGCAGGTCCCGGCAGTGGCGCACGGCGGCGGACAGTTCGACGGCGGGCGGTGCGCCGCCGTCCTCCGCGCGGCCGGCGGCGTGCCCGCCGTCGCGGAAGACCTCTGTCCAGGGCTGTGGCCGCTCCGGCGAGTCGAGGAGGAACTCTGCGTGCGGCTTCATCTCGGGGAGGCCGTAGAGCGCGGCGTGGTCGGCGAGTTCGCGTACCAGGCCGAAGTCGCGCGCCATGGTGCGCAGCCGTTCCTGGTCGGCGACGGTGCGCTCGGCGAAGCCCGACAGCTGGCTGGCGACCTCGCGCGCCGCCGACTCGGCCGCGCGCTCGGGGTCGAGCGCGGCGGCGCTGGAGAGGCACAGCGCGCCCGGTCCGCCGTCCTCGCGGATCGCGACCGCGGTCACGACGGGCACCGGTACGTCGATCCGGTTGTCGAGCAGCCGGAGCCGGTAGCCGCCGCGCCGCATCCGCTCGGCGAGGAAGCGGAGCGGGCGAGAGCGGCAGCTCTCCACCGCGATCGCGGGCAGCCTGGCCCGCCCGAGCCAGGCCGCGAGGAAGGCGTCCCGCTCCACCACCTCCAACAGCCCGTGCAGCACCGCTTCCTCCGGACAGGAGCCGCCCGCACACCCGCTGGAGGTCTCGACCGCGAAGTACGGGCCGGGGCCGGCCAGCCGGTAGCGGGCCATCTGCTCGGGCACCAGCACCGGCTGCTCGTCCCGCAGCGACCAGCCCCACACCCACGGCAGGACGAGGTCCTCGTCGTACGGGGCGAACTGCGAGGCCGCGCCCTCGAAGAAGTCCGCCGGGGGAAGGCCGCAGGCCCGCGGGTCCACCGAAGGGTGCCGCAGCCGGGACCGGGCGGCGCGGACCGGTGCCTGGCCGCCTTCGCGCAAGCCCGCCAGCCGCTCCAGCCCCTCGCACAGGGCGAGGGCGCCGCTGTCCCGGTAGGTGTCGGCATGCCCGCTCCAGTGCACGTCGAGGAGGCGGGCTCCGCCGCGTACAGCGAATCGGCCGCTCGCCGGGGCCGTGTTGCGAGCTTCGCGGTCCGGCCGCACGCCTGTCCCCAGCGCCCCGCACACGGGGTTGGCGAGCGCGTCGGCGGCCCACCGGGGCACCGCCTGTGCGGGGCTCAGCAGCCGGGATGAGCCTGGTGGGGGGCGAAGCCCGGGCCGCAGGGGGATGGCCGCGCTCCTGGCGGAGCGCGGGACAGCGGCCTCGTGTCCGCCGCACCGGGGACAGGCGGGGTCGGCCAGCAGCCGGGCTCGTTCCACGCCCAGGGTGTCCAGCGCGAGCCGGTGGACGGTGCCGACGCCGGCGTCGGACGGCTCCCGGTGGCCGGTCGCGAGCACGGAGGCGACCAGGTGGGCGAGCATGTCGAGAGCGAAGGGGGTCAGATACGGGTTCGGGGCGGCCGCGTGGTGGGGCGCCCGGGGCCCGCGCTCGACGGCGTCGCGTTCCACGGCGGGCCGCAGCGCCTGCCAGCGGGTGGCCACGCAGTGGAAGCAGGGCCGTCCGGCAGTCGGCCGCACCGGTCCGATGGGCCCGAGCAGCGCGTACCTGCCGTGCAGATGTACCGGAACGAGGGCGGCCCCGGGGAGGGGGTCGGGGGGATCGTCGGGGGCGGCGAAGGCGTCGGACACGCCCAGCAGCCGTACGTGCAGGGCCCAGGAGGGGGCGCTCGGGCCCGCCGCGCGCAGCCGGTGCGCCAACTCTTCCTCGACGCGGAGCCGGTCGCTCTCCGGTGGAGCCTGGGCGGAGGAGCTCACTCCGGTCCCTCCGGGGTCGTCCGCAACAGCACCCGTACGGTCTCCATCCCGCCCGCGCGCAGGTCGGGGGGTGTCGTCACCGCGACGAGCACGTCCCGGCCCGGCACCGTCCGCGGCCACGCGGGCTCCTGCCGGGAGGAAGCCGGGCCCGCACCGGCGTCCGGCAGGGGAGCGGGCGGTGCGGCCGCTGCCCGGAGGGCCTCCGCGTCGTCTCGCAGGGCATCGGCGTCGAACCCGGGCATCAAGGGGGTGCCGAGGTCCGTCTCCTGTCCGTCGTGGGCCAGTTGAAGCGTGCCGAGCAGATCGCGCAGGGCGTGTACGACGGCCTCGGCTCGGGTGGTGCCGTGGCCCAGCGCCTGGGCGGTGCGGTGGTGCGCTGGCTGGGCAGTGCCGTGGCCGGGCGGCGCTGTGGTGCGGGGGCCTTGCGCCGGGGCGGGGCCGGCGGGCGGCGGGCCGGCGGCGGGGGCCTGGCCGGTGGCGAGCGCGGCAACGGCGTACGCGGGGGCCGCGCCCGGGAACTCCAGGAGCGTCACCGGCTGGTCGAGGTGGCCGAGCGAACGGAGCAGGAAGCCCGCGTCGCCGTCGGCCGCCGCGTCGACCGGCAGTATGCGCGCGGCGGCGCTTCCACGCAGCGCCGCGACGACGCCCTCGAAGGCCAGGGCCGAGAGCAGTCCGGCCCGCGCGGCGGCCTCGAGGGTGGAGCCCGCGCCCGCACCGGCGCCGCCTGGTTCGAAGCGGCGGTCGCGATTGAGGGCACCGCCGGGGTGCACCGCTGCGGCCGGGACGGCGACGGTCGGCCCGGCCGCGGCAGGTGTCTGCCGCGCGGTGGGATTCCACCGCCACGCGCGCAACCACGGCGTCTGACCGTCGCCGCCGTCCGGCCCGTCCGGGGCTGCCATGCCGCTCCAGGTACTCAGTTCGTGGGCGGGCACGCGCAGGCAGGAGGAGTCCGCGAGGTGCGGCGCGGCGCTGCGCGGCATGCCGTGTGCGTGCAGCAGCGACTCGTACACGAGCGCGGCGGAGGTGCGGGCCGCCGTCCGTGCGTCGGTCTGGGTGCCGAGAGCGAAGGCGGTGACGGTCCGTGCCGGGAGCGCGGACGGGCCGGGCGCGGCGACCTCCACGGCGGCGGAGCGCAGCGGGGACTGCGGGAGAGCGTCGTCGGCGTAGCGCCGGAACACTCCCGCGTACGTACCGAACAGCACCTTCTCCCGTCCTTGGGCTCCTTCCTGTTCGTGGCCGGAGCCGCCGGGTGGGCACGGTTCGGCGGACGGGCTGCTTCCGCTGCGGGCGGCCGGCGGCTCGCCGCACGCCTCGCAGTCGGGGTGGGCGAGCAGCGTCTGCCGGGAGGTCTCCAGGGTCGCGCTGTCCTGGAGGAGGAGGGAGCCCGCGCTCTCCGCGGGCAGGGCTCCTGTGCGGTGCCGGAAGACGTCGAACGCGAGCGTCGTACCGAGCATCCGTGCGAGCTGCGTGTCGGGCCCGGCGGCCGGACGTCCCGTGCAGATGGCCCGCAGGAAAGCCGCGGCGGCTGCCGGCTCCAGGCCGCCCGCGAGCCGCAGCACGGCGCACTGCCAGCAGCCCGCGGCGCGCTCCCGGTCGGCCGCCCCCTCGCCGTGCCCCGGGCCGGGCACCAGCGGTCCGATCACCGCCGTGCCGTCCAGCACGGTCAGCGGCAGCAGCGCGGGGCCGCCATCGAGCGCCGCGCGGTTGCGTTCGAACAGTTCTCCGGGACCCGTCCCGCACGCCACGACCACGTCCGCATCCCGGTCGGCGTGGTCCGGCCCGCCGCTGTCGTCCTGGTCCCGACGCGGCAGCACCTCGGCGTCGCAGCCGGCGGCGTGCAGTTCTTCGAGTTCCGGTCGGAGCCGCGCCGAGAGTTCGGGGCCACCGGTGAGTGTGACGGTGCGCAGCCCGTTGCGCAGCAGGGTCGCGGCGCAGCTCTCGGCGGCCTCGCCCCGGCCCGCGATCAGAACCCGGGTGTCGCGGAAGCGGGTGAAGGCCGCGGTCGCGGAGCCGCGGAGTTGATGGTCGAGGTAGGCGAGCTGGTCGGCGAAGCGGGCCGCGATCGCCTCGGCCGGTGGCCCGCCTCCGGCACCCGCGGTCGGCTCCGGGGGGCGCAGATCGTGCACGACGCCGCGTTGCAGCAGCGTCCGCACGATTCCGACGACGGCGTCGGCGTGTTCCCCGGGCAGCCCTTCGCAGAGCTCGGCGACCGTGTTCGCCCCGGTCAGATGCGGCGTCAGGCGGCACATCCACGCGTAGGCGGTACGCCCCCTGAGGACGAACTGGCCTTCGGGGTACTGGAGGAGCACTCCATGGTCGGTCGCCGTGAACAGTGCGTCCGCCCGCAGCCTGGGGCGTATGTCGTGGAGGGCGTCCACCTGGCGGCTCCCGTACCTCGTTGTGGGCACCGGCCCTTGCTCGCGGACGAGGGTGCGTGCGCGGTCGAACAGATGAGTGATCAGGGACGGTACCCGGTCTCCGGCACGGTGTCAGCGGAGATCGAGAATCCGTACCTCCGGGCGGCACGGGGGTGGATGTGCGGGAGGTGCCAGGGGGCGGTGCGGTGGTGCACGGCGGAGCCCGGTCGGGTGACGTGGTCCGCCTTTCTCCTGGTGCATCGCGGGACGCACGGGCCGGAACGGGCCCCGGCAGCGGGGTCAGAGGCGGTGTGCCGCACCGGTGGGGCTCGCTCCGCGGGTGTCGAGGAGGAGTTGCGCTTTCGCGGCGAGCCCCTGCAGGTCGTAGCGGCGATGATGCTGCAACAGCAGGGTGAGGTCCGCGTCCGCGGCGGCCTCGTACAGTGCGTCGGCGCGGGGTACGGGCCGGCCCGCGACGCGCCACTGCGGCACGTAGGGGTCGTGGTAGCTGAGTTGGGCGCCGAGTTCTTTGAGGCGGCCGGCGACTTCGCGGGCTGGGGCGCCCTCCTGGCTGGCGAGGTCGGGTTTGTAGGTCACGCCGAGCAGCAGGATGCGTGCGCCGCGGGCGGATTTGCCGTGTTCGTTCAGCAGTACGGCGGCGCGTTGGGCGACGTAGCGGGGCATGCGTTCGTTGACTTCCTGGGCGAGTTCCACCATGCGCAGCGGGTAGCCCAGCGAACGGCTGTGGTAGGAGAGGTAGTTGGGGTCGATGGGCACGCTGGGGCCGCCGACGCCGGGGCCGGGCCGGAAGGACTGGAAGCCGAAGGGCTTGGTCTCCGCGCACCGCACCACGTCCCACAGGTCGATGCCGAGGTCGTGGCAGAAGACGGCCATCTCGTTCATGAGGGCGATGTTGATGTGCCGGTAGTTGGTCTCCAGGAGCTTGGCGGTCTCGGCCTCGCGCGGCCCCCGGGCACGGACGACCTTGGTGAGCCGCCCGTAGAACGCGGCGGCGGCTTCGGTGCAGGCGGGGGTGAGGCCGCCGATGACTTTGGGGATGGCGGTGTAGTCGTGGGTGCGGTTGCCGGGGTCGACCCGGGAGGGTGAGCAGGCGAGGTGGAAGTCGCGCCCGGCCCGCAGCCCGGACCCCTCTTCCAGCAGCGGCCGTACGACGTCCTCCGTGCAGCCGGGGTGGACGCTGGACTCGACGACGACGAGGGTGCGCGGGCGCAGCCGGGCGGCCAGGGTGCGGGCGGCGGTGCGGACGGCGCTCAGGTCGGGTGCCCGGTTGGGGCCGAGTGCGGTGGCCGCGCAGATGACGGCGGTGCGCACCTGTCCGAGGACGGCCGGGTCGCTGCTGGCGCCGAAGCCTTTGGCGAGCATCCGCCGTACCTCGGCGGCGGCGAGCGGCGCGTCTCCCGGTGGCCGGCCCGCGCCGATATCGGCGACGACACCGCGGTCGGGGTCGTACCCGATGGTGCTGATTCCGTTCGCTGTCGCTGCCTGGGCGAGCGGCAGCCCCGAATGGGCGAGTCCCAGCACGGCGAGATCTGCGGGCATGACAGCGGTCTTCCCTTCCCCTTATCGTCCCGGTTCCGTCCCCGGGCAGCACCGGGAGTGGCGAGCGGCGCAAATTAAGGTTAAGAGCCCATATGACAGACAAGTCGGATTGCGCACTCAGCGGGGCCGAGGCTCGGCCAAAGTCGCGGGAATGGGGGACCATCGTCAGGGGGACCACGGGGGCGGTGTCCGAGTACTGACGAGCACCAGTCGAGCAGCATGGGAGGCAGCAGTGAGGACAGCGGCACTGGGACCGGAGCAGCGCGCGGACGCGCTGGCGAGGATGGCCGAGACCGAACTCGACGTGCTGGTGGTCGGTGGCGGCATCGTCGGCGCGGGTACGGCGCTGGACGCGGTCACCCGCGGCCTGTCCACCGGGATCGTGGAGGCCCGTGACTGGGCGTCGGGTACCTCCAGCCGCTCCAGCAAGCTCATCCACGGCGGTCTGCGCTATCTGGAGATGCTGGATTTCGCACTGGTGCGCGAGGCGCTCAAGGAACGCGGGCTGCTGCTGGAGCGGCTGGCGCCGCATCTGGTCAAGCCGGTTCCGTTCCTCTACCCGTTGCAGCACCGCGGCTGGGAGCGGCTGTACGCGGGCACCGGCGTGGCGATGTACGACGTCATGTCGGTCTCCTCCGGGCACGGCCGCGGTCTGCCGAGGCACCGCCATCTCTCGCGCCGTCATGCGCTGCGGGCCGCTCC
Organism: Streptomyces sp. WMMB303; assembly: GCF_029351045.1. Lineage (NCBI taxonomy): Bacteria > Bacillati > Actinomycetota > Actinomycetes > Kitasatosporales > Streptomycetaceae > Streptomyces > Streptomyces sp. WMMB303. The sequence continues at coordinate 6,157,670 of NZ_JARKIN010000001.1, read as the reverse complement.
CGCGTTGAAGAAGGGGGCGTTGGTGGGTGCGCTGCAGTACTACGACGCGCAGGTGGACGACGCCCGCTTCGTCGCCACGCTGGTGCGCACGGCGGCGGAGTACGGGGCGCGCGCGGCCAACCGTGCGCGGGTGGTCGGCTTCCTGCGGGAGGGTGAACGTGTCGTCGGCGCCCGGATCGAGGATCTGGAGCAGGGCGGCGAGTACGAGGTGCGGGCCCGTCAGGTCGTCAACGCGACCGGCGTGTGGACGGACGACACCCAGGGGCTGATCGCCGAGCGGGGCCAGTTCCACGTCCGCGCCTCCAAGGGCATCCATCTCGTCGTCCCCAAGGACCGCATCAACTCCACGACCGGGCTCATCCTCCGGACGGAGAAGAGCGTGCTGTTCGTCATTCCGTGGGGCCGGCACTGGATCATCGGCACCACGGACACCGGCTGGGACCTGGACAAGGCGCACCCGGCCGCCTCCAGCGCCGACATCGACTACCTGCTCGACCACGTCAACGAGGTGCTGGCGGTCCCGCTGACGCGGGACGACGTGGAGGGCGTCTACGCGGGCCTGCGGCCGCTGCTGGCGGGCGAGTCGGAGGCGACGAGCAAGCTGTCCCGCGAGCACACGGTGGCCCACCCGGTGCCCGGGCTCGTCGTCGTCGCGGGCGGCAAGTACACGACCTACCGGGTGATGGCCAAGGACGCGGTGGACGAGGCGGTGCACGGACTCCACCACCGGGTCGCCGAGTGCGTCACCGAGGAGGTGCGGCTGGCCGGGGCCGAGGGGTACGCCGCGCTGTGGAACGGACGCGCGCGCCTGGCGCAGCGTGCCGGACTGCATGTGGCCCGGGTGGAGCATCTGCTGGGCCGCTACGGCTCGATGACGGAGGAGGTGCTCGACCTGATCGCGAAGGAACCCGCGCTGCGCGAGCCGCTGCCCGCCGCCGACGACTACCTCAAGGCGGAGGTCGTCTACGCCTGCACGCACGAGGGGGCCCGTCATCTGGACGACGTGCTGACCCGCCGCACGCGCATCTCCATCGAGACCTTCGACCGGGGCGCACGGAGCGCACGGGAGTGCGCCGAGTTGATGGCACCGGTGCTGGGCTGGGATTCCGACCAGGTGGACCGGGAGGTCGAGCACTACCAGAAGCGGGTCGAGGCGGAGCGCGAGTCGCAGCTTCAGCCGGACGACCAGACGGCGGACGCCGCGCGGTTGGGGGCACCCGACATCGTGCCCGTGTAGCCGGCTGCGCGGGAGCGCCGCGGCGCCGGGGGGCCCGTCGCGGGTCCCCCGTTGGGCTGGTCATGGCCGCGACGACTGTTGGGCGTGTGAACCCCGGTGAGGAGTGGTGGGGCTGTGGTGTAACTGTGCTGCCCCCGTACACGTCTTGTCGGGGTGATGGTTCACAATGAAGGCTCTGCCGGGGGCGGGCTCTCACGCAGAGGGGACACAAGGGGATTCATGAGCGAGGACGCGGGACGGCTGGTAGGCGGGCGCTATCGGCTCGGGGAGGTCCTCGGGCGCGGCGGTATGGGCACTGTCTGGCGCGGCGAGGACGAAGTCCTGGGCCGCCGGGTCGCCGTGAAGGAGCTCCGTTTCCCCTCCAGCGTGGACGAGGAGGAGAAGCAGCGGCTCATCACCCGCACCCTGCGTGAGGCCAAGGCCATCGCGAGGATCCGCAGCGGCAGCGCCGTCACCGTCTTCGACGTCGTCAACGAGGACAGCCGGCCGTGGATCGTCATGGAGCTGGTCGAGGGCCGCTCCCTGGGCGACAAGATCAAGAACGACGGCCCGCTGAACCCGCAGCGCGCGGCCGAGGTCGGCCTCGCCATCCTCGACGTGCTCCGCGCGGCCCACCGCGAGGGCATCCTGCACCGCGACGTGAAGCCCTCCAACGTACTGCTGGAGGACGGCACCGGCCGGGTGGTCCTCACCGACTTCGGCATCGCCAAGGTCGAGGGCGACCCCTCCGTCACCTCCACCGGCATGCTCGTCGGCGCTCCCTCCTACATCTCTCCCGAGCGGGCGCGGGGCAAGCCCCCGGGCCCGCCCGCCGACCTGTGGTCGCTGGGCGGCCTGCTGTTCGCCGCCGTCGAGGGCCATCCCCCCTACGACAAGGGCTCGGCCATCTCCACCCTGACGGCTGTGATGACCGAACCCGTGCCGTATCCCGAACACGCGGGCGAACTGCGCGAGGTCATCGCCGGACTGCTGGTCAAGGAGCCGGAGAAGCGGCTCGATGTGAACGGGGCGCGGCTGCTGCTGGAGCCGGTCGCCTCCGGGCACCGCAGCCCCCTGGACCCGTCCGGCGGACGGGACGCCGAGAGCCGCGCCGAGCGCACCTCCGTCCTGCCTCCGGTGCCGCCCGCGGCCGCACCGGGCGGCAAGGGCTCGGCCGCAGCGGCCGGCGGCGCCGGCGCGAGCGGCCCCGCCTACAGCGCCGGGACCACCGGCGGCAGGCGCAAGCGCCGCTCGGAGGGCACCGGTTCCGGCGAACGCCTGCGGGGCGCCCTGAAGTCGGTCCGCAACGCGGCGGGTGCCGTGGGCGCCGGCTCGGCCGCCGCGAACACCACCGGAGCCCCGGAACGCCCCGGCTCCAGCTCCCCGGCCCGGGGCGGCGGCACGGACGGCACGTCCGCCGATGCCGCCCCTCCCGCCCGCCCGGGCTCCCGGCGTGGCACTTCCTCCGGTGCCGCCTCCGCGACGCCCTCGCCGCCCCCGGCACCACCGCACCCCTCGGCGTCGCCGTCCGCGGCACCGGGCGGGACCCGGGGCCGGAAGAGCGGTGATGCGGCGGGCTCCGGTGCTGGCGCGGCCGATGCACAGGGCTCCGGGGCGTCCGAGGGGCCGGCGGGCTCCTCCGACTCCGGCACCGGGTCTGGTGCCGGAGCCGGTTCCGGCGGTGGTCCGCTGCCGGGGCCGGGCAGCGGCGGCAGGGCGCTGCCGCCGGAGAGCGGGGGCAGTGGCGCGATCACCTCGCTGCGCGACCTGCGGGAGCTGCCCGAGCTGCGCAAGGGTCTCTCGCCCCGGACGCTGGCGATCGCGGCGGCTGCCGTGCTCGCCGTCGTCCTGGTCATCGTGCTGATCGTGGTGAACAGCGGTGGTGACGGCGGCGGCAAGGCGTCCGGCGCGGCCGACAGCAGCGCCGAGAACGGCGGAGGCGGCACCCGCGAGGGCGAGCAGGCCACAGCCGGGAAGGCAGGGGAGGACGGGGACACCTCCGACGGTGACGAGGGGCGGAGCAGCGGCGAGGACAAGGGCGAGGGCGGGAAGGACGACAAGAAGGGCGAGAAGGACGGCTCCGCGCTGCCCGACGGGTACGCGCTGGTCAAGGACAGCAGGTTCCACTTCTCCGTCGCCCTGCCCGAGGACTGGAAGCCCGCCGGGATAGCGGGCAAGAACTCGGGCCGCAAGTACGCTCCGCCCGGCGGCGGTTATCCGCGGATCCAGATCGACCACACCAGCAGCCCCGGCGGCGATGCCGCCGGGGCCTGGCGCGACCTGGAGTCCGCGGTCAAGGGCTCCAGCTCCGGCTACAAGTCGCTCGGCATCGAGGAGGTCGAGTGGCGCGACTACCCGACCGTGGCCGACTGGCAGTTCCTGCGCAAGGAGAACGGCACGAAGGTGCACGCGCTCGACCGCGGCTTCAAGGTCGACGGCAAGAACGGCTACGCGATACTCATCACCTGCAAGGCCGACGCCTGGGAGGACAAGGCGTGCACGACGCTCCGGAAGGCCGCGTTCCGGACCTTCGAGCCGAGCGCCTGACGGGCGCACGGGGCTTCGGGCCGGGCAGCTGACGACAGATCGGCCGGGCAGCTGACGACAGACCGACGCCTCGGTTCCGATATCTGACCAGTCCCGCCGTACGAGTCCGTGCGCGCCCGGAGCATCCGCCCGGCGCACGAGTGCGGGGGCACGCGCCCGCTGTGCGCGGGCTGCGCCCACGCCGCACCGGAACGGCCCGGGGAACCGTCAGGACGGCGGACCGGACCGCCGACGCGCGGTGACGTAGCCGGTTCCCGGACGTATTGTGAAGGACGCGGACCGTAGCTATCCGCAAGAAGGCCGGAACCGAACGGAATTGGCGGTCTCGCGCGCGGTGGGGAGGGCGTCGTGAAGGAGCACGCGGAGTACACCGGTCGGCTGCTCGTCGACCGCTACCGCCTTCCCCTGCCCCCTGCCGACGCGTACGAACTCGCCGAGTCCCCCGCGTGGGACATCGCCAGCGGTCAGGAAGTCCTCGTCCGCCAGGTTCCGTTGCCCGAGGTCGTCGAGGCCGAGGTGGTGGACGAGGGCTACGGCGCCCCCGGCCGGGGCCCGGACGGCGGATCGCGCGGCAGTGGCCCGCAGCTGACCCGGCGCCCTGCGGACCCCGCGGTCCGCAGGGCGATGGAGGCCGCCGTCGCCGCCGCGCAGCTTCCGGACCACCCCAGGCTCGACCAGATCTTCGACGTCTTCGTCGAGGACGACGGGCTGTGGATAGTGAGCGAGTCGGTGCCCGCCCGGCCCCTGGCGGCCCTGCTGGCCGAACGCCCGCTGGGCGCGCACCGCGCCGCCGAGATCGCCGCCGACCTGCTGGCCGCCCTGCGGATCGTGCACGCGCACGGCTGGGTGCACCGCAACATCACGGCCCGCACGGTGCTCGTCTGCGAGGACGGGCGCGCGGTCCTCACCGGGCTCGCGGTGGGGGCCGCCGAGGAGGCACTGTGCGGCTACGACCCGCTGCCCCCGCCCGCGCCGGACGATCCCGAGCCGGCCGCGCAGGCCGGTCCCCCGCACGGACCCGCCGCACCCGGTTCCACGCGCGCCGCCGCGGACGTGCCGGGTGCGCCCCCGGTCGGTGGTACCCGGCACGGGCGAGCGGCCGGAGCGGAAGCCGGTCCCGCGTCCGCCCCGGCACCGCAGCCCGCCACCTGGACCGGGGAGCGGCTGCCCGAGGGCTTCACCGCACGGGACGGCGGCCACGCGGCGGACGTGCCGGGCACCGAGGAGCGGCGTCGCGGCATCTTCGGTTGGGAGGGGATCGAGCCGCAGGAGGACGTGCCCGGTCCACCGGAGGCGCCCGGTCCGCACGGCGGGCGGCTGCCGGACCGGGAGGGCCCTGCCGACGAGGTCTCCACGCGGGCGGCGCGCCGCGGCGCGATCGCCGCGTACCGCGAAGGAGCGCAGCGCGCGGTGGCCGACACCCGGGACGCGGCGCTGCGTGCCCGTGACGAGGGCGAGGCCGACCGGCCGCTGCCGGGCACCGACTGGTGGTCCACCCGCCCGGACGGCGGCCCCGCGGACCACGGCCCGGCGCACACGCTCGACGACGACGTGCGCTGGCTGCCGTCCGCCGAGGACGAGGTGCACCCCGACGAACTGACCGGGGGCGAGGCGCGCCAGGTCGAACGCGACGAGATCTACGGCCCGCATGCGGCGGGCCCCTACGGCGTGCCCCCGCCGTTCGACCGTTCCGCCCCCGGCGGGCCGGCTCCGGCGCCGGACGCCGCTTCCGCCCGGTACGGCGAAGCCGGCGACGGCACCGTTCCGGACGGCCCTCCCGGCACCGGCCCCACGGCGCTGCCCGGCCCCCGGCCCGCCGGTACCCGCAGCGTGCCGGCGCCGTGGACGGCGGGGCCGCCGGCGCGGGTCCAGGCCCCCCGCGGGTACGCCGTCGGCGAGACCGGGCCCGAACCGGTGGGGGAGGGGCCCGCAGCCCCCGGTGAGGCGGCCTGGGAGAGCGAGGAGGGATACCCGGGCCCGGACGAGGCGGCCTGGGAGAGCGGCAGGGGATACCCGGGGCAGGACGAGGTGGTCTGGGGTGGTGCGGAGGCGGCCGACAGCCGCTACCGGGGGCCGGCGACCGCACTGGCGGCTGAGCGGGCCCGGCACGCCCGTACGACGGTGGTCGGGCCGGTCACCGAGCGCTGGGCACCGGAGCAGGCGGGGCCGGTGTACGAGAACTGGCGGCTGGCGCCGCCGGTGGGACCGGCCGCCGACCTGTGGGCGCTGGGCGTGCTGCTCTTCCGGTGCGTGCAGGGCCATGCGCCCTACCCGGAGGACAGTGCGCCCGAGTTGGTACAGATGGTGTGTGCGGAGCCGCCCGCGTTCGCGGAGGACTGCGGACCGCTGCGCCCGGTGGTCGAGTCGCTGATGCGCCAGGACCCGACCGAGCGGCCGGACTTCGAGGAGCTGCGGGGCTGGCTGCGCTCCCTCATCCGTTCGGCCCCGGAGCCGGATGTGGGCCTGCGGACCGTCACGGCGCCGCTCACCCTGGATCCGGGCGCACCCGCCGATCCGCATCGGCTGCCGATCGTGCGGCGCCGCGGCGAACTGGTGCGCCGGCGGTGGCGGAAGCGGGCCGCGGGAGTGCGGCGGCGCGGACGTGAGCCGGAATCGGCGGCGCCCCGCGAGCCGGAACCGGCATCGCACCACGAGCAGGCGCCCTACACCGAGCGCGCGGAGCCGGCTGGACACCAGCGTCCTCGGCGCGGGCGGGCCCCGGACCGCAGCCCGGCAGGCGACCCGGACCGCGATCTGGGAGGCGACCCGGACCGGAGTCCGGACCGGAACCAGGGCCCGGACCGGAGGCGCGGCGGCGGCCCGCGGCGGCTCGGGGTGCTCGTCCTGACGCTGATACTGCTCGGCATGGCGGCGGCGGTGGCGTTCGTCGCCTGGTTCCTGCCCGGCGGCGAGCAGGGGAAGGACAACCAGCGCGGCTCGGTCGTGGTGCCGGAGGAGCGCGACCCGGGTCCCGCACCGGAGGGGAAGCGGGACGGCGGGTCCGACGACGGAGCCGGCGAGGGCGACAAGAGCGACGAGGGCAAGGGCAACGAGGGTAACAAGGACGGCAAGAGCGACAGGGGTGACGGGAGTTCCGCGCCCGCCACCGGGCCCGGGGCACCCGACGGGTACCGGATCAGCCGTGATCCGGCCGGATTCCGGATCGCCGTGCCGGAGGAGTGGGACCGCCGTTCCGCGAACGGGCGCGGGCAGGTGCGCTACAACGGCGGCGAGGTCGAGATGGTCGTCGTCAACGGCCGGGATGGCACCGGGAAGTTCGGCAAGGATCCGATGGCCTACCAGAGCGAGGACGAGCCGGAGCTGGCCGCGTACCGGGCCGCGGACTGGGCGAGCACCGGCGGGCTGCGGCGCATCGACGTCGGGGACCGGGCGATGGCCGAGGGCACCTTCTCCTGGCGGGAGCCCGGAGGACGCCAGGTGTACGCGCGCAACCGGGCGATGATCGTGGACGGCCGCTACCACCTGCTGCTCGTGCTCGGTTCCAAGGGCCACAAGGCGGAGATCGACCGGCACTTCGAGGCCGTGGCCGACACCTACCGCCCGACCGCCGCGCGCTGACCCCGCGGCGCCTCGGCCCTCCCGGAGGCCCACGGCACAAGCCCACGTCACAGGTCTGTGAACAAAGTGGCGATCGCGTTGCCCAGCACGGTAATGGTGGGTGCATGGCGAACGAGGGGGACGGGTTGGACGAGTCGACCAGTTATGGGCTGCAGCCGCCCGCGGGGGCACCGGCGGGGCGGCACCCCGGGGTGCCCGCGCAGTCGGCGTCGTCCGCCCCGCCCCCGCCGTCCCCGGCACCCGGTGCGCCGTCCGGGCCGTCCGCGCCCGCCTCGCCCTCCGGCGTCCCGCAGGCCGGGCAGCAGGCCGGGCAGCACCGTCCCGCGCCCGGTGCCTACGAGCCCACGGAGATCGCCGCGGCCCCGTCGTCCGAGCAGGGCGCCGAGCCGGGGACGGGGCGGCTGATCGGCGGCCGGTACCGGCTGACGGCCCGGCTGGGGCACGGCGGCATGGGCACGGTGTGGCGGGCGCACGACGAGGTGGTGGACCGGGACGTGGCGGTCAAGGAGCCGCGGCTGCCCGACCATCTCTCCGCGCAGGAGCGCGAGACGATGTACGCCCGGATGCGCCGGGAGGCGCGGACGGCCGCGCGGATCGACCACCCTTCCGTGGTGACGATCCACGATGTCGCGGTGGAGAACGAGCAGCCGTGGATCGTCATGGAGCTGGTCCAGGGACGTTCGCTGGCGGATGTGCTGAACGAGGGCACCATCGGGGCGCGCGAGGCCGCCCGGATCGGGCTCGCCGTCGCCGGGGCGCTGGAGGCGGCGCACGCGACGGGCGTGCTGCACCGCGACGTGAAGCCGGACAACGTGCTGCTGGGCCGGTACGACCGGGTCGTGCTCACCGACTTCGGGATCGCCGCGGTCCAGGGGGAGCAGGGGCTGACCGAGACCGGCGCCTTCGTCGGCTCGCCGGAGTTCGTGGCGCCGGAGCGGGTGCTGGGCCAGCGGCCGGGACCGGAGTCGGACCTGTGGTCCCTCGGGGTGGTGCTGTACGCGGCGGTCGAGGGGGTCTCGCCCTTCCGCCGCTCCAACAGCCCGGCGACCCTTCAGGCCGTGCTCTCGGCCGAACCGCAGCGCCCGGCGCGTGCGTTGAGCGATTCCGGCGCGTTCGGGATGCTGCTCACCCGGCTGCTGAGCCGGGAGCCGGGGCTGCGCCCGGACGCCGCGGAGATCCGGCAGACCCTTACGGACGTGGCCCGTCCGCCCCAGCAGGCCCCGCGGCCGCAGGCCGGTGCCACCGACGGCGGCAGCGGCGTCGGCCGGGGACTGCGCGGGTTCGGCGGCAAGCTGCGCACCAGCCGGCCGTGGCAGTTCGGCGCCGCCGGTGTGGTCGTCGCGGCGGCCGCCGCGCTCACCCTGTTCTTCGTCCTCACCGCCGACGGGGCGCCGGAGGGCTGGACGACGCGGAACGAGGACGCGCGGGTGAGCGCCCGGCTGGCGGTGCCGGAGGACTACGAGCGCAGTGCGGACGACGGCGCCGTGACCTACACCGACCCCGGTGATGTCGTCTCCATGAAGCTGACCCGTAGCGGCAAGGACATCGAGGAGAACTCCCTCAAGGAGGCCAACTCCTGGAAGACCTTCTACGAGGAGGGCGCGGAGGAGGACTACTCGAGCACGATGGAGGACGTGCGCTCCCGGGTCACCGAGGCGAAGCAGCAGGGGCAGGAGGCGGCCGAGGTCTCCACCACGTTCCGGCCGAAACCCGACATCGGGGAGCCGAAGGAGGCGAAGAAGTTCCGGCACGAGCTGGTCTACGTCAACGACAAGGGCATCCGCTGGCTGCTGACCGTGAACATGCCCGCCGAGGGCAAGTCGCGCAAGGACGGCGAGACCGTCTACCAGGAGGCGAAGAAGTCCCTCAAGATCAACGATCTGTGAGGCGCCGCAGCCCGTCCACGGTCCTGCCGCGTCACTCCCGCAGCCGGCGCAGCGCCTCCATGGCCTCGCGCTCGGCGCGGGCGAGTTCGCGCAGGAGGGCACCCGCCCGAAGCAGGTGCTGCTCGTCGCCTGACTCACCGGCCTTGGTGATCAGCTCCGCGGCCTCCGTCCATCCGGTGGCCGCCTCGGCGTACAGCCGGTGGCCGGTGCGCAGGTGCTCGCTGTCGAGGAGTTCACCGCATTCGGCGAGGAAGTCCCGGTAGAGGTTGCGGAACAGGGCGCCGCCGGTTCCGGCCTGCTCCATCAGACGGGCGGCCAGCGGCAGGTCGCGCTGCGGGTCGTCGGTGCGCCGCAGCCAGCCGCCGATCAGCTTCCCGGCCTTCTCGATGCCGCGGTGGCCCAGGTTGGCGATGGGCGGTTCGAGGAAGGCGTCGGCGCAGGCGGTGACGGCCGGCACGATGCGGCTGCGCGGGGAGGGCGGGTCCTGCGCGGCGGTGAGGGTGAAGGAGCGGTGCTTGGCGGCCATCGGGCCGCGGGCGGCTCGGGCCTCGGCGAGGCTGGTCAGGCTGGTGGACACCGCGCCGCCCTGCTGCTCGGTGTCCACCAGGTGGGCGTTCTGCTCGTCATAGCCGTACAGGGCGACGACATGCCCGCCGAAGTGCACCTTCGAGGTGAAGTACTCCAGGTGATAGCTGTCGAGTTGCAGCCCGACGGGGTGCCCGGCGTCGATGCCGGCCGCCGCGTCCGCCCATGCCTTGCGGGGTGAGGTGGTCTCGCGGACCAGCAGCTCCAGGTCGAGGGTGGCGGCCAGGTTCCGGGTCAGCTCGAACGGCTTGACGCGGCCCCCGAGGAAGGGGAAGTCCATGTTCTTGCTGTCCCAGTAGATGAAGGACAGCCCGGAGCCGAGCCCGAAGAGCATGGGCTCGGACAGGTCGATCCCCTGGTGCCGCAGCAGCACGCCCAGTGCTGTCGTCTCGCAGTGCTGCGTACCGCGGGCCTCGACCCCTCGTACTGTGCTCACGCCGTGCTCCCCGTGTGGTTGCTCCGGACCGGGGCGTGCGAAGCCCCGATGGCCAGGGGCTCGATGGCGCGCGGTCCGTCCCGCACGCCGCCCGGGAGGACTCTTGCACGGTTGACGGCTGGGCGGGGTCTTCTTCCCCGGTTCGGTGCCGTTCCCGGGCCGCCCCGCCGGTTCTGCCAGCGATCGCTGGCAGATTCCGTGAAAAGGGGTTACCGCTGGGTATACGTGGCCGCTCCCGTGGTCGTACGCTCACTCGCATGACGGACTCGCAGGACAGCACCCGCACCGCGCCCCGCACCGAGCACGCCTCCGGCAACCCGGTCGCCCCCGCGCCCGCGCGGGCCCGGACGGCCGCCGACGTCGTCACCCCCGACCTCGTCGCGGCGCTGGCCCGCGGCGTGGTGGGCAGCGGCACGACCCGCAGCCGTTCCCCCTTCACCGGCGAGGTGCTGGCCGAGCTGCCCGAGTCCACCCCCGAGGACGTCGCGGCGGCCTTCGAGACGGCCCGTGCGGCGCAGCGCGCCTGGGCGGCCACCCCGGTGCGGCAGCGCGCCGCGGTGCTGCTGCGCTTCCACGACCTCGTACTGGCCCGCCAGTCGGAGGTGCTGGACCTCGTCCAACTGGAGACCGGCAAGGCACGGCTGCACGCCCACGAAGAGGTCCAGGCCGTCGCCGTCGCGGCCCGCCACTACGGCCGCAAGGCCCCCGCCTACCTGCGGCCCAAGCGGCACACCGGTGCGATCCCCGCGCTGACCAAGGTCACCGAGCTGCGCCACCCCCGCGGGGTGGTCGGCCAGATCGCCCCGTGGAACTACCCCTTCGAACTCTCCGTCGGCGACGTGCTCCCCGCCTTCGCCGCGGGCAACGCGGTGGTGACCAAGCCCGACACCCAGACCGCGCTGACCGCACTGTGGGCGCGCGACCTGCTCGTCGAGGCCGGGCTGCCCGCCGACGTGTGGCAGATCGTCCTGGGCGAGGGCCCGGTCGTCGGGCCCGAGGTCGTCGACCGCGGCGACTACGTCTCCTTCACCGGCTCCACCCGCACCGGACGCGAGGTGGCCGGGCGTGCCGCAGCCCGCCTGGTGGGCTGCTCCCTGGAGCTGGGCGGCAAGAACGCGATGCTGGTCCTGGACGACGCCGACCTGGACAAGGCCGCCGAGGGCGCGGTGCGCGGCGCCTTCTCCTCCGCCGGGCAGCTGTGCATCTCCATCGAGCGCCTGTACGTCCACGAGTCGGTCGCCGACGCCTTCCTGGAGCGCTTCGTGGCCCGCGTCCGCGCCATGCGGCTGGGCGCGTCGCTCGCCTACGGCGCCGATATGGGCTCGCTCGTCTCCGAACGGCAGTTGCAGAACGTGCAGCAGCACGTGGCGGACGCCGTCGAGAAGGGCGCCGCGGTACTGGCGGGGGGCCGGGCGCGCCCGGACATCGGCCCGCTGTTCCACGAACCCACCGTGCTGGACGGCGTGGAGCCGCGGATGGCGGTCTGCGGCGAGGAGACCTTCGGCCCCGTCGTGTCCGTCTACCGCTTCTCCGACACCGACGAGGCGGTCGACCTCGCCAACGCCACGCCCTACGGCCTCAACTCCAGCGTGTGGTCGAGCAACGGACGGCGGGGGCGTGCGGTCGCCGCCCGGCTGCGCACCGGCACCGTCAACGTCAACGAGGGCTACGCCTCCGCCTACGGCAGCGCCCAGGCCCCCATGGGCGGCATGGGCGACTCCGGACTCGGCCGCCGGCACGGCTCGGAGGGCATCCTGAAGTACACCGAGTCGCAGACGGTGGCGCACCAGCGGGTGCTGCCCATGGCGCCGTCCCTCGGTATGAGCGACGAGGCGTACGCCGCGTTCATGTCCCGCTCCCTCAAGGCCCTCAAGACGCTCCGCTTCCGCTGAGGCCCCGCGGCCCCCGCACCGTCGGCCCGTGCGGGCGGGGGCCGCCCGCCGCCGGTCGGGCCCCGCCCTCGCGGCCGCCCGCACCTTCCGTCCGCTCCGTCTTCCGTCCGCTCCGTCCGCACCGCCACCGCTGAACCGGAGGTACCCGTGTCCCTGCCCCCACGTGCCCAGCAGCGGGCGGGCGCAGACCCGTTCGACTACGACGTCCTGGTCGTCGGCTCCGGCTTCGGCGGCGCGGTCTCCGCGCTGCGGCTGACCGAGAAGGGCTACCGGGTCGGCGTCCTGGAGGCCGGTCGGCGCTTCAGCCGCGACGAGTTGCCGAAGAACTCCTGGGATCTGAAGAACTTCCTGTGGGCGCCCTCGCTCGGCCTCTACGGGATCCAGCGCATCCATCTGCTCGCCAATGTCATGATCCTGGCAGGTGCCGGGGTGGGCGGCGGTTCACTGAACTACGCCAACACCCTCTACGTGCCGCCCGCCCCGTTCTTCGAGGACCGCCAGTGGGGCCACATCACCGACTGGCAGGACGAACTGGCGCCCCACTACGACCAGGCCAAGCGGATGCTCGGCGTCCGCCTCAACCCGACCACCACCCCCTCCGACGTCCATCTCAAGGCCGCAGCGGACCGCCTCGGCTACGGCGACACCTTCCATCTCGCGCCCGTCGGCGTCTTCTTCGGCGACGGCCAGGACGCCGACGGCACGGCCCGCACCGCCGCGGGCGGAACCGTCCCCGACCCCTACTTCGGCGGCGCCGGCCCGGACCGCAACGCCTGCGTGGAGTGCGGGGAGTGCATGACCGGCTGCCGCCGCGGCGCCAAGAACACCCTCAACGAGAACTATCTCCACCTCGCCGAACGCGCCGGAGCCGAGATCCGCCCGCTGACCACCGTCGTCGGCCTCCGCGAACGCACCCCGGGCACCGACGCGGACGGCTACGAGGTGCTGACCGTCCGCACCGACAACCGGCGCGGCGGCAAGCCGCGCATCCTCCGCGCCCGGCGGGTGGTGCTGGCAGCCGGTACCTACGGCACCCAGAAGCTGCTGCACCAGGTGAAGGACGCCGGAACCCTGCCCCGGCTCTCGCCCCGGTTGGGTGAGCTGACCCGCACCAACTCCGAGGCCCTGGTGGGCGCGCAGACGGTGCCCCGCCGGTACCGCAAGAAGTGGGGCCGGGACGCCGCGACCGACTTCACCAAGGGCGTCGCCATCACCTCCTCCGTGCACCCGGACGCCCACACCCACATCGAGCCGGTGCGCTACGGCAAGGGCTCCAACTCCATGAGCGCCCTGACCACCCTCCAGATGCGGCAGAACACCATGCTGCCGGGCGCGCTCGCGCACGTGCTGACCTGTCTGCGGCACCCGGTCCTCTTCCTGCGCTCGCTCTCGGCGCGCAAGTGGTCCGAGCGGATCATCATCGGGCTCGTCATGCAGACGCTCGACAACTCGCTCACCACCTACCGCAAGGACAAGGGCCTGGGCAAGGGCATGCTCACCGCGCGGCAGGGGCACGGAGCGCCCAACCCCGTGCACATTCCGGAGGGCGCCGAGGCGGCGACCGCGCTCGCCGAGGAGATCAACGGCTTCGCCGGGACCAACGTCGGTGAGCTGATGGGCACCCCGCTGACCGCGCACTTCCTGGGCGGCTGCCCCATCGGCGACAGCGCCGAGCACGGCGTCATCGACCCCTACCACCGGCTGTACGGGCATCCGGGCATCTCCGTCGTGGACGGCTCCGCCGTCTCCGCCAACCTCGGGGTCAATCCGTCCCTGACCATCACCGCGCAGGCCGAGCGCGCGATGTCGTTCTGGCCGAACAGCGGCGAGCAGGATCCGCGCCCCGCGCAGGACGCCGGATACCGGCGGCTGGCGCCCGTGGCCCCGGCCCGGCCCGCGGTACCGGAGACCGCGTTCGGTGCGCTGCGGCTGCCGGTGCTCCCGGTCCCGCCGGTGCCCGCGCGGGACGGCTCCGCCACCGGTGGGGAACAGGACTGACGTGGAACCCGCGGCTGCCGTCGCGTCGCCGTTCCGCCCGCGGCGTCGGGTGGAGCGGTGACACGGCCGGGGGTGGAACGGCGGAGGGCCCCGGGCGCCGGCCGGGTGGGTGGCGGCAGCCGCGGGGCCCTCGGTCAGCACCGGCGTCAGGGCAGCGCCCGTGCTGAAGGCGGCGCGGGGGGAGGGCGCCGCCTCTTATTGGTCGAACCAATGGCGATATCCCGCCACGGCTCACCAATCGGCCGTGTGGTCAGGTCGTTCTGCTCACCGGACGTCTGCATCGTGCTCGATCCGCCGCACCCCGCGCAACCGTTGCGACAGTGCGGGATTCCGGCGTTCTCGCGGAGACCCCGTGCGGGCGCCGCGGGAGCCCGAAGCGGCCGGGCACGAGGGCCTCGACGACCTGCGACGGGTCCGCGGGCAACCGGCTCGGTACCGCACGGGCCGGCGCCCCGGCGGCCGGCCCGCGGGGTCCGGCGGGCAGCCGCGGAGCGGCCGGTCCAGAGCGTCCCCGGGACCGGCCGCTGTCGTGACCGGGCTGCTGTCCCCTGCCGTCCGGTCACAGCACCGGAGCGAGGTCCCACGACACCCGGCGTCTCCCCTCGCGGGGAGGACGGGCGTCTCATCGCTCCGGTGACGCCGCCCCGCTCGCCACCGGGCGCCCGGCGGAGATCAGGGACACCGGGTCCAACGAAGGCCCCCCGGGGCGGTCACGCGCCGTACGGGTGAGGGCCGGACACGCGCCGGGGACGGGATACCCATGCCCCCGGGCGCCGGGCCGAGCACCGCCCCTCAGTGCCCCCGGCACAGCCGCAGCAGGGTCCGGGCCAGCTCCCGGCCCGGTGCTCCGAGCTCGGTGCTGTAGTGGTCGAGGATCTGCATCTCGCGGGCCAGGTGCACCCGGCGGCCGCCCGAGTCGATCCGCACTCGTTGGATGTTCTCGGAGACCTCCATCCGGTCGCGGACGAGCGCGACGATGCGGGCGTCGAGTGCGTCGATACGGGCCCGCTCGGCGTCGATGACCGCTTCCGGCGCCTGATCGGCCCGCGTGCTGGTGCTGGTGCTGGTGGTGTTGCCGGCGGTGGTGGCGCTCATGCGCTGTTCGCTCCTCGGGTCACGGAGCCCGCGGACGGCGGCCCGGGAAAGCGGGCCCACACACCGGCGCCCCGGGCCTGACCGGCCCGGGGCGCCTGGGGAAGTTCGTGTGTCGCTTCTCTCACACAGAACGGCCATGGCAGCCGGCCGGGCCGGTGCCATAGCTAAACCACTGCGCGTTCTGCATACGGCCAGTATGCCACCGGATCCGGGACGCCCGGCGGCGGGGCCGGGCACCCGGGGGCACCGCTATCATCGAAACCGAACCCCCGCTTCACGCCGAAAGGCATCAGCTTCGTGGCTTCCAACCCGTCCGAGAGCACTCCGGACACCGTCCTCGTCGTCGACTTCGGCGCGCAGTACGCCCAGCTCATCGCGCGCCGGGTGCGCGAGGCGCGGGTCTACAGCGAGATCGTGCCGTCGACCATGCCGGCCGCCGAGATGCTCGCCAAGAACCCGAAGGCGATCATCCTGTCCGGCGGCCCGTCGTCCGTGTACGCGGAGGGCGCGCCCGCCATCGACCGCGCGCTGTTCGAGGCGGGCGTCCCGGTCCTGGGCATCTGCTACGGCTTCCAGCTGATGGCGACGACGCTGGGCGGCACGGTCGACAACACCGGCAGCCGCGAGTACGGCCGCACCCGGCTCTCCGTCGCCAAGGCGTCCTCGACGCTGTTCGAGGGCACCCCCGAGGAGCAGCAGGTGTGGATGTCGCACGGCGACGCCTGCTCGGCCGCGCCGGAGGGCTTCACCGTCACGGCGTCCACGGACCTGGTGCCGGTGGCGGCGTTCGAGGACGACGAGCGGAAGCTGTACGGCCTCCAGCACCACCCGGAGGTGATGCACTCCACGTTCGGGCAGCAGGAGCTGGAGCACTTCCTCTACCGGGGTGCGGGCCTGTCCCCGTCCTGGACGACGGAGAGCATCGTCGACGAGCAGGTCGCCGCGATCCGGGAGCAGGTCGGCGGCAAGCGGGCCATCTGCGGACTGTCCGGCGGGGTCGACTCGGCGGTGGCCGCGGCCCTCGTGCAGCGTGCCGTCGGCGACCAGCTCACCTGCGTGTACGTGGACCACGGCCTGATGCGCAAGGGCGAGACGGAGCAGGTCGAGAAGGACTTCGTGGCGGCGACCGGGGTCCAGCTCAAGGTCGTGGACGCGGCCGACCGCTTCATCGACGCGCTGGCCGGCGTCTCCGACCCCGAGCAGAAGCGCAAGATCATCGGCCGGGAGTTCATCCGGGTCTTCGAACAGGCGCAGGCCGAGATCGTCGCCGAGGCGCCGAGCGACGAGCCGGTGGCGTTCCTGGTGCAGGGCACCCTCTACCCGGACGTGGTGGAGTCCGGCGGCGGCACCGGCGCGGCCAACATCAAGTCGCACCACAACGTGGGCGGCCTCCCCGAGGACCTCGAGTTCGAACTGGTGGAGCCGCTGCGCAAGCTGTTCAAGGACGAGGTGCGGATGGTCGGGCAGGAGCTCGGGCTGCCGGACGAGATCGTCCAGCGTCAGCCGTTCCCCGGCCCGGGGCTGGGCATCCGGATCGTCGGCGCCGTCACCCGCGAGCGGCTCGACCTGCTGCGCGAGGCGGACGCCATCGCCCGCGAGGAGCTGACGGCCGCGGGGCTGGACCGCGACATCTGGCAGTGCCCGGTGGTGCTGCTCGCGGACGTCCGCAGCGTCGGCGTGCAGGGCGATGCGCGTACCTACGGCCACCCGGTGGTGCTGCGCCCGGTCTCCTCGGAGGACGCCATGACCGCCGACTGGTCCCGGCTGCCCTACGACGTGCTGGCCCGCATCTCGACGCGGATCACCAACGAGGTCTCCGAGGTCAACCGGGTCACGCTGGATGTCACCAGCAAGCCCCCGGGGACCATCGAGTGGGAGTGAGCCCCGGCTGAACTCCCCTGCGGGCGCCGCGCGCCGTGCCCCGTGCTCCCTCGCGGAGCCCGGGGCACACGTGTGTTCGGGCGACGGGGTGCGGGGTGGGATACGGTGCCGGGATGTCGGATGCGGAGGAGCAGCAGCGGGGCGAGCGCGAGTCCGGGGCGATACCGGAGTCCGGGGCGATACCGGAACCCGGGGCGATACCGGAGCCCGGGGCGGAGCCCGAGCCCGAACGGGCGCCGGAGTCCCAGGACGAGGCTGAATCCGGGACCGCCCCCGCACCCCGGCCCGAGCGCGAGTCCGAGTCCGCCGAGCCGGAGCCTGGGCCTGAGACCGAGGACGAGCGGCGTGAGCGGTGGCGCCCGGCCCGGGAGGCCGACGACCGGCGGCGGCGCCGCAACAGGATCGCGGCGTGGTGCGGCGTGGGCGTGCTGGTCCTCGGCGGCGCGGGGTGGATCGCCGAGCCGTATGTCCAGGACCGGATGATCACCTCGGACGCCTGCGACGGCGCGCTGCCGGACGGCACCATGGACACGCTGCGCGGCACCACGGGTGATCCGGAGGCGCATCTGACCGAGGCGGAGGCCGAAACGGACGACGACCTCGGGCGCTACACGTGCGAGGTGGAGAACGCGTCAGGTGCACGGGTCATCGAGGTCCGCGTCTACAGTCGGCGCGACGACATCGACCGGGAACTGGTGCGGGAGTTCGAGGAGGGGGGAGCTCATCCGACCGCCGCGCTGCCCGGCGGACTGCCCGGGTTCGAGTCGCGGACGGCCGGCGTGACCCTGATGCCGCGCTGTCCAGGACGCGGCAAGGACGCGGCGGGCCGCCCCGGGCAGCTCCTGGTGGACGTCCTGGCCGGACACCTCTCCGAGCCCCATCAGCTGGTCCGCGCGGGAGCGGCGGTCGCCAACAGGGCTGCCGAGAAGCTCGGCTGCGACACCGATCCGCTGGACGTCCCGTCGAAGGACCCGGGGGACGTCCTCGACCGGGCCGTCCGGCCCGCGAAAGCCGCCGGCACCACGTGCGGGGCGCTCGGTCGCCTTGCGCCGCGCGGGGATTGGTCGGCCGACCTGCGGATCCCCGAAGGACCGGCGCCGATGACCAGTTGCGTGCTGCGGCCCTCGGGAAGCGACGACGACGGCGAACCGCACCGCCAGGTGCTCGGCCTCTACGCCCTCTACGGCGACTTCTCGCAACGGGTGATGCTCAGGCAGGCGGCTCTCGGCGGCGCTGCGGGCACCGGCGGCAAGCGCGTCGGACCGTGGCTCACCGACGACGACGGCTGGGCCATGGCCCGGTGCGACGGCCAACCGGCAGGCTTCCGGCTCGTGGTCAGCCGACCCGACGAGGACATGGCCTCCGACTCCGACGAGGAGACGGTGAGCCGCGATCAGCTCGACCGTGCCGGGATGCGGAAGCTGCTGGTGTCCTTCGCCGAGAAGGAGAGCGCGAAGCGCGGCTGCACGGATGTGCGGCTGCCGGCTGCCGGGCGCTGAGCCACTCGGGCCCGGTTCCGGCCGATCGGGGGTGCGTAGTCGCTACCGGCCGGTTCCAGATCAGAGCAGACGCAGGGCGTTGGCGTATCGGGAGTCCATCTTCACGCGCAGCCGTTGAGCCCGGCCTTCGGGTATGCCGCGCTCCCGCACCCATGCGTCGAACACCGCGAAGAGTTGCACCCTGCCGTCCATCAGCCGTTCGGCGGCCTTGGCACCGTTGCCCGCCGAGGCGTCCGGGTGGCGCTGGGCGAGGGTGGCGGCCGACGGACGGGTGCGTATCCGGTGGTCGGCGGGGTGGTAGAGCCCGCGGGTGTGGCGCAGCACGGAGCGGTCGAAGGCGTCGGAGGAGGACACGAGCCCTTCTTTGACGGCGAGCGTTCGGGACGTCATGAGCTCGGCGACGAGGGTGGCGCTCTGCTCCAGTTCCAGTTCCGTCGACAACGTTCCCGACTCGGGCATTTCAGGGCGTTCCTGCGCCGTGTCGGTCAGCCGCTCCAGATACCAGGCGTAGCGGGCGCGTTCGGCGTCGTACAGCGTGGCGAACGCACGCGGGGAGGTGGCGACCCGGCGCACGACCTTCTTCGCCGTCTCGAACTCGGGGAAGACGACGTGGACGTCGTGGCCCGCGGGGAAGGGCGTGGCCCAGTTTCCGCTGCCGCTACGGTCCTCGTATGCGGCCTCCTCGTCGGTGACGGTCGGTTGTTTCCAGTCGCGGACGGCCCCGAGCATGACCCCCCTGCTGGTGTCCTGGATGTACGAGGCGAACATCTGGGCGAGGTAGGGATTCAGCCCGAGGGGGAAGTCCGGGCGGGAGCTCTTGTTCCCCTCGCTCAGCAGCAGTACGGCGGCATGGGCGACGCGAGCCGCCCGCTCGGTGTGCGGGCGGGCGGGCTCGTGCTGGTCGGCGGTGGTGCGGCCGGTCGTCGCCGCGACGAGCGCGCGTCCGGCGAGCTGTGTGCCGTCCGCACCCTCGCACAGCGGGGAACCGTTGGTGCGCAGCAGCCGCTTGAGCGATCCGGTGCGGTTGACGCCCTCACCCGGGTCCAGTTCCTTCGCGGCGCGTTCCGGGTCGCGGGCCTGCGCACGGGCGGAGACGGGCGCCTGGCGACACTCGTCCGAACCGTCCTCGCCGAGCAGCAGCGCGGGGACGAGTACGGCGAGCAGTGCGAGCGTGAGCACGCCCGCGCCGGCGAGCAGCACCGTGCGCCGGGATGCGGCGCCGCGTATTCGGCTGAGGAAGGACATCGGGCGAGGGTACCCGGCGGTCTCGCGGCAGGGTGCGGTGTGCGGTGTGGTCGCTCGGTGGTCGTCGGCGTTCCCGTGTCCCCGTCGCAGCCCATGTGTTGTGCTCCTGCTGTCAGATGTAGTACTTCTTATACATGAGCGAGCACGTGCACAACAGGCTGGCGGTCGTGCGGGCGGAACGGAAGGTGTCCCGGCAGGCGCTGGCCGAAGCAGTGGGCGCGCACTACCAGACGATCGGCTACATCGAGCGGGGCCAGTACAACCCCAGTCTCGATCTGGCGCTGCGCATCGCGGCGTACTTCCGGCTGCCGGTGGAGGCCCTGTTCTCCCTGGAGCCGTTCCGTCCGCTCACGGACGAGGTGTACGGCGCGGGCAGCGGCGGAACCGGAGCCGACGCGACCGCACACACGGGGAGGAGTACCGGATGACCACAGGCACACACGGCACGCGCTACGACAGGTGGCTGCTGCGGACGATGAACGACGCGCGCACCAAGCGTTTCCACGCCTCCCGCGGGGCGCGGCACCGCATCGTGGCGGGGCATCTGGCCACGACGGGCCTGGGGCTGACGGGGATGGTGGGGTGCTTCGCGTCGGCGGCCCTGTGGCCGGTGGTGTCGCTGCTGGTGGCGCTGCTGGTCTGGGTTCCGCTCACCGGCCTGCTGAACTCCATGACCCGCGGGCTGCTGGAGCTGCGCGTCCGCTTCCTGGACGAGCGGCAGGTGGCCGAGCGGGGGACGGCGCACCTGTGGGCGTACCGGATCAACTCCTGGCTGCTCACGGCCGCCTTGTTGGGCTTCTACGTCCTGTGGGTCGCGGGCACGTCGATGGCCGACCTCGCGGGGCCGCTCGCCGCCACCGGGCTGGTCGCCTATGTGGTGCACCGGCTGCTGCCGCTGTGGATCGCCGCGCTGCGGGTGCGGGACGAGCCGCAGGACGACGACGAGGAGTGGCCGGCGCCGGCCTGACTTCGCCGGTCCGGCCGCACGGCCGCACGGCCGCACCGTCGGTCCGGCAGTGCTCCGCTGGGCGGAAGACGGAGACCGTATCGCGGGAGCGGTGCGCTGTTCGCGTGGACTCCGGGGGCGGCCGCGCGCGGCTCCCGGGCGGCGGCGTCCGACGCTGCTAACCAAATATCATGCGATCCGATAGTCATATTGTTTCGCGCAGGACTCTGCTCTGCGTCGGCGTCGGTGTCGGGACCGCGGCGCTCGCGGGCGTCGGTGCGGGTGTGCTCACCCACGAGGACACCGAAGGCGGGCACGCGAAGGCGGGAGCCGGATCCCCGAAGGGCTCCGCTCCCGATCCCGGCGGTCCGGCTCCGCCCGCCGGAGGCGGTGCAGGCGCGCAGCCGAGTCCCGCGGCGCACGACAGCTACCGGCTCCGTCCCCTCGCCGGTGAGACCTCGATGGGCGAACCGAAGGCCCACGCCCCCGTCCGCACCCACGCCGAGATGTTCCTGCCCGCCGGGCAGGGACGGCGCGTCATCGCGCTGACGTTCGACGACGGCCCGCACCCCGTCCACACCCCGGCACTGCTGGAGGTGCTGCGGCGGCACGGGGTGCAGGCCACCTTCTTCGTCGTCGGCGAGAACGCCGCCGCCTTCCCCGACCTGCTGCACGCCATCACCGCCGACGGCCACGTGGTGGGCAACCACTCCTGGAACCACAAGCAGCTCACCCGGTTGGACACCGGCCACGTCCGCGACGAACTGGGCCGCACCAGCGACCTGATCGACCGCGTCCTGGGCGCCCCGCCCCGCTGGTGCCGCGCCCCCTACGGCGACTGGCACCCTCCCTCACTGCGCGTCTGCTCCGATCTGGGCATGGAGCCGATGGGCTGGTCCGTGGACACCCAGGACTGGGCCCGGCCGGGTGTGGCGCACATCGTCCGCGCCGTCACCCGGGACGCGGCCCCCGGCGTCATCGTCCTCCAGCACGACGGCGGCGGCCCCCGGCAGCAGACCGTCGCCGCCGTCGACCGCTACCTCCCCGTCCTCCAGGAACGCGGCTACACGTGCGTACGGCCCGAGACGTGAGGTCCGGTCAGGCGGCCGGTCGCCTTCAGGTGCTCGTCGGCGGTACGGCGAGTGCCCTGCGGGCGGCGCGGAACGCCGTCAGGCCCGATCCGGACGAAGGTGCCGCTGCCGCCGCCGCTGCTCCGTCGGTTCGGCAGGCGGGGCACCGCTCCTCGTCGCCGACCGGGACGAACAGCAGCGGCTGGGCGTGCGGGCCCGCGCACTCCCGCATACGGGACACGCGGGGGAGCGGCGTCGAACCCGGGTCCGGCGGGCCTGCCGCGACAGCCGGGGCCGGTTCGGGGAGCGCGTGCTCCAGCCGCCAGCGGAGCGCGCCGAGCGGGGAGCGGGCGTGTTCCAGCCCCGCTGTCAGCGCGGTACGGATGTCGTCCGCACCGATTCCGCGCTCCAGCCAGCGCGCCGCGAGGGGCGCCCACTGTCGTGCCTTGCGCGGCGGCAGCGCGAGGTGCGGCCCCGAGCGGGCGAGGGACAGCAGCAGCGCTTCGGCCGCGTGGTGGTGGGACGCGGCGCCGATCCGGTGCCCGGCGTGAGATGAGGTGGGTGCCGGTGGGTGGGAGGTGTTCCCCACGGGTGTTTCAAGGGGTTGAGGGGCGGCGGACCGACGGGTCGGCCCACCGGCGGCCGGTGCGGTGCCCGCCGGTCGGACGGCAGACCGGGAGGCTGGTCGGGCGACTGGCCGGGCGACGGCAGGAACGTCCCTCGCACTCGCGGCGTGCTCCCGCGCCTCGTCCGGGGAGAGCGGCACGTTGGTCAGGAGCTGCACGGTCTGCCAGCGGCCGTCCGCGTCCTGCCGACGCCACTCGAACAGATAGCCTTCCGCGCGCAGTTGACGCTTGGCGTGCTGGAAGGCGACCTTCCCGATCCCGGCGCGCTCGGCCGTCCGCCACAGCGGTTCGTCGGCGCCTTCGGGGAGCGAGAGCTGCCAGGCCAGGAGCCGTACCGCATGCGCGGACAGGCGGGGGTGGCGGATGATGTCGTTCGGCAACTGGGAGAAGAAGCGCGCGGGCGCGCTAACATGCCTGTGCATCCCAGGGTCCCTCCGAGACCTTGGTGGTGAAGGCCCTCGGCCGGTGCGCTAACACCGTCGGGGGCCGCCTCATGTGTGGCACATGAGGTGAGCTGACACGCGGCAGAGTACACGGACTGTGGGTAGTTGGCGACGGACGGTTGCGGAGCGTAAGTCCCGGCCCTGGGCTGTCCGTTGGGCCGCTTCGGCCGCCCGACTCACCAGCCGCGCATCCAGCACCGCCAGGGCCGGGTGACCAGTTCCCGGTACGTGTGATGGGAAGGGTTGCGCCCGGAGTGGCGCAGCGCCCATGCGTGCCCCTCGGTGTAGTCGATGCTCGCGGTGGACTGCTCGTCGCAGACTGCACACTGCATCGCGTACATGATCGGCTCGGCGTCCGGCTCCTGGTCGGGCACGAACACCCAGTTCTCGTACCGGATGACGGACCGGGGCCGGTGACCGCCGCTCACGGCAGCCTGCTCTGCCAGTTGAGATCGGTCACCCGGGCGCGCAGCTCCTCACTGACCCGCGCCGGGCGCACCGCGTCCGGTGGCACGTCCCACTCGCATCCGCCGCCGGGCGGCCGCAACTGCACGTAAGGCCCCTCGCGGCCCATCACTTGGCCGACCCGGCCCGTCCGCACATCGACCGCGAAGGCCCCCGCCGGGGGAATCTCGCTTTCCATGGAGCAAAGCCTGCTGGGCACGGGCTACGGTGCGAAGTAACGGAACAGGTACGGACGGTGAGTGTGCCCGAGGTGTTCCTCGGCCATCGGGCGTACTGGCTCAGGAGGTGAGCCGGTTGGCGGGCAACGGCGGCAACAGGAACGGCAACGGCGACGACCGCCCCATGGCGTGGCGCTACGCCGGAGACCAGATGAAACGCTGGCGCGAGGCAGCCGGCATCTCCCGACAGGCCCTCGCGGACGAGGCCGGCTACGGCTACGACGCCATCAAGGGCATGGAACGCGGCGTACGCAAGGCCCAGGCCCATGTGCTGCGGATCGCCGACGAGATGTCCGGGGCACAGGGGAAGTTGGCCGCTGCGGTGGAGTTCCTCCGACCCGAGCCGTTCCCGTCGTACTCGCATGACTTCATGCACGCGGAGAGCGAGGCGGTGGCCATCAGTTGGTACGAGAACGAGTTCGTGCCTGGGCTGTTGCAGACGGAGGAGACCGTGTTGGCGATGCTCCATGCGCACTGTCCTCCGCTGGATGACGAGACCATCGCCGAGCGGGTCAAAGGCCGAGTGCAACGCAAGTCCCTGCTCGACAAGCAGACCAAGGCTTTCAGCTTCGTGATCTCTGAGACCGCGCTCTCTGACCGCGTCGGTACGGAAGACGAATGCAGGCGGCAGTTGCACCACTTGCTGGACGTGGGCGAGCGGAGGAACTTGACCATCCAAGTCATGCCCTACCGTCGCGGGCCCCATCCAGGACGTCTGGGCCCCTTCGTGCTGTTGGAGACCCCAGACCACGCCTACCTTGGATACGAGGAGGGGCAGACCACAGGAGTGCTCTACTCGGACGGGGGGAAGATCAGCACGCTTCGACAGCGCCATGAAATGATCCTGCGGCTGGCCCTCAACCCCGAGGAGTCGTCAGCCTTCATCAGCAAGTTGGCGGAGGAGCTATGAGCACTCAACTGGCGTGGTTCAAGTCCAGCTACAGCAACACCGAGGGCGGTGCCTGCGTCGAGGTCGCCGTCTCCTGGCGCAAGTCCAGCTACAGCAACACCGACGGCGGCAACTGCGTCGAGGTGGCCGCCTGCCCGCACACCGTCCACGTCCGGGACTCCAAGAACCCCGCCGGCCCGCAGCTCGCCGTCCCGCCCGCCGCCTGGTCGGCCTTCCTCGCCCGCACCCGTCACTGACCCCGGCGGAACACCGGAGCGCCCCGGACCCTCGCGGCCGTACCCACTTTCTTGACCCGACAATGCGCGGCCTGACCCACCCATGCAGGGGAAGGGCGAGGTTCACTGCAAAGCCCCTGCCTACCGGCGGGTACGGCAGTACCGTGAGAGGTGTCCTAACGCGGCACGGGGGTGCAGCAGTTGCCTTCCTGCGAGCGCCGGGATTCGTGGTATCGGATCGAGGGATGCGGCAAAGGGTGCTTGGTGAGCAGCTCAGGAAGAACTCAACTGCTTTTTGTTCATGGTATCGGCGGCTTACGGGATGCGGAGCAGGAGCGCCGCACCTGGCTGGAGGCGCTGGCGGATGGTGCGCGTAAGGCCGGACATGCGGATGCCGTTTCCGGTTTGACGCAGGGATGGCTGAGTGAAGCCCGGTTTGTGGACTACAGCGATCTGTTCTCGGACCCTGAGGTGCAGGGGGGTGGGGAAAATGACATCCCTGGCGAGCAGGTGGAATTCCTGGAAGCGTTGGTCCGGGACATGGTCGATGAACTCGCCCGAGAGGCGGAGCGCGAAGGGGACCGGCAGACTCTGAGAGTCGTCGACGATGCGCGGGACCAATTGCAGTGGGCAGGTGACCAGTCACAGGGATTGTTGGGGCCGGTAAGGGTCCTGATGAATGTAATGACTACCTTTCTGCAGGTTCCGGGAGTGCGCCGGGCTGCCCAATGGGTCAACGGCCGGTCTCTACTGGGACATCTGGCACAGGTCAGCCGCTATCTTGATCGTGCAGAGCGTGACAGCCGTGGCCGGGCACTGGATGTGAGGATTCGGGAACGGCTGTTGCGGCAGACGGATCCTGGACGGCCGCTGGTGGTCGTGGCGCATTCGCTGGGAACGGTGGTGTCGTTCGAAGCGCTGCACGAGTACACGGGGTCTGTGGAGCTGCTGGTGACGCTGGGCTCGCCGCTGGCGACGGGGGCGGCCGTGAGGCAGCGCATACGCCCGGTTCCCGCGCGAACGCCGGAGGTGGTCGCCCGTTGGCTGAACTTCTGGGATCGGGACGACATCTTTGTGTCCCGCCCCCGGTTGCGGTGGATGTTGCCGAACACTTCCGGCATCGTGCCGACCACGAACCGGGTGGACTCTGACGGCATATGGGTGCACACGGCCACGAAATATCTGCGGCAACCGGCCGTGGCCGGGCCCATCGCCGAGGTTTTGAAGCGGTGACGGGCAGCGGGGTACGGCACGTCCTGGTCATCGGGGCGCAGTGCCGGTCGATGGGGAGGCTGTCCCGGCTGGAGGAGGCCGCGAGGGACCTGCACGCTGTCCTGACGGATCCGGAGGTCGGAGGGTGTCGAGCCCGCTACGGGCACCATCCCTCCCTGCTGGTGGGGGAGGAGCTGGAACCGGAGGACGTACGCAGGGCGGTGCACGAGGTCACGCGAAGGGCCACGGCGGACGGCGCTGCGATGGTGGTGGCCCTGCTCGGGCACGGATTCACCACCCCTCAACAGACCGATCTCTATTACATGGTCGGTTCCTCGACGACCCAGAGCACGCTGTCCGCTGTCCATGTCGGATCACTGCTGGCTGATGCGGCGGATGAGGTCGGCGTGGACGGAGTGATAGCCCTCATCGACACCTGCCACGCGGGGGGTGCCGTACCGAACGCCAGTCGCCTGGCGGGTGGAGTCCGTTCGGGCCGGGCACGGTTGGCCGTGCTCACTGCTGCGGCAGCCGATCAGGAAGCTCGCGACATGCGGCTGACCACTGCCCTCACGGAAGTACTGCGGGAGGGAATCTCCTCGGCCGGCAGCGCCATCTACGTGGACCAGACACTTTGCGAGGCGCTACGCGAGAGGATCAGCGGTCAGGCTGTCGGGCGGGCCGACTACGACAACGACCCGCACGCTTCGGAAGGTCTGTGGCTCGCCCGGAACACCTATCGCATCGTGGGCGCCGCCGGATACTACCTTCCCGTCCTCCCCGAAGTCCCGGAGCGGCGGGAGTTGCAGCCCGCCGTTCAGGTCTTCCCTGGAGCCGGGTACGCGACCAACCCGTACCAGCAGGCCGCCGAGAGAGCGGAAATTGAGCAGCACATGTCTGCACGACGTCACGAGCAGGCATTGCGGTCTCTGAACCGTATGATCGATGTGAACCCCTACGACGCCTGGGCTCTGGCTCAGCGAGGATCCCTGAACCGGCTCACCGGAAACTACGAACAGGCGCTCAGGGATTTGAACGGTGCGCTCCAGGTCGATCGCAACAATACCTGGGCGTTGGCGGAACTCGGCGCCGTGAATCGCGTCACGGGCCGTCATGGGCAGGCGCTCAGCGATCTCCAACGTGTACTCGAAGTCGATCCGGACAACGCCTTTGCTCTCGCCGAGCGAGGCGCCGCGTATCTGGCGACCTGGCGCTATGAGGAAGCCTTCAGGGATTTGAACCGCGCCCTTGAGATCAACCCCTACAACACTTTCGCCCGCGACCTGCGTGACCAGATACCGGACACCCAATTGGAGAGGCGATTGACCCTGGTCTACGAAGTACTCAAGTTCGTCGACGAAAAGCGGCGCAGGAACGCCTGACGCATTGACTGCTCCCGCTTCAGGTCGGGGCAAAAGCTTCGACCTTCCCATGCCGAGCCGAAGCCGTACCGGCGCCGACGATTGCCACGACGGGAGCGCCGGCCATGGGTAGGGACAGGGCCCATACCCGACTACCCGACGATGTGCCGCACCTCGACCGGGCAGGTTCAGGAGGGGTGATGGGCGATCACAAGGAGGGTATCGGCAGCACGCGGCGCGTCGTTGCCGGGAACGGTCTCCGTGGTGATGTGGGTGAGTCCGGCTTGGTCGAGCAGTTTGGTCCACACGTGTTCTTGGAGTACCCAGCGGCGCATCGTGGCCGGCTCGCCGTCGGGTGCCCTCGCGTGGATGTCGGCAGGCTGGACGTCGGGCTGGGCGGGGGCGCCGGTCAGGTAGTGGGCGAGAGTGGAGAAGACCAGTCGACCGCCGGGTCGCAGCGCGGCGGCTGCGGCTGGCAACAGCTCTCGCGGGTCGGTGAAGTCGACCGCTCCGAAGACGCTGTAGAGCACGTCATAGGTGCCGACCGTGGCGCGGAGGTGATGCACCACATCCGCGCACACGATGTGCAGGCGGGGGGCGAGGTGGCTGTACAGATCGGTTGCCATGGCGTGCTGGGCGGGGGAGGCGTCGATGGCATCGACGCGAGCCGGACGGCGCCGGGCGGTCAGGTGGGCTGCATGCCGGGCAGCTCCGGCGCCCAGATCGCCGACGACCCGGTCGTCCAAGCCGCCCAGGACCTCGGTGCCGGGCCCGCTGTCCTGGCCCCAGTTCCAGAAGAAGGCGTCGGGGACGGCCCGGTCGGCGGCGTGGCGGGTGCGGCCGTAGTGATACCAGAGGTCTGCGGTGGCGGTCACCTGGCCCATACTCGCGGCCACGACTGGGCAGCGGGCCGGTTCCGGCCAATCTCACCCGGGCGCGCCGAAGGCCCTGGCCGCAGGCGGCCAGGGCCCGGGGAGAGAGCGGTGTGCGGGGGTCAGTGGGAGTCGTTGCCGTGGTGGCACGGGCCGCACTCGGCGGCGTCCGCCCACAGCGGCAGGTCGACCTCCCAGCCGTCGGCCGCGATGCGGTGCGCGGTCTTCATCACCGAGCCGTCGTTCTTCATCTCGATCAACGGCACGTGGTGGAGGAACTGGCCGCCGTTGTACTTCCCGCACAGCTCGGCGTAGGCCATCGTGTCGAGGATGATCGTGTGCACGCCGATGTCGACCACCTTGCTCGGGGCCAGACCGAGCTGCTGACCGCGGTGGTTCATCGCGGTCAGCAGATAGGCGTAGCCCTGGCCCAGGACGCGGGTGGCCATAACCGAGTCGTAGGGGTAGTCGCGCATCAACAGTCCGACCTGCTTGTCCCACAGGTCAGCCGACACCACCTCTCGCACGGAGCGGACCGGGCCGGTCACGGAGTCGGTGGCTGTGGCCAGAGTGGCGGGTGCGGTTGCCATGGTGTGCCTCCGGTGGACGGTGCCCCGCAGGTCGGGGCGGCCACCTCCAGCACACCGCCCCGTCCGGCGTGTTGGGCATCAACTCTCGTTCCGTGCAAGCGATTTGCACGTCGTGCAAGCGGCCTCGACAGCCCCAGCCGTGCGCCATAGCGTGGAAGGCCCCTGGCTGTGCGCGTGGGAGGGGATCGTGTCTGTTGACCCGCTTTGGAACAGCGCGAGAGCACGCGAGTCAGCCGCGCAACGACATCCCGGCGCACTGATCCGCCTCGGCCGCGAACACCGCTCCTGGACACTGGCCGCGCTCGGGGACCGGCTCGGATGTTCACCAGCAACGGTCTCCCGGCTGGAGCGCCGCTCCCGCGTGGTCGACCTGGCACTGGTGCACCGCGCGGCGCAGGAAGTCGGCGTCCCCCGACACGTCCTGACGACATCTTTGTCACCTCCCGGTGAGGTGGCATCGGCGGCCACTAGAGTGACGGCCAGTTTGCGTGACGTCGAGGAGGACTCCATGCGCCGCCGCACGCTGTTCACTGCCACGGCGGCTGCCGGACCGGCCGCCTTGCTGACCGGGCTGGACGAGGCCCTGGCCGACGTCCCCGCCCCGACCGGCGCCGGCCCGCTGGATACCCGCATGGCCACCGCCCGCGCACTGTTCGACAAGGGCGCGCACCAGCAGCTCCTCACCGCCCTGCCTGGTCTCATCGCCGACGGCCACGCCGCCGCCTCCCGCCGCCGTGAACTCGACCAGGCCCGGCTCTCGTCGGTCTACAGCCTCGCCACAGCCCTCCTCATCAAGCTCGGCACCTACGAGCAAGCCCGGCGCACCGCGGACCGCGCCCGCACCTGGGCCGAGGTCTCCGGCTCCCCGCTCGCAGCAGCGGCTGCGGCTCGCGAGTGGGCCATCGTGCTCCGCCACCAGAACCAGCACGCCACCGCCCAGCGCATCATGACCTCGGCTGCCACCGAGGTAGAGGCTGCCGGCCTGCATACCGACGCCTCCGCGGCCGCCTACGCACAGATGCTGTGCACTCTCGCCTACACCGCTGCGCGTGGCGGCCGGCGCGCCGAAGCCCTGGCGATGACCGAAGAAGCACGCCGCGCTGCCCACCGGCTCCCCGAGACTGCCCCGGCCGGTCGCCTGTTCCCCATCAGCCCGGCCGCCGTTGACCTGTACGCGGTGGGCGTGCACTGGGCCCTCGGCGACGCGGGCGCCGCCTTGGAGGCCGGAAAGAACCTGCGCACAGAGCAGTTCCCGACCGCGGAACGGAAGGCGCGGCTGAGCACCGACATGGCACGCGCCTGGTGGGCCTGGAATCGGCCTGAGCAGACCATCCGGGCCCTGCTGGACGCCTACCGCGCCAGCCCCGGAGAAGTCCGCGACCGGCCGGCGATCCGCAGCATCGTCCACGACCTGGCCCAGCACCACCCTCGCAGCAGCGGCGTCCGCGAACTGAGCACCGCCGTCGCACGAGCCATCTGACCGTCCCTGACTTCCTTACGGCGGCGGACCAGCTCCGCGCTCACTGCTTCCCGTTCCTGGTCCATGTGCGGGACCTGGAGGAGATTGCAGAGCACCGAGGTGTCCACGAACGTGACGGGGCGTGGCATGGCTGTCAGTCGATTCCCAGCAGGCGGTCGAACTCGGTGTAGTCGCGCTCTTCGCGGCGGGTGGGGAGGAGTCCGCGCGTCACCACGTCGCCCAGTCGGCCCTCGGCCATGACGGTGGCGTAGCCGTCCACGTCGGTCAGTCGTTGCAGTCGGCTGCTGCCGCTGTCGCGGTCCCGGTCGCAGACGACGACTCCCGGATGCTCGCTGCCGGCCAGGGCGGCGAGAAGGGCCGGGCTGTGGGTCGTCGCGAGTGTCTGCGTTCCGGCACGTGCGGATGCTTCGCGGAGGAGTTCCAGCAGCAGCGACGCCTGCGAAGGGTGCAGTCCGTTCTCCAACTCCTCGACCACCAGCATCAGCGAGGGCTCGGTGCCCGGCTCCTTGCCGATGTCCACGCCGTGCCGGCCGGTCAGCAGGGCGGTGGCGACGGCGAGGAAACCGGAGCATGCCGTCGCTCAGTTCCCGTGCGGGGGTCGGGCCGCCCGCGCCCTCGTCCACGACGAGCATGACGTCACCCAGGTCGGAGCGTGTCGTGCGGACCTCCGAGATGGGGTGCTCGGCCACCCGGCGCAGGCCCGAGACGAGGCGGTCGAACTCCGCGGGCGACTGCTCGGCGATGCGTCGGACGGACGCCGACAGGTTCTCCGCACTGCGCCGGAGTTCGGCGTCGCGGGCAGGCACGTACTGCCGCACGAGGTGCGGGACCGGATCAAGGTGGAAGACGCCGCGAAGCGCGCCGAGCACGACCTCGGCAACCTCGATGACCTCGCGTTCGGCAGCTGTCGTCGCGGGCAGCCGGGTCATCAACTGGGTCGCCAGCAACCGGTCTTGGCGCAACGGCAGATGCGGCCGGCGGCCGGACTTGCCCCGGTACCACCTGATGCCGATGTCACCGCTGTCCGAGCGCGGCTCGACGGTCTCGTACAGCATCCTGTTCCCGCTGTACGTCGGTCCCGTCAGCCGTTCGCTGAGGATGCGCACATCGGGTGCGACCTGCACCGTCACGTCGAGGTGGGCCGGAGCGCCCCAGTGGGTGCTCACGGTGCAGCCTAGGGTGAACGTGTGCGAGCCGTGCGGCGGGCAGCCCTCCAGCCCGCCGCGTACCGCCCCGGTGTCCCGTCGGCGGCCGTCGAGCGCATCCCGGATCTCCTCGCCTTCGGCGAGCCGGGAGAGCACGTCGAGCCCGTCCAGCGCGTTGGACTTCCCACTGCTGTTGCGCCCGATGAGGAGAGTCAGCGGCTCCAGGGGCAGTACGGCGTCGCGGAACGTCTTGAACTCCGTCAAACGCACTTCCGTGAGGGGGGCCGACGGCTCTTCGCGCGGCTGTCCCACTGCCTCGGGCACGGTGGTCTCCCCTCCTGAAACGCCTCCGGAAACGCTGATCGCAGCCTATACGCGGGACTCCGCCCCGGGGTTCACACCAGCCGTCGTGCCGTCGCCCAGCGGGTCAGCTCGTGGCGGTTGGAGAGCTGGAGCTTGCGCAGCACCGCCGAGACGTGGGACTCGACCGTCTTGACGGAGATGAAGAGCTGCTTGGCGACCTCCTTGTAGGCGT
This sequence comes from Streptomyces sp. WMMB303, assembly GCF_029351045.1. Taxonomy (NCBI): domain Bacteria; kingdom Bacillati; phylum Actinomycetota; class Actinomycetes; order Kitasatosporales; family Streptomycetaceae; genus Streptomyces; species Streptomyces sp. WMMB303. Next base: position 6,125,723 of record NZ_JARKIN010000001.1, on the reverse strand, counting down.
AGCCGCGCGCGATGAGGCGCAGGACCTCGCGTTCGCGCTGGGTGAGCCGGTCCATGTCCTCGTCGACCGGCGGCGCGTCGGTGGAGGCGAAGGCGTCCAGGACGAAACCGGCCAGCCGCGGGGAGAAGACCGCGTCGCCGTCCGAGACGCGGAAGATCGCGCCGACCAGGTCGCCGCCGGTGATCGTTTTGGTGACATAGCCGCGCGCGCCGCCGCGGATGACGCCGATGACGTCCTCGGCGGCGTCCGAGACCGACAGCGCCAGGAAGCGCACCGGCTGCTCGGTGTCGCCCATCAGCGGGGCGCTGCGGCGCAGCACCTCCACGCCGCCGCCGCCCGGGAGGTGGACGTCGAGGAGGACGACGTCGGGGCGGGTCGCCTCGATGACGGTCATCGCCTGGTCGACGTCGCCCGCCTCGCCGACCACGTCCACCCCCGTCTCGTCGGTGCGGCCGATCTCCGCCTGCACGCCGGCGCGGAACATCCGATGGTCGTCCACCAGGACGACCCGCACCCGGCGGCCCCCGTCCCCGCCGTTACCGCCACCGGGGGCGGTGCCGCCGACGCCCTGCGGCGCGCCGCCCGCCGCGCCGCTGTCCGTCGCCTCCTCGCCCGTCCCTTCGCTGCCCGTCGACCCGCTGCCCGTCGCCTCGTCGGTCACGACTCCGCCGCCCTCTCCATCTCCAGCTCGACCTCTGTCCCCTCGCCCGGTGCGGTGCGCAGCCGCGCCGTGCCGCCGTTGCGCCGCATCCGGCCGATGATGGACTCGCGTACGCCCATCCTGTCCTCCGGCACGGCGTCCGGGTCGAAGCCCGGCCCGCGGTCCCGCACGGAGATGAAGACGGTACGGCCCTCCACCTCGGCGAAGACCTGCACGGCGCCGCCCTCGCCACCGTACTTGGCGGCGTTGACCATCGCCTCGCGCGCGGCTTGGAGCTGGGCGCCCAACGCCTCGTCCAGCGGGCAGTCGCCGACGCAGACCACCTCCACGGGCACCCCGTGGTGGTCCTCGACCTCGGCGGCCGCGGCCTTGACCCCCTCGGCGAGCGTCTTCGGCTCGTCCTCCTCCTCGGCGGCGGCACCCGAACCGTCCGCGGACCGGTACAGCCACGCGCGCAGCTCCCGCTCCTGGGCGCGGGCCAGCCGGGCCACCTCGCGCGGCTTCTCGGCGTTCCGCTGGATCAGGGTCAGGGTGTGCAGGACCGAGTCGTGGACGTGCGCGGCCACCTCGGCCCGCTCCTGCGCCCGGATGCGCATCAGCCGTTCCTCGGACAGGTCCTGCATCATCCGTACCAGGTAGGGGCCCGCCATCAGGGCGATGCCGACCAGTACCGCGAGCGCGGCCTGGAGCACAGCCCCCAGGTGGCTGACCGAGCCCTGTACGACGACGATGCCGGTGACGCCCACGGCCACCAGCGCGACCCCCGCCGCGCTCCGGGCGACCGGCAGCAGCCTGGTGCGGCGGCCGACCTCCGCCCAGTGCGCCCGGCGGGAGTTGTCGGCCTGCCGCCACACCAGGGCGACGCCCACCCCGATCAGCACGACCGGCCACAGATAGGTGTTGGCGGCGCCGAACTGGAGGTTGTCCGCCATCACCACCACAGTGGTGATCAGCGCCAGCACGGCGACGATCTGCCCCTTCTCCGGCTTGCGGAGGAAGCGGCGGCGCAGCCCGTCCCGGTCCGTGACGACCTCCGACAGCCCGCCCGCGCCGAGGCGGTGCCCGCTGCCGACCCCGCCGGTACCGAGCGGCACCACGAACCAGAACGCCGCGTACAGCAGCACTCCGAGGCCGTTGGCCACGCTGAGCGCGATGAAGACGATGCGCACCCACGAGACGGGCAGCCCCAGGTGCCCCGCGAGCCCGCGGGCCACCCCGCCGAGCATCCGGCCCTCCGCGCTGCGGTAGAGCCTGCGCAGCGGCGGATCTTCGGCCGGCGGCTCCGAGGACGCGGGTCGGGGTCCCTGCGGGGCCGCCTCGGAGGCGGGCGAGGCGGGCGCTGTCATGCACCGATCGTCACACGGGCCGCGCGGCCGGACATCAGGGTTTCGCCCTGAGCCGTCCCGGACACGGCCCCGGGGTCCGGTTCCGGATCTCAGGGAGGTGTCCGGGTAGGCCCCCGATGCCCGCCGGTGCGCGGGGCGCGACCATAGGGCCATGAGCGAGGAGGAGCAGCACCCGGCGGAGCCCACCGCCGGTGCCGGCCGGGAGGGCCGCGGGCCCGCACCCGATGCGGATCGGGAGGGGCGCGCGTCCGCTTCCGGTGCGGACCGGGATGGGCCTGTGTCCGGTGCGGACCGGGAGGGGTCCGTGGCAGGGAAGGGCGCGCAGCCGGGTGCGGGCCCCGGGACCGCGGAGGCGGGCACCGCTCCCTGGGGGGCGCACAATCCGGTGCCCGAGCCGCGTTCCGGCAGGCTGCGGCGCAGCCGTACGCACAAGGTCGCGGGCGGCGTGTGCGGCGGGCTCGGGCGGTACTTCGACCTCGATCCGGTGATCTTCCGGGTGCCGCTGGTGGTGCTGTCCGTCGTCGGGGGACTGGGATTCGTCTTCTACGGGTTCGCCTGGCTGCTGATCCCCGCCGAGGGGGAGACCCAGAACGAGGGGCGGCGGCTGCTGTCCGGCCGGGTGGAGGGCAGCTCGCTCTCGGCGATTCTGGTCGCGCTCGTCGGCTGCGGCCTCTTCCTCGCCTCGATCGGCAACCGCAGCGTGCCCTTCTCGCTGCTGCTGGTGGGCGCGGTGGCGGGTGCGGCGTACTGGTCGCAGCACCGCAGGCAGGCCGAGGCCGCCGGAGCCGAGGGGGCGCAGATCGATCCGGCGACGGCGCACGCCGTCGCCGACGCTCCGCCGGAGGCGCAGGCACCGCCGGTCGCGGCGCCCGCCTCCTGGTGGCGGGAGCCGCTCACCAAGGAGGCCGGTGCCACCAAGGGCGCCGGTCCCGCACCGTGGCAGCCGGGCGGGACGACCGGCTACCTGTGGGGCCCGGAGGGCGCCCTCCCCGCCGCGGCGCCGCCCGCCGCCTACGGAAGCCCCTGGGGACCGCCCAAGGCCCCGGCGGGGGGCGCCGGCGGGGTGCCGCCCGCACGCCGGTGCGGCCGCGGATCACTGGGCGGCTTCACCCTGCTCCTCGCACTGCTGGCGGGCGGGATCGGCACCGCAGCGGCGTGGGAGACCCATCCGCTCGGCACGGCCCTCGTCGTCGGGCTGAGCTGCGCGCTGGCGGTCTTCGGTCTCGGCCTGGCACTCAGCGCGTTCGTCGGCCGCACCGGGCCGGGCACCGTCGTCTGCGTCGTGCTGACGGCGGGACTGCTGGCGGGCGCCTCGGCGCTGCCGGACGACATCGCCACGCACGTCCGCGAGACGCACTGGATGCCCACTTCCGTCGCTGAGGTCCGGCCGCGCTACGAACTCGGCTCCGGCACCGGCGAACTGGATCTGAGCGGCACGGGCCTGAAGGCCGGCCAGACGCTGCGGACCGGGGCGCGGGTCGGCGCGGGCGAGATCAAGGTCGTCGTACCGGCGAACGCGGTGGTCGAGGTGCGCGCGGACGTCGGGATGGGGGAGATGAGCTTCCCCCGCGCACTGGACGCCGACGGGAACGTAGTCCGCGACCGGGCCAGCGGCCTGGGGACGAACCGGAAGCTGACCCTGCGCCCGTTCGACGACGCGAAGCCGGAGGGCACCATCGTGGTGGAGTTGAGCGCCGGCGCGGGCCGCGTCGAGATCGTCCGGGCGCTGCCCTCGGGCGGGCGGTCCGACACCGGGCCGTCTCCGGGGAGCGCAGCCCGGCAGAGCGCCGCGCTCGCCGCCGAGCCCGGCACCGGGGGCGTCCCCGGTGCGGATTCCGGTGGGACACGGCAGTTCCGCGGCACCCACGCGGCCATGGTGGGAGGGACCCGATGAGGCACCGCTTCGAACCGTCCCGGCTGCTGCTCGGGCTGGCCATGATCGCTGTCGCGGTGCTCTACCTGCTGGATGCGGCGGGAGAGGTGAAGATCCCCTTCTGGCTGCTGCTGGTCGTCGTGCCCGGTGCGCTGGTGCTGGCGGGACTGACCGCGCTGGCGACGTTCCTGGCCCGCCGCTCGGTCGCCCGCCGCCGGGAGCGGCGCGAGCGCGGCGGACGCGAGCCCGGACGCGAGCCCGGCGGATACGGCGCACGGGGAGCCTGAGGAGGCGCGGCGTCCGACCGGGGGCGTGAATGCATCCTGCGGAAGCCGCCCCGGTCAGGACTCGACGCCCGACAGGTCTGCCTCGAGACGCACGCCGACCCACCTCAGGGGACAACCGCTGGTTGTGCATTTTTGCTGAGTCGGTTGTTTGACCTGCGGTTGTCCGGCCCGCTTACCTCTCCTCGGACAACGTCGGTCTGGTGGGCAGGGCCTTGAGGAGAGTGCGCCGAACATGGTGGGCAGGAGACGGTTGGGCCGGCGGTTCGGGTGGCTGTGGGCGTCCTATGCGGTGAGTGCGTACGGGTCCGGCCTGGGGTTCGGGGCGCTGCCACTGATCGCTGTGCTGGTGCTGCATGCCGGACCCGCCGAGGTGTCCGCGCTGTCCGCGGTGGGGCCCGCGATGGGGGCGCTGATCGCCGTGCCGCTCGCGCCGTGGGTGGAGTTCCGGCGCAAGCGCCCGGTCATGATCATGATGGATCTGGTCCGGTTCGCCGCCATGGCGACGATCCCGCTCGCCTACGCCCTCGGATGGCTCGGATTCGTCCAACTGCTCGTGGTGTCGGTCGTGGTCGCCGCGGCGAAGATCGCCTTCAACGCGGCCAGTGGCGCCTACCTCAAGACTCTCGTGCGGCCGGACGACCTGCTCGTCGCCAACGCGCGGTTCGAGTCCACCAACTGGAGCTCCATCGCGGTGGGGCCACCGCTTGGCGGGGCGGCGATCGGCCTGTTCGGACCGGTCATCACCGTGGTGGCCGACGCGCTCAGCTACCTGCTCTCCGCACTGGGCATCACCGCCATCCGCGGCCAAGAGGAAGCGCCGCGAACAACCGACAGGACCCCGGTCCGGGCAGGAGCACTGCTCGACGGCTGGCGACACCTCATGGGCCACCCCGGGCTGCGGCCGCTCTACCTCAACCAAGTGCTCGTCTCCGGTCTGATCATGGCCACCGAGCCGCTGCTGGCCGTGCTCCTGCTTCGCGGGCTCGGGTTCCCGCCCTGGCAGTACGCCCTCGCCTTCGCCGCCCCCTGCCTCGGCGGACTCATCGGCTCGCGACTGGCCCGCCGGGTCGTGGCCCGTTTCGGCCGGCACCGGGTCTTCCGGACCGTCGGCCCCCTGCGCGCCGTCTGGCTCATCGGCCTGAGCTTCGTCGGCCCCGGCGTCGTCGGCCTCGTCACCGTGATGGCCATCGAGTTGGCGATCATCATCAACATGAGCCTGTACAGCCCGGTACTCGCCACCTACCGGCTCGAACACACCCCCAAGCATCTCGTCGCCCGCACCCTGACGGCCTGGTCGATCGGCCAGCAGGCGTCCATCGCCGTCCTCACCGCACTCGCCGGACTGCTCGCCGGCATCACCGGCCCACGCACCGCTCTCACGGTCGCGGGACTGCTCATCCTGGCCACCCCGCTCCTGCTTCCCCGACAGGACCAGACGTCGCAGCACGAGCCGGAACCGTCCCGCAGCCCCTCCCGGGACACCGCAACGCACCACTGACGCCCGCAGCCCTCAGCCGATCCACCGGCGCGCGTCCGCGTCGACGGGAACACCACCGGGCACACCGACAACGCACACCACCCACAAGGACTTCCAACCCGCGATCCTGGCTTCCGTGCCCGGAGACGAGGACCCTGACGCCCTGCTCGACCGCGTCCTCCCCTCACGGGCCCACATCATCGACACCACCGAGCTGCACGTCCTGCTCCGGGCCGGCTGACCCGGACCACGAGCCGGAACCGGCCCCTGTGAGGCGGCCCGCTCATCAATGCGCGGCCGGGGCCCTCGAAATGGGTCCCGGCCGCAGCGCAGCACCGTCGACCGGTGTATCAACCGCTTGAACAGGAAGGCGGTATCGCACCACCCGCTACGAGAAGACCGTCACCGTGCACCCGGACCGGACTCCATATCGCGGGCGCGTTCTTCTGGTCCGCACGCTGACTGATCCGGACGAAACCGCCTAGACCCGCACCATGGCGGCTTCACGCCGTCGCACGTGTTTGGTGAGAACGGTCAGCAAGTAGACCTCCACCGCGAGGGTGATGGCTCCGATGAATGCGGCGCTCACCGAACCGGGCATCATGAACGCGGTGTGCGACACGAGAATCCCGCCGATCAGCCAGATTTGATGCCGGTTGCTCCACTCGGCGGCCGCTTGCCAGCGCAGTACGAGAAGGCCGAAGGGCACGGCGGTCAGGGCCGCGATGAACAGCCGCTGGACGGGTGACATCAGGTCGCCGAGCAGCAGTTGAGATCCCAGCCCCAGAGGGAGCAGCGTCGTCAGGAAGGCCATCGTCAGGTACAGGGACACGAATCCGACCACTCTCGGGTGCGGCGCGGACTTGACCGCGCGAACACGACTGGCGTGGCGGCGGGGCAGCACCACCAGCGCGAGCAGCGAGAGCACGGCGATGAGGGCGAGGAACACGGCCATCCAGCCCCACGGAGTCCGGTACCCGGGATCCATGACTGCCGAGATGAAGGCGCGGAGCCCGAACACACCCACGATCGCCAAGGCGACGGTGCCGATCAAGCCCTTCTTGCCCAGGTACGGCCGGTCACGCTGTGCCGGGAAGAGCAGGTTGACCAGTCCGATGGGCACGAGAACACTGAGCACGACGTGGACGCCGATCTGCGATTCCCAGTAGGTCAAGTTCACGCCGAGAGCTCGCAAGCCCCAGTCGGCGGCGTCGTACATCCGAGGGCTGGTCAGGGCTTGCAGGCCCAGTCCGTCTTCCGCCAGTTGGTAGGCCACGCCCAGGAGTACGAGACTCGGCCAGCCGCCACCGACCCGCACGACGGCCTCGCGGATCACGAGGACACCGGCCCCGTACATCACCACGAGCAAGGGAAGGAGCAGCCACGTCTTCGGCACCGCGATCGCCGTAAATGTCAATTCCGCGCACAGCGTGGTCAGCAGTGCGAGTGCCCAGGGTGCACGATTCCAGGGCCGTTTTCTGTTTCCGTGCAACGGCCCCATTGTTCGCACCGTGTCCGGATTCCCTGAGTGCGGCAGATCAACGTTCCTCATGAGTCCTCAAAAGTTCCTCGAGTTTCGCGTTCTGTGCTTGCGTCATGGCGACGGCCTGTTGCTGGAACGCCGCTCGTTCCGCCGGGTCCTCCGGCATCGGCGGGGCCATGTCGGGGTGCAGTCGTGACTTCTCCAGCCAGGCGCCGATATCCTCATTTCCCGACCAACGCAGCTGTTCCGAATTCCCGGAGAGCGTGTAGCGGAGCCAATCCACGTCCGTCCTCGGGTTCGGTGTGACGGGACAGAGTTCGTTCTTCACGGTGTCGTCCGGGTAGGTCGCCTCGACGTGGGCGATGAGGGCGGCGCTGAACACCGGCTGGCACACCCGGACCGACTGCAGGGTGATCACGTCGTCTTGGAAGACCGGGACGACGGGTAGTTGTCTGATGGCGTCCGCCGTGCAGTCCACATGCAGCACACGAGGACCGGTCGGAATCGTGCCGCCGTCGAGTTCGATCTCCGTTTCGTCGATCCGTTTCACTCGGCCGAGGCGGACGACATCGTCGATCTTGCGCAGTTCCTGCAGTTCTGCCTGCGAAACGGTCGCGCAGCGGAATGCCGTCGGCCGCTCGTCCGGGGAGATCCGCAGGAGGGCACCGACAGCGTCGAGCCGGTCGAAGAGGTCGGGCACGGATTCGGCGCCCATGATGGCTTCATGCTTGGCGGCGTAGTCCCCCGTGAGATCTTCGACTCGGCGCAGGGGGAGCGGTTGCACCTTGGCCCGGTCGAGGAGCCACGGCGCGCGAGGCATGATCCAGGTCAGGTCCGTGGGGGCGACCCCTTGCTCCAGCAGCCAGAGACAGGCGTCGATTCCGGTCTTGCCGGCGCCGACGACGACATACCGGTCGTAGGGTTCGCGAACGGCGGGCAGATCGTTCGGGGGAGCGACGGAAATGCCGGGAGCGGCCTGGAACTCCGGCGGCCGCATGGCCGGCACCGTCACGCCCTGATACGTGGTGTCCACGATCTTCCGGCGCACGGTCACCCGGTATTCCGTGCCCGACGTCGTCAGGCGGAAGCGTCCATCGCCTCGGTACTCGGCCATGGGGAAATAGGAGACCCGCCCGGACGGCAGGAACGTCTGCCGCATGACCTGGTCGAAATAGCCGCAGATTTCGGCCGCGCCCGCCAGTTCGTACAACCCGGCGTTCCAGCCGGTTTGATCGACCACTCCATCGCCGAGTGGGCGGGAGTTGACGCCGTACATGGCAGAAGGCTGGTGGAGGCGCACATAGGGATAGGCGATGGTCCAGTGCCCGCCCGGCCGGTGATACCGGTCGACCATGGTCACCGTCGCCTGCGTTTCGCTCAGCAGGGTGTCCACAAAGGCCATCGCCGTCGCGCCCGCGCCGATCACCAAGTAGTCGGTTTCTATTTCATTCACCATCGGGTTCTCTTCTCTTTCCTCGGTCGAGTTCCTCGGTCGACGAGTTCCTCGGGCCAGCTCGGGCTCGACGCTGTGGTCGGGTGGTCGGTTTCGGACATGGCTCAGCCGCTGCTCGCCGCTGCCGCCATCGCGGTGATGGCCCCCTGTGTCCGCGCGATGGCCTTGCGCACCGCGGGGCTGATGGACTGGCCCTTCGCGATCTCGGCCATGCGCCGCCGGACGTGCTTGCGCCCGCCGGTGGGTACCGCTCGGCGCCACAACTTCGAGGCGTGCAGCACACCGATCAGAGCTGCGGTGCGCTCGTCCGGATCCTGTCCCTTGAGGACCGTCGCGGTGAGCCTGGCGCGCACTTCGGCCTCGGCCGATGGGTCGCTCATCGGGTAGCGATGCGCCGGGAGCATGCCGAGCAACCAGGTCCGCTTGCGACGCAGCACACCGCGTTCCACGAGGGCCGCGAGGGCGCGGCCGGGCGCGCCGCCGCGCGTCCGGCGCAGCACTTTCGAGATGCTCACTCCGTCGGCCACCTCGGCGAGCACGGCGTCCAGATGCCCGATCCCGGTCGGGGTCGGATCCAGCACGGTGACGATGTCGTTTTCGCCCACGGTGATTCGTCGGGTGAGGGCCAGTTCGACGACGCCCGCGCCGGCGACAGCCCAGTCGAGACCGAGACGCATCTTTCCTCCGCCGGTCTCGTTGTCGAGAGCGATCAGGACGACTTCTTCGGCGATGACCCCAGAGCCTCTGGTGCGCCGGTGCTTGTCCCCTCACCAGCCGTAGCTCATGCCGATCGCGATACTCCCGGTCGGACTCCCGCCGCTTCGCCCTGCTCTTGCATGCGGAACATCTGACGGTGAGTAAGTTCTGCGATACCAAAGCGCTCCGTCTGGACGTCGAGGCGCGGAACGTGGTGGTCGCCACTTGCCGTCACGAACTGCGGACCCGGCCGAAGGCCACCAACCGGTGACGCGTGCCGGAGTGACGGCGCCGAGCCTGGGTTCGTAACGCGTCGGACGCCGGTCGAGCAGTACCGGGAGCCGGGATCTGGTGGTACAGGCGTGCGAAATCGCCTGCGGTGCGCACCGACGGGCGTGAGCTGGAATGCATGATCGCCTAACAGGGTTGCGTACAACGTATCGATCGTATGCGTACAGCGTATTAGAGCGGCTTACGCGGTCAATATGGTCGGCTTGATTCGCTGAATAGAGTGCACTAGTCTGCCTGAAGTGAACTAGTCCACTTCAGGGGTCTACGAGTGGATCGGGAGACACGTATGCCTTCTGTGGCCCAACGGGAGCCGCTCTATCTGCGCATCGCGGAAGAGATCGAAGCCAGGATTCGTTCCGGTGATCTCCGGCCAGGTGAGCGCCTGCCGTCCATCCGTCAGATCGCGGATCGCTGGAGCGTCGCGATCGCGACGGCCACCAGGGTGGTGGCCACCCTGCGCGAAGACGGATTGGCCGAAACGAAGGTCGGCTCGGGCACGGTGGTGAGCTCCTCGCCCGGCCGACCCCGGCCGACCGGCCGGGCGAAAGCACCCGCCCGCCCGCCGACCGGTTCGGGCGGTGCCAAACAGGGGCTCAGCCGGGAGCACCTACTGCGGACGGCCATCGGGATCGCCGATGTCGAAGGGGGCGACGCCGTCTCCATGCGACGGGTCGCCGCCGAACTGGGCGTGGGGCCCATGTCGCTCTACCGGCACATCGCGAACAAGGACGACCTCGTGACGCAGATGGCCGATCTGGTCTTCGGCGAAGCGGAACTACCCGATCCGGGACCTGCGGGCTGGCGGGCCAAGCTCGAACTGGTCGCGCGACGGCAGTGGGCGCTGTGCTGGCGGCATCTCTGGCTGCCCCAGGCAGTGTCGTTCACCCGCCCGTCGCTCGCGCCGAACATGATGGTGCACACCGAGTGGATCCTGCGTGCGCTGGACGGTCTCGGCCTTCCGTTGCGGACGCGGATGCAGGAAGCGCTGGCGCTGCACTCGCTGGTGCTCCACGTCGCGCTGTCCACAGCGGACGAAGCGGAAGCCGTGCAGGAGACCGGGGTGACGCTCGCCCGGTGGCTGCAGGCGCAGCAGGCGCGGACCGAGGAACTGTTCGCGAGTGGGCGGTTCCCGCTGCTCGCGCAGGTACACGAGGAGACGGCCCCCGACCTCGATGAGCTGTTCGAGTACAGCCTTGCCCGGCATCTCGACGGTTTCGCGATCTTGGTGGGTGAGAGGTGAAGGTGCATTCTCCGCATGCGACGCGAGGAAGTTCCTCTTCGTCACATCTGGCGAGGGAAGGAATCCGGCACTGCGGGCGCACGGCCGGTTCGAACTCCGGGCGTCGTCGACTCGACCACCTCTCGGTGAGGCCGCAGTGGGCCGCCCCACCTCGGCCTCCGGCCGGGACACAGCGGGTGGATCCGCGTGCTCACAGCGCGTCAGGCAAAGCGCACACCCGGTCCAGCGGTCAGATGATCTGACTGAAATGGCCTACCCGAAGATCTGCTGCCCCTTGCGGCGCTTGCGCACCGCCAGCAGCGAGTCGAGCGAGAACATCGGCGCCCCCGCCATCAGCAGCGGCAGCCACGCCATCAGATACGGCAGGTCGTTGCCGTAGTAGTACGGCTCGCTGGACCAGCTCACCGTCATCCACAGGCAGAAGGAGAGCAGCGCACCGGCCGCGGCCGCCACGCGGGCCCACAGTCCGCACAGGGTGCCCAGTCCGATCGCCATCTCCCCGAAGCCGATGGCCGTACCGAACCCCTGCGGGCTCTGCTGCGCCAGCTCGACCATCCAGGTGGCCGCGGCAGTGTCGTGCACGGCCGTCAGTGTCGCGGCGAAGGAACCGGGACCGGAACCGGTCAGGAAGTCGGGGTCGGTCAGCTTGTCGATGCCCGCGTAGAGGAAGGTGATGCCGAGGAAGAGCCGCAGCGGCAACAGCGCGTGGCGGGCGGCGAGACCGCGCACCCCCAACGGCCCTCCCGCGACCGGTCCCGGGTAGCCGCTGACGGCCCGGGGGCCGTCGTCCGCACGGCCACCCACCGGTCCACGGCCGCCTGCCGCCCCACGGCCATCCGTTGGCCCGTGGTCACCCGTCGGCCCCGTCACAGACATGCGTCGCTCCCGCCTCTCGCAGCCGTGTTCGCGTGCGGAGGCGATTCTTCACCCACGGCCTACCCGGTCGGCAAGTGCCCCGGGAACTCTCCGGGAGAGCCGCCGTGCGGCGCCGCAGATGCGGTCACTCGACCACGTCGATCGGGTAGCGGTTGGTCTCCGCGCCCGCTGCCGTGACCACCTGGACCTCCACCCGACCCGGTTCGACCTCGGCCGGTACGGGGACGTTCAGCGCGGTGTCCGCCGGGCCCGCGAATCCTCCGGTCACCGGGATCAGCGGAGCGTGCACATGGACGGCGCCGATCCGGACCACCACCCGGGCCAGCCGGTCGGGTGCGGTGGCGCCCGGCGGGACGAAGCCCGCGCCCCGGATCTCGATGTCGTCACCGGTGCGGATGGGCGAGTGCAGGTCGCCCATCTCCCGCGCCCGCACCACCGAGAGCACCACGGGACGGCCCCCCTCGGCGTACTTCCCGGCCAGATACGTCGCAGCCGAGACGACGACCAACAGCGCCAGCCCCCAGGGCAGATCGGGCAGCCGCTCGGGCTGGCGGGACAGCCGGACCGCGGCGAAGACCACCGCGACCCCGTTGATGAGCACGTACTGCACGTCCGAGAACGCGCCCCGGCCCGCGTCGTCGGTCAGCAGGTCGGCGGCGTGCGGGCGGTCGGCCCGCACCTTCTGCAGCCGCCTGCCCTGCACCCGCACCGCCACCGTGCGGCGCACCACGACCGCGACCGCGCAGGTGAGCGCGAGTACGGTGACCACCCCGGCGCCGCGGGAGAGATCCAGCCCGGTCAGCAGCGCCCGGCGGTCCCCCGAGGTGGGTGCCGCCGCCAGCTCCACAGCCAGCACCAGCACCGCGAAGACGGACAGCAGCACCCAGCTTGCGGCCACCGTACGGGAGGTGGACAACCGGTTGTCCTCGCCGATGACCGGCGCCAGCACCCCACCCCGCGACCGGTGCAGCCAGGCGGCGACGGACAACCCCACCGCCGAGACGCCGGCCGCCACCAGCCCCGCGGTGCGGCCCGTGGACCAGCCCCCCGCCAGGGCGGTCAGCAACTGCACCAGCAGCAGCAACCCGGCGGCTGCCCAGACGGTGCCCACGGTGCGCCGCCACAGCCGCGCCACCCACGCCTCGCCCTCCTCGCGGCTCCGGTCGGCGAGCGCCCGCGCCGCTCCGGTCAACTCGTCGGACACCCACTGGCGGGAGGCCCCCGCCGAGTGCGCCAGCCCCACCGGGACACCCAGGCCCACCGCCAGCTCGTCCCGGCGCTGCACGAAGGCGGCCAGCGCCTTGCGGTAGCTCTGGCGGGCGCTGTGCGGGCAGTTGTCGCACTGGCAGGTCGCCCGGCCGTCGTCGCTTCCGCCGCTTCCGCTTCCGCTGCTGCCGGTGCCACCGGCGCTACGGGGGTCGCCGTCGGCGGGGCGGGAGGGGGTGAAAGGTGGGCTCGAGGGGGGTGGCGGGGGCGATGGAGGCGAGGGGGGTGGTGCGGGGGATGTGGATGCTGTGGGCGACGGGGTCGGCATCGGTGGAACCCGTGCGGTCGTCCCCTCCGGGGCGCGCGGGGCGCGTTGGGAGGGGGACGGGGCCGAGCGTGCGCCGGGCACGCGGCCCGCTCCGGGGGCGGAGGCCGCCGCTCTGGCTGCCCCGGCTGTGCCGGTGGCCCCTGCCGTTCCGGTGGCACCGGTCGTTCCGGTGGGACCGGCTGTGCCCGAGGTTCTGGTCGGCCTCGTGGCCCGGGATGTACCCGGGGCACCGGTCGTTCCCGTGGCTCCGGACGTACCTGTCGCACCGGTCGTTCCCGTCGTGCCCGCCGTCCCGGTCGCGCCCTTCGGCCCCGTCGTCCCGGCCGACCTGGTCGTCCTCCCGCCACCACCTGCCGCACCGGCGGCTCCGGGGGCGGCGCCCGGGCTCGCTCCGGTGCCGGTCGTGCCGGGGGAGCCCTTCCCCGCGGTCGGGCCCGTGCCCCTGGTCGGGCCGGTGCCCCTGGTCGGGCCGGTGTCTGCCGCGGGAGCGGTACTCGCGGCGGGGCCGGTGGCGTCCGAGGTGGAGCCCGTATCGGAGGGCCGGCCCGTGCCGCGGGCGGCACTCGTGCCCGGTGTGCCGCCGCCGTGCCCGTCGTCGTCGCCCGGGCCCTCCGGGCCGTCCTGTGCCGTGTCCACGGCCACTGTGCAACCCCGCCTCTCAACTTCCATGGGTTGGAAGGGGATTGTGCCTTACATGAGCCGATGTCAGCTCACCAGGTCGGGTTCGTCCCGGGTGATCCTCGCGTAGAGAGGTTGATCGTCGTGCCGTGCGGCGAGCTCGCAGCCGAGCTGTTCGCGGGCCGCCACGGTGTGCCGGTGCTCGACGGGCACCGGCTGTCCCGCCGCCCTCGCGGCGAGCCGTATCCCGCAGGCACGCTCCGACCGGAGGAACCGCCATACGGCCGCCTCCACCGAGTCCTCGACCGTCGACAAGCCGTGAATGCGCAGGATGACGGGCTTGCGCGGGTCCCGGGCCGCGGCGATCCGTGCTCCGTCCCCGGCGTCCACGCCCACGCCGGTCCGGCGGGCCAGGAGCGCGTGGTCCTCGTGGCAGGCGCACGCCTCCAGGTGAGTGGTTCGAGCGGTTCCCCGAGCGCCGCGAACGCTCGCCCGTACACCGTCGGGCCTGACTGACGGTCACCGCATCGAGTCGCGTGCAATGCACCTGAGAGTGAACCGCGAACGCCGCCTGGTTGACGTGGCGGCTGCCCTCCCGCGGAGGCTGAACGCTTCCCGGCGGCCGGGAGCGCGGCAGTCCCGAGCGGGACCACGGGGTGCCCGGGACGGTCACGCGGGGCGCACCGCCCCGGCGTAGGGCATCTGACCGATCGGAGCGACACGCACCGCGGTACCCGGCCGAGGCGCGTGGATCATGCGGCCGCCGCCGACGTACAGCCCCACGTGGCTGACGCTGTCGTAGAAGAACACCAGATCCCCGGGAGCGAGGTCGCCGCGCGGCACCCGCCTGCCGGCGTGGATCTGGCTGTAGGTGGTGCGCGGGAGCGAGACGCCGGCGGCCCGCCAGGCGGCCTGCGTCAGACCGGAGCAGTCGTATCCGGACGGGCCCGTGCCGCCCCACACATACGGCTTGCCCAGTGCGCCGCGGGCGAAGGCGACCGCCCGCGCGGCGCGGCCGGCCGGCGCCGGTCCGGGGGTCCCCTCCGGCGCCGGGTGGACTGCCGGGCCGCCGCCGCGGACCACTTCCGCCTCCGGGGACGGCCGGTTCGGCCGGGTGGGTGCCGTGCGGGGCTGCTCGTCGAGCACGGCTGCGCGCTGCTCGGCGGTGAGCTCGCCGAGCAGTCGCCGCGCCTGCTGGAGCTTGGTGCGCACAGTGCGTTTGTGGCGGCGGGTGCGCTCGGCCGCCTCCGCCAGCTCCCCGGAGACGCCCCTCGCCTCCTCCCGCACCTGGGCGAGCTGCCGACCGCGCTGTGCGGCACGCTGCACGGCCGCCGCCTGCCGGTCCCCGGCGCGCTCGGTGGCCGCCGCGCGCTCCAGATAGTCCTCGGGGTCGGCGGTGAGCACGAGGCGCAGGGCGGGATCGACGCCGCTGCCGTCGCGGTACTGCGCCGCCGCGTAGGAGCCGAGCGTGCGCCGGGAAGCGTTCAGCCTCTGCCGGTGGCGGGCCGCCTCGTCCCCCAGCGCCTCCAGCCGGGTCCGCGCGCTCCGCGCCTTCTCCTGGGCGCCGTTGTACGCCTCGGTCGCCCGCTCCGCCTCCCGGTGCAGCCGGTCGACCTTCGCCTTGACGCGGGCCGTGCCGGGCTGCGGGGTCTGCGGGCGTGGTTGCGCCGAGGCAGCCCCCTGGAGGGAGGTGGCGCCCGCGGCGCCCGCGAGGACGAGGGTGAGAGCGGTGCGGACCGCGGGCGCGGTGAACGCGGCGAAGGTGTGGGGGGTGGGCTTCCGGTGCGAGGCCATGGCGGCCGTCACTTCCTCACTGGCGCTGACGGGTGCTGCGGGCGCGGCTGCGCACGTCCACGGGGCGGGCGCGGAGGTGCCCGGCACGCGCCCCGCGGGCGGTGCGGGAGCAGCGCCACCGGCGGGTGCTGCGGGGGCGCGGCGCCGGCTTCCTGCTGCTGGGGTGGCCGCGCCGACCGGCGGGGCGCGACCACGTGACGAGGACGCTATGCGGAAGGACACCGAAGAGGCACGGGGATGACCGCAAGTGAGCCGTTTCGCCCGGATGCTGTTCGGACCGCGCCCCCTGTCGACTCGGAGTCGGGGGCATATGCGCGGTCCTGACCGGCAGGGGGCGAGCGCCTGCGGAGAAGCCGGGGGCGTGCTAAAGGCCCCGAAAACACCCGGATACGCTCGCGGTCATGGACGTACTGATCAATATCTTCGTCGGCCTGCACATCATCGGCATAGCCGCGCTTCTGGGCGGCTTCCTCGCCCAGATGAAGGCGATCGGCAGCGGTGAGGCCCGGATCAGCCCCAGCATGCTGCACGGTGCGCTGACCATGCTGATCACCGGCGTGGCGCTGGTCGGACTCCACCAGGCGGACGGCGGCGCGGTGAACAACGTCAAGATCGGACTCAAGCTGGCGCTGCTCGTGGTGATCCTCGGAGTCACCTACGTCAAGCGCGACGAGGAGCGGCTGAGCGCCCCGCTCTTCGGCTCGGTCGGCCTGCTGACGACGGCGAACATCTTCATCGCCGTGCTCTGGGTCTGAGCGCGCCTCGCCCACGCGGTATGCGGGCTGCGTGCGGCGCCGTATCGGCCTTACCGGGCGAATCGTGCAAAAACCGCGAACGGGGCAGTGGTGTATGCGGGTGGCCCCGGTTTTCCACAGGGCTCCGGAGTGTCGGCGCGGCGGCCTAGACTCGGACGACGATGAGCAGCCTTTTCGACGACAGCTTCCTGGCGGACCTCGACGGCGCGGCACCCGAGGGGGACGCGGCGCCGCCGCCCGACCCCGAGGAGGAGGGGGGCCCGGCCCCCGCCGAGGAGATCCCGGACGATCTCTTCGCGGGCACCTTCGCGGGCGGCGCCCGCGGAGCCACCGCGCGTGACGCCTATCACCGCGACGGTGCCCCCCGGTCGGTCATCGATCCCGCCGCGCTGCTGGAGGGGATGAACGAACAGCAGCGGGACGCCGTGCTGCACGCGGGCCCCCCGCTGCTCATCGTCGCCGGAGCGGGTTCGGGCAAGACGCGGGTGCTCACCCACCGCATCGCCCACCTGCTGGGTGCCCGCAATGTGCACCCCGGGCAGATCCTCGCCATCACCTTCACCAACAAGGCGGCCGGCGAGATGAAGGAGCGCGTCGCCGAGCTGGTGGGGCCGCGCGCGCAGTCCATGTGGGTCTCCACCTTCCACAGCGCGTGTGTGCGCATCCTGCGCCGCGAGAGCAAGAAGCTGGGCTTCACCTCATCGTTCTCGATCTACGACGCGGCCGACTCCAAGCGCCTGATGGCCCTGGTCTGCCGCGACCTGGACCTGGATCCCAAGCGCTTCCCGCCCAAGGCGTTCAGCGCCAAGGTCTCCAACCTCAAGAACGAACTGGTCGACGAGGAGGACTTCGCGGGCCGGGCCGCCGACGGATTCGAGAAGACCCTGGCCGAGGCGTACACGATGTACCAGGCGCGGCTGCGCGAGGCCAATGCGCTGGACTTCGACGACCTGATCATGACGACGGTCCATCTGCTCCAGGCGTTCCCCGACGTGGCCGAGCACTACCGGCGCCGCTTCCGGCACGTCCTGGTCGACGAGTACCAGGACACCAACCACGCGCAGTACCAACTGGTGCGCGAGCTGGTCGGCCCGGCCGAGGAGCAGGCCGAGCTGTGCGTCGTGGGCGACGCCGACCAGTCCATCTACGCCTTCCGCGGGGCCACCATCCGCAACATCCTCCAGTTCGAGGAGGACTACCCGGACGCGACCACGATCCTGCTGGAGCAGAATTACCGCTCCACGCAGACCATCCTCAGCGCCGCCAACGCGGTCATCGAGCGCAACGCGGACCGCCGCCCCAAGAACCTCTGGACCCGTGCGGGCTCCGGCCCGCGCATCACCGGCTATGTCGCCGACACCGAGCACGACGAGGCCCAGTTCGTCGCCGAGGAGATCGACCGGCTCAGCGACGGGGAGGCCGACGCCTCCGGCACGGTGGGAAGCTCCGGCGACGGCGGCGGCCGCGACGGTGACACCGGTGGCGACGGCGCGGCCCGGGTCCGCCCCGGCGACATCGCCGTCTTCTACCGCACCAACGCCCAGTCCCGTGTCTTCGAAGAAGTCTTCATCCGCGTGGGCCTGCCCTACAAGGTCGTCGGTGGAGTCCGCTTCTACGAGCGCCGCGAGGTCCGCGACATACTGGCGTATCTGCGGGTGCTGGCCAACCCGGAGGACGCGGTGCCGCTGCGCCGCATCCTCAACGTGCCCAAGCGCGGCATCGGGGATCGCGCCGAGGCCATGATCGAGGCGCTGGCACTGCGCGAGAAGATCACGTTCCCGCAGGCGCTCGCCCGGGTCGAGGAGGCGTACGGCATGGCCGCGCGCTCCCTCAACGCCGTCAAGCGGTTCAACACCCTGATGGAGGAGCTGCGCACGGTCGTGGAGTCCGGCGCCGGTCCGGCCACGGTGCTGGAAGCGGTGCTGGAGCAGACCGGGTACCTCGCGGAGCTCCAGTCCTCCACCGATCCGCAGGACGAGACCCGCATCGAGAACCTGCAGGAACTCGCCGCCGTCGCACTTGAGTTCGAGCAAGAGCGGGGCGAGGACGAGTCGCCGGGCACCCTCGCCGACTTCCTGGAGCGGGTCGCCCTGGTCGCCGACTCCGACCAGATTCCGGAGGAGGGCGACGACGACGGCGTCGTGACGCTCATGACCCTGCACACGGCCAAGGGCCTCGAGTTCCCCGTGGTCTTCCTGACCGGCATGGAGGACGGCGTCTTCCCGCACATGCGGGCCCTCGGCCAGGCCAAGGAGCTGGAGGAGGAGCGCCGGCTCGCCTACGTCGGCATCACCCGCGCCCAGCAGCGGCTGTATCTCACCCGCGCCGGAATGCGCAGCGCATGGGGCCAGCCCTCCTACAACCCGCCCTCCCGCTTCCTGGAGGAGATCCCCGCCGAGTACCTCGACTGGAAGCGCACCGGCAGCGGGGGCGGCGGCCTGGGCGCGAGCGGGACGGCCGCGGCGACGGGTGCCGGGATCGGGGTGAC
The DNA here is from genome assembly GCF_029351045.1 of Streptomyces sp. WMMB303. NCBI lineage: Bacteria > Bacillati > Actinomycetota > Actinomycetes > Kitasatosporales > Streptomycetaceae > Streptomyces > Streptomyces sp. WMMB303. The sequence continues at coordinate 6,106,851 of NZ_JARKIN010000001.1, read as the reverse complement.
CCTCTCCTCCACCACGGGAGCCGCCGCCCGGCGGGGCGGCCCCTCCGGATTCGCGACCCGGCGGGCCGGCGACCGTCCGGTGGTCTCCCTCCAGATCGGCGACCGCGTCACCCACGACAGCTTCGGGCTCGGCACGGTGCAGTCGGTCAAGGGCAGCGGAGACAACGCCGAGGCGACCATCGACTTCGGCGGCGAGAAGCCCAAGCGGCTGCTGCTGCGCTACGCGCCCGTGGAGAAGCTGTAGCGCGGCGCCGGCTCCGACGCGTTCGCGCCCGGACCGTGCGGTCCGGGCGCCGGGTCACGCTTCCCGTCACACCCGGGGCCCCTGACTGAGGTCCACGCCTCACGACTGAGGTCCGTGCCCGAAGTCCGGGGGCCGGTTCTCAGCTGATGCTGAGGCCCTTGCTCTGCAGCCACGGGATCGGGTCCACCGCCGAACCGCCACCGGGTCGGACTTCGAAGTGCAGATGCGGTCCCGTGGAGTTGCCCGAGTTGCCGGAGTAGGCGATCACATCGCCCGCCTTGACCGAGCCGGAGCGGAGCTTGTTGCTGCTCAGGTGGCAGTACCAGGTCTGGGTGCCGTCCTTCGCGGTCACGATGGCCATGTTCCCGTACGCCACGCTGTGCTTCGTGGAGACGGTGCCGTCGGTCGCGGCCATCACGGGCGTGCCGTAGCTGACGGGGAAGTCGATCCCGGTGTGGATCGACATCCAGTTGACGCCTGCCTGGCCGTAGCGAGCGCTGAGCGTGTGGTTCTTGACGGGGATGACGAACTTGGGGCGCAGCGCCTCTTTGCGCGCTGCCTCCTTCGCCTTGCGCTCCTTCTCCGCTTCCTGGCGCTGCTTGAGGTCGATGCGCTCCTGGGTGCGGCTGGCGCGGTCGGCGAAGTCGTCGGCGTCCGCGGAGAGCCCCTGAAGCTGGGTGTCCAGCTTGCTGTTGACGTTCGAGGGCTTCACAGGGGAGGCGTCCGGTGCCGCGACGGTGGTGCTGTCCTTGTCCTTGCCGTCGTCGCCCATCACGCTCGCCGCGGCCGCGCCCGCGACACCCATCACGGCGACCGACGGAACCGCCACGGTCATCAGTGCCCGGCGGCGAGGCTTGGGGGAGCGTCGCCGTCCACGCCCGTGCGAGCCACCACTGCCGCCGATCCCGGCGGACGTGTCGGGGTGACTCTCCCGGATGTCCTCCGACGCCGACTCCACGAGAAGGTCGGGCTCAGCGAAGTCGAACCCGTGCTCGTGCGACGGTTCGTGGCCGAAGGCGTCGGCCTGCGTGTGCTCGTCCGCTGCGTGCTCGTCCTGAGCCAGCACGGAGAAGTTCCACTGGGCTGTGGCTTCCTGCTCCTGCTCGAGGCCCTGTTCGGAGGGGTGCTGTTCGGAGGGGGCATAGCCGGGGTCGAACCCGAACTGCGCGGTCCCGTTCCCGTAACCGGTCTCCGCACCGCCGAACGCGTCGTCCTCGTAGCCGGCCAGGTGGTAGCCGTCCTGCGCGGGGTGGCCGCCGGGAACGCCGTAGCCCCCCTGGTCGTCCTGCAACTGGTCATAGCCGCTGAAGGCGGCCTGCGCGTCGTAGGCCGGAGGCGCGTCGTACGCGGAGTGCTCGAAACCGCCGTACGCGGCGCCGTCGTACGCGGTGCCCTCGTATGTGGCGCCGTCGTAGCCGGGGCTTCCGTCGTAGCCGGATCGGTCCTCGTATCCGGGTCGGCCGCCGTATCCGGGTTGGCCTTCGTGGCCGAAGGCCGTTCCTTGGCCGTCGGTCGCCCAGTCACCGGGTTGCGGAGCCGCGGCCTCCCAGCCGTCGGTGCCCCAGGACGTCGTGTCCCAGTTGCCCGTCTCCTGCACACCGAAGGTCCACTGTCCGGTGCCGTCACCCGGGACGGGGTGCCCCTGGCCGTAACCGGGGGTGGCCGCGACGTTCACGGAACCGTCCGGGCCCGCCATCGGGTCGGGCTGGTAACTCCCGGTGCCCCAGGCGGTGGTGGCGTCCCAGGAGCCGGTCGCGGCGCTGCCGGTGTCGCTGCCCGGGAGGGCGCCGAAGAGCGGATCCTCACTGTAGGAGGGGTACGACCCGCCCGGGTAGGGGTCGCCGGGAGGTGCGTAGGTACCGGCGGCGTACGCGTCGTGCGGACCGGCCTGGTAGCTCTCCTGGGGATAGGCGCCGTACGCGGACTGTCCGTGGTCCACGCCGTAGGTGCCGTACGAGAAGCCGGAACCGGGGTCGTCGGGATTCGGGACTCCCGACGGATGACGGTCGTTCACCACCAACTTCTCTTTCGCCTAGGCGACAGGGGCGGAGCAATGCGGGCGACTGTACCCGGGGGTATGCGACGGCCACAATCTTCGGCAGGTTTTGGCGACGCAGGAAAAGGGCAATCGGCCGTCTTTCGGCGGACTACGGACCGGCCGCAGCGGCTGAGTTCGAAATTCGTTCGAAAGAGTGAGCTGCTCGGACGGACCTGTCCGTCGTCCCGGTGCCCGATCTGACGATCATCGCCACCGGTGCGCCCCCGCTTCCAACTCACCCCGGAATCGGGCGGACATGTCGCAATCCACCGGCAGCGCCACATGACCGACACCGCCGTCGTCACCCTCGAACGCCCTTGATCGAAAAGCCGCGCCGACCGTTTCCGGCCTTCGGCCGTGGTCTTCGGACAGAGCGGTCGGACGGTCAGGGCCGTTCGGCCGGCGGTGGACAAGGGGGAGAAGGGGGTGTGGTGCGGCGGAGCCGGGGTGCCGTGGCAGGGAGTGCGGACGTCCCGGACGCCAGGCGCATGCGGCGCGGTCGAGGCCGCACACCGAAGCCGGAGCGCCCCGCGGGACGGGCGAGCGCCCGCGCGCGGCACTCCCGAGCGGCGTGCGCAAACCGCCGTGCGGCCCCGGGGCTGCGGCGACTGCGGGAAGCCGGGGCGGTCGGGAGCGGTCCGGAGCCGGGTCTGGACCGGGGCCGGAACGGGGGCAGGGCCAGGCCGGGGCGCGGGAATCCGGGGTCCGTGTGTGATTTCCCCCTCCCTTGCGAGCGCGGAGCGGGACGGGTGCGGGATGCTGGAGATAACGTGCGTTCACACCCCGGGGCCCGTTCCGGCCTGGAGGTCGTCCTTGAGGGAGGCAGTGATGGATGTGACGGGTCCGATCCGCGTGGTGGTCGCCAAGCCGGGGCTCGACGGCCATGACCGCGGTGCCAAGGTCATCGCACGGGCCCTGCGCGACGCCGGTATGGAGGTCATCTACACCGGGCTGCACCAGACGCCGGAGCAGGTCGTGGACACCGCCATCCAGGAGGATGCGAACGCCATCGGGCTCTCCGTCCTCTCCGGTGCGCACAACACGCTCTTCGCCCGGGTGCTGGAGCTGCTGCGCGAGCGGGACGCCACCGACATCATGGTGTTCGGCGGCGGCATCATCCCCGAGGACGACATCCCGCTGCTCAAGGAGCAGGGCGTCGCCGAGATCTTCACTCCGGGCGCCACCACCACCGAGGTCGTCGACTGGATCCGCACCCACGTGGGCCCGGTCGCGGCCTGAGACCACAGCCGTCCGCCGTCCGCCGTCCGCCCGAGGCGACGCCCCCGGCGGCCCGGGGCCGACGCTTCGGCCCCGCACCGCCGGCCCCGGGACCGCCGGGCCCGCCGAGACTGCCCGACCGCCCGGGCGCCGGCCTCTGGAGCCGCCGGACTCACGGGAGACCGGCCTCGGAGTCGGCGGGCTGCGGAAGCCGCGGCGGCGAATCCCGGGCCCCGGCCGACCGCCGCGACCAACCCGGCGGATCTCTGCGGCACAGCGCCGGCCGGTCGGTCAGGACACTTCCGCCTCCCGGTCCGGCACCTCGTTCCGGAGTTCCGTGAGCATCACGGCGCGCAACCGCAGGGTGGCCAGCAGCCGCTGGAATGACTCCGCCCAGTACGCACCCGCACCCGGGGACTCCCCTTCCTTCTCGTCGGGCACCGCGGCGAGCGGTGCGAGCCGCTCGGTGTCCGACGGGTCGAGACAGCGCTCGGCCAGCCCCATCACTCCGCTGAAGCTCCACGGATAGCTGCCCGCGTCCCGGGCGATCTCCAGCGCGTCGACCACCGCCCGCCCCAGCGGCAGCGGCCACGGCACCCCGCACATTCCCAGTACCCGGAAGGCTTCCGACAGCCCGTGCGCCGCCACGAACCGCGCGGCCCACGCACCGCGCTCCTCCTCCGGCAGCACCGCCAGCAGTTTGGCCGGATCACCGGGCCCTTCGGCGAACGGCTCGGTCGGCTTCCCGATGAGCGCACGCGCCCACGGGGCGTTCCGTTGCCGCACGGCGGCACCGCACCACGCCGCATGCAGATCGTCCCGCCACCCGTCGGCGACCGGCAGCGCGACGATCTCGGCCGGAGTCGCCCCGCCCAACCGCTCCCCCCACACCTCCAGCGGGGCCGCCTCCACCAGTTGGCACAGCCACCAGGCCCGTTCACCCCGGCCCGACGGGGGCTTGGGCACGATCCCGTCGCGCTGCATGGCCGCGTCGCACGTGCTCGGTGCCGTCACCGCGATGCCGCTGCCGCCCGTCGAGTCCGGGGCCACGCAGCCGCGGGCGCGGTCCGCCATCCGGGCGGCCAGCGCCGAGCCGGGCAGCGCCGTCAGCAACTCGGCCGCCGTCGCCCGCACCGTGCGGCTGCGATCGGTCAACGCGCGCTCCAGACAGGGCTCGTCGGAGGAGCGGAGGCCCTCGCGCAGCGAGTCCAGGAACATCAGCCGGTCCTCGGCCCGCTCCGTCTGCCAGGTGGCGGCGAGCAGCGTCGTCGCGGCCTCCGGATCGCGCCGACGCACCGCCGTGAGCAGCGCGACCCGCTCGGCGAACAGGCCCTCCTGCCAGACCCGCTCGGTCTCGTCCGGTCGGCCGTCCGGCGCCCGGCGGCGGACACCGTCGCGCAGCACGAACTTCCAGTCCGCGTTGTACCGGGCCAGCCACAGGGCACGCGGACCTGCGAACGCCAGTGTCTCGGCCCGCAGGTCGGTACGGGCCCGTGCCGCGTCCAGCAGGGCGGGCAGCAGAGCGGCCGGCGCCCGATAGCCATGGGCGTTCGCTTCCGTCAGCCACTGCGGCAACAGCTCGCCCAGATCCGGACCCGCACCGCGCCGCCCGGACGCCGACCCCGCTCCGCCCGGTGCCCGACCCGCGAGCAGCGCCGCCAGCCGCCGCTCGGCCGCGCCGGGCAGCGGTGGCCGCTCGTCGGCCGGTGCGGGGCCGGGCCGCTGTCCCGGGACCGCGGGACGTACACCTGCCCGGCGGCGGACTGTCCCGGTGGCCGCGGCGTCCAGCAGCGCCGTCACGCTCCCACCCGGCGGCCGCCGCCGCTCGGCTCCCAGCAGCGCCGCGGCCACCAACTCCCCCCAGTCCTGCCGCTCCTCCCCGTTCCCCCGCTCCTCCCGGCTCTCCGGCGTCGCCTGGTCTGCCCGGGCCTCCCCGTTCCCCCGGGCCTCCCGGTTCCCCCGGGCCTCCCGGTTCCCCCGGTCCTGCTGCTGTCCGCCGGTGCCGTCATTCGACGGCTGCGCCTCGCGGGGGTGCCGTCCCGTCCCCGTGCCGACCGTCATGTCCGACCCTCCCGTCGCGCCTGCCGCTCGTGGCGCCTTCCGCCCGTCCGCCTGTCTGTTCGCCGCCCGCCCCGATCGGGCGTCCTCTTCTCCGCCGTCCCCCGCGGTCCTGCTCCGCTCTCACCGGGCGGCCCCGCTCCGTCCCGGCGGGGTGCGCCCTGGTCCACCCCGACCGCGCGGTTCCGCTCCGCCCCGGTGGGGACGGTTCCCGCGTCGTCCCGGCCGATGTCCGGCTCCCCCTCCGTCACAGCGGAACGGCCCGGCCCTCGTGCCAGGCCGTGTGCGGGGCGAAGCCGCGGTGGCCGCACTCGCCGAAGACCGTGACCGGACCCTCCGCGGAGAGTGCGAGCAGTCTCCACAGGGCCGCCGCACCGGTGCCCGGCGCCACCGGCAGCGCGGACTCCTCGTCCATCGCCGCAAGTTGCCAACCGGCGGCGCCCTGACCGGCACGGCCGCTCTGGCCCGACCCCGCCGTGCCGTCCGCCGTTTCGGTGGCGGAGGGCGGCACCGGCAGCACACCCTCCAGCACACACGGCCGGCTCTCCGCCCACGGATCCTCCCGGAGTGTCCCCGCGTAGTCCTCCAGCGCCTCCCGGACGCCGGCGCCGGGGGGCTGGAAGCCCGGCAACGGCGCGCCGTACCGCTGACCGAGAGCGGCCCGCAGCGAACCGGAGCCCGGGTAGTAGGCCAGTTCCGCGTCCAACACCGAGCCCACCGGCAGCGCCAGCTCCGGAGCGCGGCCGCCCGCGCCGTAGGAGAGCAACAGGGCATGCCGTTCCACCGTCCGGCCGTACAGCCACACGCGGCGGACCGTCAGGCGGCCCTCTTCGGCGTCCCGCTGGGCCAGGACCAGCCACTCGTCCCGGACCCGCGCCTGCTTCTCCGCCAGCAGGTCGGCAGCCTCCAGGGTCAGACCCACCCGGGTGCGGACGGTGTCGGCCAGCGGCGCGGGCAGCTCCGCAGCCCGCCGCCAGCCGCCGACCAGCAGATGGAGCAGCGCACACTCGGCCAGCAGCCGACCCGGCCACCCCTCGCCGGAACCGGGTATCGCACCCAGTTCGCGTATCCGGGCCGCCAGGCCCGGAGCCTGGGCGTCGACCATGCGGGCCGCCATCTCCTCCCACGGCGCGTACCCCCGCTGCTCCGCGCCCGCCAGTCCGCCGCGCAGCAGGTCTGCCAGCCGCTGCTCCAGCTCCTGGGCACCGGCCGTGATCCGCTCGGCGCGCTGTGCCGCACGGCGGTGCGCGGCCTCCGCCCGCGCCTCGTCGTCCGCGCCCTGCCCGGTGCCTGCCGCCGGTTCGGCCTCCGCCCCGTCCGGCGCACCGGCCGGAGCACGTCCCGCCTTCCGCTCCGCACGTCGCCTGCGGTCGCCGAGCCAGCCGTCGGCCCACTCCGGTGGCCCGCCCCCCTCCGCGACCGTCGTCTCGCCGCCCGCCCACAGCAGGAGCAGACCGAGCGCGTGCTTGCACGGGAACTTCCTGCTGGGGCAGGAGCACCGGTATCCGGGCCCCTGGCCGCCGTCGAGATCCACCACCGTCTGGTACGGCTTGCTTCCACTGCCCTTGCACTGCCCCCAGACCGCGCCGTCGCCCCACCCGGCCTCCGTCCACGGCCCGGGTGGGGCGAGTTTGTTCCCCGCGCGACGTGACGCATCGTCAGGCGCCAGCGCCATTACCTGCTCCGCCGTCCAGCGGACCGCCTGTCCACCCATGCCGAAGACGGTAGGCGGCGCCACTGACAACCCCCCGTCGACCAGGCGGAAGTGCAGGTCAGAGCGATTGTCAGTGCCGGGGTGCAGAGTGGTTCACGGATCGGCCGAGGCGCTGCGGCGCGGGGGTTCCCTTCCTTGGCCATCCCCTTGTCTTTTTCCAGAACCGGTCTGCTCCGAGGGGGAATTGTGACCGAGAGCCTTGTCACGGATCCGGCTGCCGAGTCCGCGGGAGAGCCGGCCTCCGGCCCGGCCGCTCCCGCCGCAGCGCTGCGGCCGCACGCCGAGACGGCCTTCGCCGAGGAGCTGGCGGCCCTCGCCGCGGCCGACGACCGCCCGCGGCCCGCCCGCTGGCGGCTGTCCCCGTGGGCCGTGGCCACCTATCTGCTCGGCGGCGAGCTCCCCGGCGGCACCGTCATCACCCCCAAGTACATCGGCCCGCGCCGCATCGTGGAGGTCGCGGTCAGCACCCTGGCCACGGACCGCGCACTGCTCCTGCTCGGCGTGCCCGGCACGGCCAAGACGTGGGTGTCGGAGCATCTGGCGGCGGCCGTCAGCGGCGACTCGACGCTGCTGGTCCAGGGCACGGCGGGCACCGCGGAGGAGGCGATCCGCTACGGGTGGAACTACGCGCAACTGCTCGCCCAGGGGCCCAGCGGCGAGGCTCTGGTGCCGAGTCCGGTGATGCGCGCCATGGCCGAGGGCATGACGGCACGGGTCGAGGAGCTGACCCGGATCCCCGCCGATGTGCAGGACACGCTGATCACCGTGCTCTCGGAGAAGACCCTGCCCATTCCCGAACTGGGCGAAGAGGTGCAGGCGGTCGGCGGGTTCAATCTGATCGCGACGGCCAACGACCGGGACCGTGGCGTCAACGAGTTGTCCAGCGCGCTGCGCCGCCGCTTCAACACCGTGGTGCTGCCGCTGCCGGAGACCGCCGAGGCGGAGGTGGACATCGTGGCGCGCCGGGTGGGCCAGCTCGGCCGCTCCCTCGACCTGCCGCCCGCGCCCGAGGGGTTCGACGAGATCCGCCGGGTGGTCACCGTCTTCCGCGAGCTGCGCGAGGGAGTCACCGGTGACGGCCGTACGAAGCTCAAGTCCCCCTCCGGGACGCTCTCCACGGCCGAGGCCATCTCGGTCGTGACGGGCGGGCTCGCGCTGGCGGCGCACTTCGGGGACGGAGTGCTGCGCGCGGGGGACGTGGCCGCCGGCATCCTCGGTGCCGTGGTCCGCGACCCGTCCGCCGACCAGGTGGTGTGGCAGGAGTACCTCGAGGCCGTCGTCCGCGAGCGGGACGGCTGGAAGGACTTCTACCGGGCCTGCCGAGAGGTGTCCGCATGACGGCTGTCGCAGAAGGCGCGGCAGGTCCGCTGCTGCTGGGGGTCCGGCACCACGGCCCCGGTTCGGCCCGGGCGGTCGGTGCCGTGCTGGAGGCGTACGAGCCGGGCGTCGTCCTGATCGAGGGCCCTCCCGAGGCCGACGCGGTGGCCGCAGCGGCGGGGGACGACGGCATGGTCCCGCCGGTGGCACTGCTGGCCCATGCCGTGGACGAGCCGGGCCGGGCCGCCTTCTGGCCGCTGGCGGAGTTCTCACCGGAATGGGTGGCGATCCGCTGGGCCGTGCGGCGCGGGGCCCCGGTCCGCTTCATCGACCTGCCCGCCGCCCACACGCTCGCCCTGAGCGAGGGCGAGCAGGAGACGGTCCCCGGCGGCACCGACGGGGGTGGTGCCGCCGGGGACACCGACACCGATGAAGCACCCGAGGGCGGGAGCGGCGTCCGGCTCGACCCGCTGGCGGCGCTCGCCGAGGCGGCCGGGTACGACGACCCGGAGCGCTGGTGGGAGGACGCCGTCGAGCACCGGCGCGGCGCGGCTCCCGGCGCCGACCCGTACGAGCCGTTCGCGGCGCTCGGCGAGGCGATGGCCGAACTGCGGGCGGTGCACGGCGCGGGCGGCCACCAGCGGGACCTCCTTCGGGAGGCGCACATGCGGCTGCGGCTGCGCGAGGCCCGAAAGGAGTTCGGGGACGCGGCCACCGCCGTGGTCTGCGGCGCCTGGCACGTACCGGCGCTCACCGAGGCCGTCACGGTCACCGCGGACCGGCGCGCCCTGAAGGGACTGCCCAAGGTGAAGGCCGAGGTCACCTGGGTGCCCTGGACGCACCGGCGGCTGGCCCGCCGGTCCGGATACGGCGCGGGCATCGCCTCGCCCGGGTGGTATCGCCACCTCTTCACCGCGCCGGACCGGCCGGTGGAGCGCTGGATGACCGAAGTGGCCGGGCTGTTGCGGGAGCAGGACCACCAGGTCTCCTCGGCGCACCTCATCGAGGCCGTACGGCTCGCCGGGACGTTGGCCACGCTGCGCGGACGCCCGCTGGCCGGGCTGACGGAGACGACGGACGCGGTGCGGTCCGTGCTGTGCGAGGGCTCCGACGTGCCGCTGGAGCTGATCCGGGACCGGCTCGCGGTCGGTGACGTGCTGGGAGAGGTGCCCGAGGGAGGTCCGGCCGTCCCCCTCCAACGCGACCTCGCCCGCTGCCGGCGCGCGGTGCGGCTCAAGCCGTCCGCCGCCGCGCGCGACCTCGACCTGGATCTGCGCAAGGAGACCGACGCGGCACGCAGCCGGCTGCTGCACCGGCTCCGGCTGCTGGGCATCGACTGGGGCGAGCCCGTCCGCTCCCGGAGCGGCAGTACCGGCACCTTCCGGGAGAGCTGGCGGCTGTGCTGGGAGCCGGAGCTGTCCGTGCGGGTGGCCGAGGCGGGGATCTGGGGCACGACCGTGCGCGAGGCGGCCACCGCCAAGGCACGGTCCCGGGCCGTCGAACCCGGCACCGCGCTGGCCGAGGTCACCGCGCTGGCCGAACTGTGCCTGCTGGCCCGGCTTCCGGACGCGCTTCCGGTGGTGATGCGGGTGCTGGCCGACCGGGCCGCGCTGGAGTCCGACGTCGGCCACCTGGCGCGGGCCCTTCCGGCGCTGGTGCGCACGCTGCGCTACGGCGATGTGCGGGGCACCGACGCGGGAGCGCTGGCAGAGGTCGCCGAGGGGATGGCCGAGCGTGTCCGGGTCGGCCTGCCGCCCGCCTGCGCGGGGCTGGACAGCGAGGGCGCCCGCGAGATGCGCGGCCATCTCGATGCCGCGCACCAGGCGGTGAACCTGCTCGCCCGCGACCGACCGGCCGGCGACGGCGCGGCGGCGGCGCCGGAGACCGAGGGCGGGGCGACCGGGAACCTGCTGGACCGGTGGCGGGCGGTGCTGCGCACCCTCGCAGGCCGGGACCGGGTGCCCGGCCTGCTGCGGGGCCGCTGTGCGCGGCTGCTGCTGGACGACGGCCAGTTGGCGGACGCCGAGGCGGAACGGCTGGTGAGTCTGGCGCTGTCACCGGGGACGCCTCCGGCGGAGGCCGCGGCGTGGATCGAGGGGTTCCTCGCGGGCGGCGGGATGCTGCTGGTCCACGACGAACGGCTGCTGGCACTCGTGGACCGCTGGCTGACGGGCGTTCCGGCGGACGCGTTCACGGATGTGCTGCCGCTGCTGCGGCGGACGTTCGCCGAGTACGAGGCGGGAGTACGGCGCACGCTCGGCGAACTGGTGCGCCGCGGTCCCGCGGGAGAGGGCCGCCGGGGGAGCGACGAGCGCGAGGGGTTGCCCGGATTCGGTGCCGGGCTGGAGGCGGGGCGGGCCGAGTCCGTGCTGGAGACGGTGCGGCTGCTGCTCGGCACCGAATCCGCCGGGGACGGCGGCGGCGCGGCGGACGGGAGTCACGAGCGGGAGGGGGCGCGGGTATGACGGTCTGCGAAGAGGCAGCGGAGTGCGGCGGGGAGCGGCTCACCGGGGGCGCGCCGGACGAGCGGCTGCGGCGCTGGCGGCTGGTGCTGGGAGGTGGCGCGGCGGACGGCACCGGCTGCGCGCTGGGCGCCACCGACAGCGGGATGGACGGGGCCCTGGAGGCGGTCTACGGCGGAGCGGGCGGCAGCGGTCCGGCCGGCGGCGGCAGCGGTGCCGGGACCTCGGGCGGGCTCGGTGCCTCAGCTCCGCGGATCTCGCGCTGGCTGGGCGATATCCGCACCTACTTCCCCAGCTCCGTCGTGCAGGTGATGCAGCGCGACGCGATCGACCGGCTCGGGCTGTCCGCGCTGCTGCTGGAGCCGGAGATGCTGGAGGCGATCGAACCGGACGTGCATTTGGTGGGCACCCTGCTGTCGTTGAACAAGGCGATGCCGGAGACCAGCCGGGAGACGGCGCGCGCGGTCGTGCGCAAGGTGGTCGCGGAGCTGGAGAAGCGGCTCGCCGCCCGCACCCGCTCGACCCTCACCGGTGCGCTCGACCGCTCCGCGAAGATCAACCGCCCCCGGCACCGGGACATCGACTGGAACCGCACCATCCGCGCCAACCTGAAGAACTATCTGCCCGAGTACGGGACGGTCGTCCCCGAGCGGCTGGTCGGGTACGGGCGGGCGGCGCAGTCCGTCAAGAAGGACGTCATCCTCTGCATCGACCAGTCCGGTTCGATGGCGTCCTCCGTCGTCTACGCCTCCGTGTTCGGCGCGGTGTTGGCGTCGATGCGGACGCTCGACACCCGGCTCGTCGTCTTCGACACCAGCGTGGTGGATCTGACCGAAGCTCTCGACGACCCGGTCGACGTGCTCTTCGGCACCCAGTTGGGCGGGGGCACCGACATCAACCGGGCGCTGGCCTACTGCCAGTCCCGGATCAGCCGCCCCGCGGAGACGGTCGTCGTACTGATCAGTGATCTGTACGAGGGAGGGATACGGCAGGAGATGCTCAAACGGGTCGCCGCGATGCAGGCGTCCGGTGTTCGGTTCGTCACCCTCCTCGCCCTCTCCGACGAGGGCGCGCCCTCCTATGACCGGGACCATGCGGCCGCGCTCGCGGAGATGGGCGCGCCCGCCTTCGCCTGTACGCCGGACCACTTCCCGGAGGTGATGGCGGCGGCGATCGAGAAGCGTCCGCTGCCGGTGCCGGAGTAGCCCGGCCCGGTGGTGCGGGCCCGGCGGCGGTCGGTGCCCCGCACACCTTCCTGGTGTGCGCTGTGACCGTTGTCACCGCGTATGTGTGAGGTGCGATTTAGGCACCGCACGCACGCAGGGCTAACCTGCAAGGCGGACATGCCGCGCGACCCGTGGACGCCGCGGCCCTGCGGCACGCCCACGCTGACATCGACCGCGAGACCACTGATTAAGGGGACGGACGCGCGTGGACCTGTTCGAGTACCAGGCGAGGGACCTCTTCGCCAAGCATGACGTACCGGTGCTGGCCGGTGAAGTCATCGAGACATCCGAGGCGGCGCGCGAGGTGACCGAGCGGCTCGGCGGCCGGGCGGTCGTCAAGGCGCAGGTCAAGACCGGCGGCCGCGGCAAGGCCGGCGGCGTCAAGCTGGCCTCCGACCCGGCGGACGCGGTCGAGAAGGCCGGCCAGATCCTGGGCATGGACATCAAGGGCCACACGGTCCACAAGGTGATGCTCGCCCAGACCGCGGACATCCAGGAGGAGTACTACGTCTCCTTCCTGCTCGACCGCACCAACCGCACCTTCCTGGCCATGGCCTCCGTCGAGGGCGGCGTGGAGATCGAGGAGGTCGCGGCCACCAAGCCGGAGGCGCTGGCCAAGATCCCGGTGGACGCCATCGAGGGTGTGACCGAGGCCAAGGCCCGCGAGATCGCCGAGGCCGCGAAGTTCCCGGCCGAGCTGGTCGACCAGATCAGCAACGTGCTGGTCAAGCTGTGGGACGTCTTCGTCAAGGAGGACGCTCTCCTGGTCGAGGTCAACCCGCTGGTCAAGACCGCCGAGGGCAAGGTCATCGCGCTGGACGGCAAGGTGTCGCTGGACGCCAACGCCGACTTCCGTCAGCCCGAGCACGAGGCTCTGGAGGACAAGGCGGCGGCCAACCCGCTGGAGGCGGCGGCCAAGGCCAAGAACCTCAACTACGTCAAGCTCGACGGCCAGGTCGGGATCATCGGCAACGGCGCGGGGCTGGTCATGTCCACCCTCGACGTCGTCGCCTACGCGGGCGAGGCGCACAGCAACGTCAAGCCCGCCAACTTCCTGGACATCGGCGGCGGCGCCTCCGCCGAGGTGATGGCCAACGGCCTGGAGATCATCCTCGGTGACCCGGACGTCAAGTCCGTCTTCGTGAACGTCTTCGGTGGCATCACCGCCTGCGACGCCGTCGCCAACGGCATCGTGCAGGCACTGGAGCTGCTCAAGTCCAAGGGCGAGGACGTCAGCAAGCCGCTCGTCGTCCGCCTCGACGGCAACAACGCCGAGCTGGGTCGCAAGATCCTGACCGACGCAGCGCACCCGCTCGTGCAGCAGGTGGACACCATGGACGGCGCGGCCGACAAGGCCGCCGAGCTGGCCGCCAAGTAAGCCCGGACGAGACCGAACGAGGACACCGACACACCATGGCTATCTTCCTCACCAAGGAGAGCAAGGTCATCGTCCAGGGGATGACCGGCTCGGAGGGCCAGAAGCACACCAAGCGGATGCTGGCCTCCGGCACCAACATCGTCGGCGGTGTGAACCCCCGCAAGGCGGGCACCACCGTTGACTTCGACGGCACCGAGGTGCCCGTCTTCGGCGGCGTCAAGGAGGCCATGGAGGCCACCGGCGCCGACGTCACCGTGATCTTCGTCCCGCCGAAGTTCAGCAAGGACGCCGTCATCGAGGCCGTCGACGCGGGCATCGGCCTCGCCGTCGTGATCACCGAGGGCATCGCCGTCCACGACACCGCCTACTTCTGGGACTACGCGGCCCAGAAGGGCAACACGACGCGGATCGTCGGCCCGAACTGCCCCGGTCTGATCACCCCCGGCCAGTCGAACGCGGGCATCATCCCGTCCGACATCACCAAGCCGGGGCGCATCGGCCTGGTCTCGAAGTCCGGCACGCTGACGTACCAGATGATGTACGAGCTGCGCGACATCGGCTTCTCGACCTGCGTGGGCATCGGCGGTGACCCGGTCATCGGCACCACCCACATCGACGCCCTCAAGGCGTTCGAGGCCGACCCGGACACCGACCTGATCGTGATGATCGGCGAGATCGGCGGCGACGCCGAGGAGCGTGCGGCCGACTTCATCAAGGAGAACGTGACCAAGCCGGTCGTCGGCTACGTCGCGGGCTTCACCGCGCCGGAAGGCAAGACCATGGGCCACGCGGGCGCCATCGTCTCCGGCTCCTCCGGCACCGCGCAGGCGAAGAAGGAGGCCCTGGAGGCCGCGGGCGTGAAGGTCGGCAAGACCCCGTCCGAGACCGCGCGGCTCGCGCGGGAGCGCCTCAGCGCCTGACACCTGGGCGCGTCCTGACGCCTGGGCGTGCCCGGCTTCAGCCGCTCGACGGGCCCGCACCCTCCGGGGCGCGGGCCCGTCGGTGTGTCCGGCCCCGTCCGTCCCGGACGGAGGGTTCGCGCCCCGGCTACGGGAAGTCGTGCAGATGCCCCCGGGTGTTGGTGGAACGGAGCTGTGGGAGATACGCCTGCCCGGTTCCTGCGGCCGGTGCCCGGACCGAGGAGCCCGCGCTGTTCCGCTCACTCGTGGGAGCGGAATGCGCGTTCGTCCCCCTCCCACCCCCCGGCCCCAGCCCCGTACCCGACCCCGTCCCAGCCCCCGTTTCCGGCCCGCCGGGGAGCGTCGCCGGTGCGAACGTCCCCCGCGGCACCCGCTCCCGCTCCGGCGCCGGGGCGCTGTCCCCGCTCTGGGTCGTCAGCAGGGTGAACGCGGTCGCCGCGGCCACCGCCGCCGTCAGGCCGACCGAAGCGCGTGTCCACAGCCGCGTCGTCCGCGAGCTGCCGCCCCGCACCAGTTGGGCGGGGACCGGGCGTACCGGCTGCGCTGCGGCCAGCTCGCGCAGGCTACGGGCCAGCACGGCACCCCGCTGCCGACGCGGCTTCCGCGCCAGCGGCGGCCAGCTCTCCTCCAGCGCCGCCCGCCCGTGCGCGATCCGCCCGGCCGCCGCCTCGGTGCTGCACTCCGCCTCGGCGGCCGTCTCGGCCAGGGTCAGCCCCAGCCCGTAATGCAGCAGCAGCGCGGCCCGATAGCTGCGCGGCAGCTCCAGGAACGACTCCAGCACCGCGCTGTCGCCCGACGAACCCCGGCACACCTCGGGTCTGCGATGTCTCGGATGAAACCGATGCCAGGGCGAGAGCGCGTACTCGTACACCGTCGCCCGTACCGTCCGGGTCGGATCGCCCCCTGCCAGCACCTTCGGCCAGTGCTGCCACGCCTGGTGGAACGCCCAGCGCACGGCCCGTTCCGCCACCCGGCGGTGTCCGCACAGCAGAAGAGCCTGCCGGGTGAGCGCCCGCGCCTGCCACCGGTACAGCTCGTCGAACGCGGCGACCGGATCGTCCGGCAGTACCGTCGGCCGCCGGGCCGACCGGACGAAGTCCTCCACCGGGCCGGGTACGTCCGCCGGCACCTCGACCCGCGGCTCCGGCTCGCTCCGCGGCGCCGGCGCCGGAACCCGCGGCGAGCCGGTCTGCGGCCGTGCTTCGCTCCGCGGGGTCGGGGTGAGGGGTTCCCCTTCGTCCCCGCCCTGCGGCTGCGGCTGCGGCTGCGGCTGCGCCTGCGCCTGCGCTTGTGCCTGTGCCTGTGCCTGCGCCTGCGCTTGTGCCTGTGCCTGCGCCCTCTCTGCCCGTGTCTCCGGCTGCTTCTGCTCGGACGGCGCCTGCTCGGTTGCGGACCAGGAGCCGGGTTCCGGGCCGGGTTCGGGCCCGGGTGCGGGTGCGGGTTCGCCCGCGGGGTCGGGTGCGGGGTCGGATGCGGGCCGGGCCTGTGTCGTCTCCGGGGCCGGCGCGTCGGCTGCCGGGGCCCGGGCGGCCGTCTTCGGGGCCCGTGCCGGTTCCGAGGACGGCGAGGTCTCGACCGCACCGGGCTCCGTGTCGGGAAGCCGCTTCTCCAGGCGCGCCGGGGCGGAAGCCGCCGCCCGGCCCTCGGGGGAGCGCTTCCCCTTCTTCCGGTTCCTCGTCCCGTGCGCCGTCTTCTCCGCGCGCTTCTTCCCGTCCCTCGCCGGCCTCTTCCCCGCCCCCGCTTCTGCCTGAGTCCTCGTTCGCGCTTTCGCCGGAGTCCGCGCGGGCGGAGTCACTCCGGGTGAGGGCGTATCGGGAGATTCCGCGGGACGGGGCCGGGCCGGGTTCCGGTCGTCGTCGGGGGAGGAAGAGAGAGGCATACCGCATAGCTTGTGCGACACAGCGACAAAATGCCTGCTACTGGGGCAAAACGGGTGTTCTTGGCAGCATGGCGCTGTGAGCCCTCTGACGCACCGCGGTCCGTCGCTCTCCTCGGGCCGCCGCCGCCCCCGTCTCCTGCCCCTCACCAGCGGATGGTTGCTGGGCGGTGCGGTGGCCGCCGGGCTCGGGCTCGGCCTGTCCGCCGTCGTCGTCCTGCTGCTGTGGACCGTCTCGCCGTATCCCGTCGGAGGAGCGGACGACGCCCTGCGCACGGCGGCGGACCTGTGGCTGCTGGCGCACGGCGCGGAGCTCGTGCGGCGGGAAGCACCGACCGGCCCAGCGGTACCCGTGGGAGTGACACCCCTGCTGCTGACGGCGGTACCCGTGTCGCTGCTGTGGCGCGCCACGCGGGAGGCGCTGGACGCCCGGCCGACCGCGGACGAGGACTACGGGCCACCGGAGGTGGCGGTGTGGGTGTCGGGCGGCTATCTCCTGGTCACCGCCGCCGTACTGGCCTCCGCCTCCGGCGGTCCGCTCGAGGCGGAACCCGTCAGCGCGGCCTGTCACCTGCCGCTGTTCGCCCTGCTGGTGACGGGGCTGTGCGCGGTCCGCTGCCTGCCTCCCCAGGCGCCCGCAAGGAGCTGGGCCCCTCTTCTCGCGCGGCTGCCGGATCCGGCCCGCGGCTGGGTGCGCGGCAGCCTCCGCGCAGTCACCCGGGAGCGGGCGACCGTGGCCGTACAGGCCGCCGGTACGGCCACCGTGGTGCTGTGCGCCGGCGGCGCCGCGCTGCTGGCCGCTGTCCTGGTCTGGAACGCCCGCGCGGTGTTCGGCGCGTTCCCGCAGCTCGCCGGAAGCGCGTCCGGGCACCTCGGGCTGCTGCTGCTCACGGTCGCGCTGCTGCCCAACGCGGCGCTGTGGGCGGCGGCCTACGTCCTGGGCCCCGGATTCACGCTGGGCGCCGGTAGCGTCGCGGGCCCGCTCGCCACGACGGCGGCCCCGCCGCTCCCTCCGTTTCCGCTGCTGGCCGCCGTACCGGAAGAGGGTGCCGGCAGCGTGACGCAGTGGTGTCTGACGGGTCTGGTGCCCCTGCTGGGGGGTCTGCTGTGCGGCTGGTGGATCGGGCGTTCCGAGGTGGCTGTCGGACCCGGGCCCGGCCGAGCGCCGCGGGGTGCCCCGGGCTGGCGGGCCACCGTCGTGACCGTCCTGCTCGCCGGGGTGCTCTGCGGGGCCGCCGTGGCGCTGCTCACCGCGAGTGCGAGCGGCCCCCTCGGCAACGGGACGCTGGCCCATGTGGGTCCTCATTGGTGGCAGGCCGGAGGCGCGGCTTGCGCCTGGATGGCCGGTGTCGGACTGCCCACCGCGCTGGGGGTCGGCTGGTGGACGCGGTACCGCGCGCGCCGGGCGGCTGCTGCCGCGGCGCGGGCCGTGCGGGCCGCCGTGCTCGCCGCCCGCGGCCACGGTCCGGACCCCGCATGGCACACCGACGAGGTGCGCCGCGCACGCTGGTCCGTGATGAAGTCCGCCTCCGGCGGTCTGATGCCCGACTTCGCGCCCGACGACTCCGACGGACACCGCGGCCCCGAACGGTCCGGGGCGGGCGAGGCCGAGCCGGGGTGGCTGAGCACCCCGCTGTCCGCACCGCCCACCGGCTCCGGAGCCGGGCCCGCCCCCGTACCGGCGGAAGCCCGTGAGCATCCGCTCCCCGTCCCGATGCCGGTGCCCGGCCGCGACACCCCGGCCCGCGACGACACCCCGGCCCACGGCGATGCTCCGGACCCTGCCGGTGTCTCGCCCCCGGCAGAAGCCCCGGCCCGCCCGGACGAGCCGGTTCAGACGGCCTCCGCGAAGTGATCCACCGGGGATCGGGGTCCGCCCGTCCGCATGGTGGTGCTGCCGGGGGCTGCCCGGCGCCGTGGTGTCGGCCGGGGTCAGCGGTCCTCCAGGAACGGCCGCAGCTCCTCGGGCAGGTGCCGGGTGCATTCGTCCCGGGAGGACTGGGTGAGCGCGTCGTTCTGACAGGTGTAGAAGTCGCTGTACACGAACTGGAACGCGAAAGTGGCGCCGACGATCACCAGTGTCAGACTCGCGGTGACCAGGCCGCTGATGGCCGCTGTCCGCTTGGCCTTGTCCGCCTGGGCGGGCGTGACGGCCAGCGGAACCCGAGGCTTGCCGTCGGCGCCGGCGCCCTCCTGCTCCGCGCCGCGCGCCGTGCCGGCCACGTCCTCCGCGGTGGCCGCGGGGCCCTTGCGCCCGCCCCTGCCGCCCCTGCCG